>NZ_JBBPHP010000007.1:188479-284936 GCF_038039535.1 Catalinimonas locisalis | reverse complement strand
AAATTCTGCTCGGTTCTTTCTGGCTAATATCGTAACTTTAATCAACTATAATCCAATCATGCGTAACATCAGTTAATCACTTATATCATGGGAAAATACCACGGGCAATGTAGGAAGTAGCAATCTTCTCTACCGAACTTACAAATGAAGCTGTCCTTAAATCTGGAATATTTTTGGTTTTCATCAACTCACGTGTATCATGGTAAGCATTCACCATAATTTCCTCCAGTCCAGAATTCACAATATCCACTTCTCCAGGACCAGTTTCCATCAGCTTATGCTGTACATCAGAAAGCTTACCTCCGGTCAGTTCTTCCATCGCTTGCAGGATACGGCGGTTATTTACTTCTTCATAACGCTTATCCATACGTCCGAAAGATACTCTTGATAAATTTTTAAGCCACTCAAAGTAAGAGACTGTTACACCGCCAGCATTGAGATAGAGGTCGGGAATAATCATCACATTTTTATCCAGAAGGATAGCCTCAGCTCCTTTGGTAACCGGCCCGTTGGCAGCTTCAGCTACAATCTTAGCTTTAATTCTGGGGGCATTTTCTTCAGTAATTTGATTTTCCAGGGCAGCTGGCACCAGTATATCACACTCGTATTCCAACATTTCCTTAGCGTTTTCTACGCTTTTTCCTTTTTGGTAGTTGATGATTGCACCACTGCTTCCTTTCAGATGCATAAGCTCCTCTATATCCAGCCCATCTTCGTTATAAATCCCACCATTGTATTCGGCTACTCCTATGATGATAGCCCCTTCTTCCTGTAGAAATTTTGCCGAATGATAACCTACGTTACCCAGACCCTGAATAATAATCCTTTTACCCTGTAGACCGGTACTTAAGCCCAGTGCTTTCATATCTTCCGCTACGCTTACTGCCTCCCGTATACCGAAAGACACTCCTCTACCGGTAGCTTCAGTTCTGCCACGTATCCCATGCAAAGAGATAGGCTTCCCGGTTACACAACCATAGGCATTGATCTGTTCAGGAAAGAAGGTACTGTAGGTATCAGCAATCCAGGCCATTTCCCGCTCTCCGGTACCGTAGTCAGGAGCAGGTACATCTAAAGCCGGACTGATGAAGTTCTTTTTAATTAACTCGGAGGTATAGCGACGCGTTACTGATTCCAGTTCAGAAACTTTGTAGTCTATTGGGCTAATGCACACACCACCTTTAGCGCCTCCGAAAGGCACATCCATCAGAGCACATTTAAAGCTCATCAGGGAGGCTAAGGCCATTACTTCATCTTCATTTACATGCTTGCTGTAACGTATACCTCCTTTTACCGGCAGACGATGGTGAGAATGCTGTACACGCCAGGCGGTAATTACCCGGTAACCACCGTTAGCCAGCTTAATAGGAAAATGGAACTTGTAAATGCTATTGCACTGCTTGATCTGTTCTATAAGTCCCTGAGGGTGATCGGTGTAGGTTGCAGCGCGGTCTATGTAACTACAGACATCTCCAAAAAAACTGTAATCGCTCATAATATAAGGGTAAGAGTTATAAACTTTTAAAAAATAATTCTATAAAGTTACTTACGGTAAATAAAAATCAAAGACTATATCCCGCATACATTTGAAATGGCCCTTGGGACATTTATTGTAACCAATCTTAGAACAAGGTCTGCATGACAGTTTGTTATTCTCAAATATGGTGAATTTTGTCCTGTAAGGATACATCCCAAACATCGGAATAGTATTACCCCAAATAGAGAAAATTGTTTTCTTAAAAGCCGCAGCAATGTGCATTAAGCCGGTGTCGTGAGTAAAAACATACTGGGCATTTTTGACAATGGAAGCTGATTGGTTGAGATTAAATTGTCCACAGGCATTGAAGATAATTGCTTTCTTGTTAAGCTCATTCTGCAGTTGCTGTTCAAGCGGAGCGGAGGCTTCAGTTCTTTCAAAAAATTTCACAATCTCCTCTCCTGTTTCTCTGTCGTTTTTATCCCCTAGCAATATTATGGGCTTATTGATACGATCACAAAGCTCTATCATCCGGTCAAGCGGCAATTTTTTGGTATTGAACTGGGCACCGATAGCATATACTACATATTCTTTCTGATGCGTTTCAGGAAGCCACTCCAGTTCAACCTCATCTTTTTCAGGAATGAAATAGTCCAGCCCCAGGCTATCCATCTTCACTCCCAGGGGAGCTACCGCCTCCATGTATCGGTCTACAATATGGACGTTAGGCAATTTATTGATTTTGAGATTGGTCATCAGCCATTTCTCCACATTAAGCTTAGGAAAGCTGTAACTCTTTACCCCTAGCCTTTTTTTAATGATCAATGTGCGCAGATTATGGTGCAGATCAATCACATAATCAAAACGTTCGGCTTTCAACTCTTTAATGAGTTCACCCAGATTTCCATCCAGCAGGTGAAGCTTGTCAATGTAAGGATTGGCAGCCAGTATGTTCTGGTATTGCTTTTTCACGCAGTAGTGCACTTCAGCCTGCAATTGCGTTTTGATTGTTCGGGGAACCGGGGTAGTGAGTACAATATCACCGATTGATGAAAAGCGCAGAATTAGAATCTTCTTTTTTGCCATGGCGCAAAAATAAAAATTAAGCCAGTGCAGCAGTATCTTAAAGACAGTTTTTTGAAGAATTTCAGATTACTTCCCAATTCGTGGAGAATTTTGCTGTAATACTGCGTTATATAAGAGCTCACCCTATTTATTTTTACGGTGAAAAACGTTATTTTATCGTAAAGAGCCTTAGGTTTTGAGTTGATTATGATTAGATTATCCGGCAAGTAAATTTGCATACTATGGGAATAAGATTTTACTGGTTTTTAGCAATGCTTGGTCTACCCTGTCTGAGCATAGCACAGATAGTACAGCCAGATCGCATTGAGATAGAGGTAGAAAGTACAAGCAATGAATTCGTTGTAGTTTCTGCTGACGAAAACGGCCTGCTCATTTTTAGGGATTCTGAAGAACGTAATCCGGAGGGCAAACACATCTGGGAATTTCACAAGTACAACACTGCGCTGAAGCAGGAATGGAGACGGGATCTGGCCATTGAGTCAGACTATATTCTGAGAGGCTATGATTATGACAAAGGGCAGCTTTGTGTACTTTTTCAGGATGGCCCCTACCAGGATCGTAGATGGCCAATGCTGAATATGTCCGTGGAAACAGGTGATACTGTTCAACACTTTATCAACCGCGTGGCGCCTGTTAATCTGGAGTATTTTGAAATTGTAGGTCAAACGGTAGTACTGGGAGGTCAAATCAATTATAAGCCAGTCGTCATACACTACGATATGCTTACCAGCCGCCTCAGAGCACTGCCTGGCATTTATCAGGAAAACGGAGAGCTGATTGATATCATCCCTAATGAAAATGACAATACTTTTGATGTCCTCATTGGAGAAATGAATGACAATCGTGTCAAAACGGTGACGCTCAAGGCCTATGATCAGTATAGTAACCTTTTGCAGAGTGCTCCGCTCAATACAGAAGACCGCAAAAACTTATTAGATGCTCAGGTCACCGAGTTTGACGGAGAAAAACAATTTCTGGCAGGTACTTATGGTCCCCGTCGTTCTCGCTACTCACGAGGTATATTTATCGCTTCGGTACAGCCTAATGGTGAGCAGGATATCAAGTACTACAATTATGGTGATCTCAACAACTTTTTCAACTATATGCGCGACAAGCGGGAGGCTCGCATCAAACGGCGTATTGAGCGTAGAAAGCAGAAAAACAAAAAGCTTAAGTTCAACTACCGTATGGTGATCCACGAACTCATCGCTGATAATGGTAAATACATATTGCTGGGCGAAGCTTATTACCCTAAATACAACAGCTATTACTACAGCGGTTTTTACGGAGGTTACCCTTCACGCTACGACAATATGTATTTTGACGGCTACCGCTTTACTCATGCCATTGCAGTTTGTTTTGACAGAAAAGGCAACCTCCTCTGGGATCATGCTTTTAAGCTGGACAATGTCAAAAGCATGCAACTCAAACAACTGGTGCATGTGAACGTGCAGAATGATAGCGTAGTACTGATGTACTCTTATGAAAAAGAAATCACGACCAAAGTCATCAGAAATAATGGTGAGTATGAGGAAACTACCACCAAGCCTATCAAACTGGCTAATGAAAGTGATACCTTAAAAAATAAAAACGACAGCGAGATCGCTGGCATTGAGAAATGGTATGGTGAGTACTTCTATGTGCATGGCACACAAGATATTAAGAACAGCCAAAGCCGAAGTTTAGATCTCAAACGAAAGGTTTTCTTCATCAACAAAGTTGCCTACGATGGCAGTGGCAGTTGACGAAATGAACATTTTTTTCAGACAAGCCGGCACATTTTTGTATGTTCCGGCTTTTTTATGTCTATTCATGCCAGAAAAATTGCTCATTTACTCTTGCAAGATGTAACTTAAGCCTTGTAACTTGCGGCGTATTCATGAAACAAATAAAACAAATCATAGATCAGCCTTTGCTGGAAGTAGTCCTTAGCAGACTATGTCACCAACTGCTGGAAAATCATACCCCCTTTGACAATACTGTCCTCCTGGGTTTACAACCCCGGGGCATTCACCTGGCCGACCGTATCAAAGCACGATTGGAAAAAATCACTGGTCAGAAAGTGCCCTTAGGCTATCTGGATACTACTTTTCATCGGGACGATTTCAGGAGAAGAAGCATACCACTGACAGCCAGCACCACTAAAGTTCCCTTCCTCATAGAGGACAAAGAAGTAATCCTGATTGATGATGTACTCTATACAGGTAGAACAGTACGGGCTGCGATGGATGCCATGATCACTTTTGGCCGACCCAGTAAAGTTGAATTACTGGTTTTAATCAATCGTAAATATGCCCGTCACCTGCCCATTGAAGCTGATTACGTTGGTCAGGCAGTTAATACGCTGGATAGCCAGCGGGTAGAGGTACTGTGGGAAGAGCAGGGTGAGCAGGACGGTGTATGGTTAAGCAATAAACAAGAAGACGAAGCATGAACGCATTGCGCAGCAAACACTTATTGGGAATCAAAGACCTGAGTGGAGAAGAAATTCAGCTCATTTTTCAAACTGCTGACAGTTTCAAAGAGGTTATTAACCGACCGATCAAAAAGGTGCCGTCGCTGCGCGATATCACTATCGCCAATGTTTTTTTTGAAAACTCTACCCGCACCCGCCTTTCCTTTGAACTGGCGGAAAAAAGACTCTCAGCGGATGTGGTCAACTTTTCTTCTTCGGGCAGCTCGGTAAAAAAAGGAGAAACCCTGCTGGATACGGTGAATAATATTCTGGCAATGAAAGTAGACATGGTGGTGATGCGCCATGCCAGCCCGGGAGCACCTCACTTTCTGGCCAAGCATATACAAGCCAATGTTGTTAATGCTGGTGACGGCACGCATGAGCACCCTACACAAGCCCTGCTGGATACTTACTCTATCTATTCAAAATTTGGAAGCGTAGCAGGAAAAAAGGTAGCGATCATCGGTGATATTTTACATTCCAGGGTTGCGCTTTCTAACATTTTTGCGCTTCAGAAACTGGGAGCTGAGGTGATGGTATGTGGCCCTGCTACGCTCTTGCCTCGCTATGTAAAGCAACTGGGCGTACAGGTAAGCCTGGATGTGCGCGAAGCCTTAGAATGGTGCGATATTGCTAATGTGTTGCGTATTCAACTGGAAAGGCAACAAGTGAAATACTTCCCTTCTCTCAGAGAATACTCGCTTTATTATGGAATCAACCTGAAGCTGCTAAATAGCCTGAGCAAACCTATTACCATTATGCACCCTGGCCCGATTAATCGTGGGGTAGAACTAAATAGTGACGTTGCCGACTCAGAGCATGCCATCATTCTGGAGCAGGTAGAGAATGGCGTGGCTGTAAGAATGGCAGTACTTTATCTTCTGGCCAGTAAACATCAGAACTAATTTCAAATTAATACATTCATATTTCTAATAATGCCTATCAGGATGATCATTCATGATTGTGTTAGGTAACAGGTAGATACGATAGAAAGCTGAAAAGATGGAAGAATAAACTGTTGAAAAGTGGGGGTGATGCAGCGTATCTGAAGCAAACCGAGATTAAGATATAGCGTGTTGGCACAATCTGTTCTCCATTGGCAAAAAATCAACCTTCATGCAATTCATCAATAGATTTGTTCTACTGTATTTCCTCAGTGTTTTTTTCTTTAGCTTTTTATTGCTCAACACCTATTCTTTTGCGCAGCGTCCTGATAAAACCGACAGCCTGCAAAGACTCCTGACTAATTCTCAGGATACCAGCCAGGTGCATCTGCGGCATAAGCTCTCCAGAGCTTATCAGCATCATCAGCCGGATAGCGCGTTGGCCTACGGACAAAAAGCCCTTCACTTAGCTGAAAAAATACAGTACGAGAAGGGAAAAGCCGATGCATTACATCATATTGGTATATTAAAGAGAGATAAAGGAGATTTCTCTCATGCATTGGAAGATATGTTTGTCGCGCTGGAAATCTACCAAAAAATCAAAGACAGCGTGCAGATCGGCCATGCCTACAATGATATCAGCATCGTCTACGGCCTTTCTAATGATTTGGCTACTTCCAGAGAATACTTTCAGAAAGCGCTGGATGTATTTAGGAAGACCGGTAACGCTCAGGGGGAGTCTTATGCACTGAACAATATCGGAGCTATCTATGAAGAAGAAGGAAACCTGGATAAAGCTAAGGAGTATTACCTGGCCTCCATGCTTATTAAGCAAAAAAGAAAGGATGCTTACGGTATATCCCGGGGTTATAATACATTGGGAAACCTTTCTAAAAACCAAAAAAAATATGCTGAAGCGCTTAACTATTTCTTTAAGGCAGATAGCTTATTCATCAAACGCAATGATGATATTGCCCGGACCCACAATCTGAAATCCATCGCACAGACTTATCTTGCTTTGGGCGAGCTGTATCTTGCCAGAGACTATGCCCAGCAGAGTTATGCCATTGCAAAACAACTCAATAACAACCGCTTTCTGGAAAACACTCTAAAAGAACTAGCCCGAATTAGCGCTGCCCAGGAAGATTTTCAAGCTGCCTATCAATATCAGCTACTTCATGAGGCAGTTATGGACAGTTTGCATAAGGAGAATGAAGAAGAATACCTTGCCGAACTTAAAGCGAGATTTGATGATGAGCAGCAAAAAACAGAAATCGCCCTGCTAAAAAATGAAAAGATGCTGCAGGAGGCATCCATCGTACAGCAAAAAACCATGATATTTTCGCTGGTCATCGGGCTACTGCTTACCGCGGGTTTTTCACTTGCATTGTACCGTGCCAATTATCGTAATAAGCAGAAAAATGTACTTCTGGCCAGTAAAAATCAGGAGATTCAATTTCATACACAGGAAATGGCGGGACAAAAACATGATCTGGAGCAGCTCAATTCAACCAAGGACAAACTGTTTTCAATCATATCCCATGATATTCGTAGCCCGCTTAATTCACTGAAAGGTTTTTCCAGTCTGCTGGCTCAGGAGATAAGCATTATGAGCAGAGATGAGATGCAACGTACCAGCAAGCAGATTAATATTGCATTAGACAATCTAAGTCAGTTACTGGACAATCTGCTCAATTGGTCATTGATGCAGACCGGAAATGCCAAACCGGAATTCACTTCAGTGTATGTTAATGAGCTAATCAGCTTCAATATTGAACTTTATCAAGCTACCGCAGCAGAGAAGCATATACGCCTTGTCCATGAATCCGCTACGGATGTGTATGCCTGGGCAGATTATCAGTCGGTAAATACCGTGATTCGCAATCTTCTTTCTAACAGTATCAAGTTCTCCTACCCCAACTCTTCTATTTACATAGATACTTTACAGCACGAAGGTTTTGTAGAAGTTCTGGTCACTGATCAGGGAGTAGGCATGAGTGAAGAAGTACTGAGCAGTATCTTTTCTATTGACAAAAAACAGTCTCAGAAAGGCACAAATAATGAATCCGGTAGTGGCTTTGGACTCACGCTTTGCCAGGAATTAATCCTTCAAAATCAAGGCCAGCTCCGGGTTAGCAGTAAACTTCAGGAGGGTAGTACATTCAGTTTTTCTTTACCGATAGATAAATTTAAAGGAGAAAAAATTCATCAATAAACATTAAGTATTTAGAATAAATAATGAGATTTTACTTCTATTAGACAACCCTAAGCCATTATTGACGTGATAATTAGTAAGTATTATCATTTTTTTATCAATTATTTATTAAATAATTTTTTTATTATGAAGCTTTACAAACAATTGATACCAATTTTAGGAATTATCTCAATATTATTTACCCAATGTGGCCCTACAGTTCAAACCAATAAAACAGCCAGCGTAGACCTGTCTAAGTTTGATACTTATGCCTATCTTCCCAATAGTGACACTGTTGACTATACCAGGCTTCAAGAAGAGTTGGTAGAAGAGAAAACGATGGAAGCTATCAATACCCAGATGCAGGAAGTTGGTTATAATGTCAATAAAGATAATCCTGATTTGCTGATTAAAACCCATATCATGTTTGATCAGGAAGAAAATGTAGTGGCTGACCCTATATATACTTCTTATAATTATTATTATCCCGGCTATTCTGTGGGATATACTTCTCCATACTATTATACTGGCTATACAAACGTCAATAGAGTAGCAGGATATGACATTGATGAAGTTGAATATACCGAAGGTACTATGGCAGTAGATATCATTAATGCCGAAACGAATGAAATTGTATGGAGAGGATGGGCTGAAGAAACGATTTCTCCGGATAATTTTGAAGAAGACCTCAAAAGCTATGTAGAAGAAATCTTTGATGAATATCCGGTTGAAGATGCATAAGCATAAGGTATAACACAAAATTTAATAGCGTCTTCGGTAAAATGATTTTACTGAAGGCGTTTTTTTGTTTTTACATTAAACAGTGGTTTGCCAAGCTTAGAAAAACTAAAGCTAAACTACCTTTTTCTCCATAGCCTGTTCAGTCTCTACGGCTGGCAAATTGATCATGATTTTAGTTCCTACGCCTAGCTCAGACTGAAGTTCAATAGTGCCCCCCAGTTTCTCTACTGTTTCTTTTACAATGTATAAGCCTATACCTGAGCCCGTAGAAAGATCACTACCCCGATAAAACATCTCAAACACTTTGGACAATGCAGTAGCACTAATTCCAATACCGTTATCTTCCAGTATGATACCTGCAGCCTTATCTTTGGTTACATTAATGTTGATTTGTAAATAATTATCTGCGTTTCGGGGATTGAGGTATTTTATCGCATTTGAAAGAAGATTGCGAAAGATGATCTGAAGTCGCCTGATATCACTATAGTGTTCTCCTTCTAAATGATAAGTTTCGTGTATATGTAAGCGTGAAGAGTTTTCCATGTACTGAAGTTCTTCTCTCACTTCTTTCAGAAGTTCCGGAAAGCTTACTTGCTCCCGTTCTATTTGCATACGGGAGTTGCGAGAGTAGTCCAGAATATCCTTTACAAAGCTATCCAGTTTATGAATACTTTTAGAGGTCATTTTAAGGTATTCCTTGAGTTGCTGCTTGTCATTTTCATCCTCAATCAATTCTACCAGCCCTAAGATGGAAGAAAGGGGAGCACGTATGTCGTGGGATACTCTATACACAAAATTATCTAACTCCTGATTTGATTTTCTGAGATCAGCAGTACGAATTTCAACTCTTTCTTCCAGTTGCTGATTAATAGATTTCACTTCCTCATTAGACTCTGCCAGTTCCTCAGCCTGGGTTTGAATCTCTTCTTTTTGCTCCTGTATGAGAAGGTTTTTTTCATGTAAAGCCTTGTTTGCCTCTTGTAAAGCATGGTTAGTAGATTGTAACTTCTTTGTTCGTACTGCAACTTCAGATTCTAACTTTTTTTTCTGACTACTGATTCTTCTTAGCCTCAGGTAATAGCCAGCATATATAAGTCCTGCGAACAACAAGAAAAATAATGATCGTGCCCACCAGGTCTTCCACCAGGGAGGAGTTACGATAATCGTTAACTTACGCGAATGAGTATTATCAGGACTGATAGTTGTGACTATAAACTCATACTCACCGGGATCAAGGTTAGTATAGGTTGCTTTTCGTTCATTACCTACTTTCTGCCAGCTTTCATCCACAAATCCTTTAAGCTTGTACTGGTATGATACCTTATCCGGAAACGTGTAATCAAGTCCGGCATACTCAATGCTAAATACAGATTGATCATAGCGAAGCGTAATTGTATCGGTGACATTGATATGTGTTTGCAATGGGGAGTTCTCCTGACCAATAGAAACAGGCTTATTAAAAATCTGAAAGTCGGTGAATACAATCGGTATCTGGCGTATAGTTTCGTTCAGACTATCCGGGTGAAACATATTGAAACCATTGGACCCACCAAACAACATCTCTCCTGTTGGAAGATGTGCAGAAGCTACACGATTGAACTGTAAACCCTGAAGCCCGATACGCATATCATAATTTTTGAAAGTTTGTTCTTCCGGTGTAAAGCAAGAAATACCTTGGTTTGTACTTAGCCAAAGCTGCCCCTTGGTATCTTCTTCTATCGCGTGTACATGATTGCTGGGAAGTCCGTCATTGATCGTGAAAGTCTTAAATTTACCGCTCTTTCTATCAAAGGATTTAAGCCCTCCTCCTTCTAATCCCAGCCAAAGGTTCCCCATACTATCCTCAAAAATGCACTGGACCTGACTTTTGCTTTCCCCCTCTTCCCAAATAAGCTGTGGGGAAAAAGTCTTGGTATCCTTATCAAAGTTGAAGAAATTGCCCAGTGTACTTCCAATCCAGATGGTATTGCGGGAATCAATAAGTAAGGAAACAAATCTGCTATCTTCTACACCATCGTGAGAAACAATCTTCTCATCAAAATATTCAAAGCTTTCTGTTTTGGGGTCTAAGCTATTTAACCCACCACCCAAGGTAGTCATCCAAATCATGCCTTCATCGTCTTCAGCCAGACTAAGTATATTATCGTTATTAGGACCATTACCAGGTCCCATAGCATGAGTGTAATGTTTAAATGTATGCGTAACGGGATCAAAAAGATCAATGCCACTATTCCAGAAACTCACCCACACTCTTCCCTTACTATCTTGCAGTAAGGATTTGACCTTATTTCCTCCTATGCTTTTGGGATTAGCCGCATCATGTAGGAAACTGGTAAACTTACCATTCTCAGGGTTGAAAATGTTGAGCCCTCCCCCATCAGTACCTATCAGTATTGTATTATCATCCAGATAAAGAAAAGCAGTCACATTGTCATAGGACAATGTGTTTTCTCCAGGAATAGCGTAATAATGTAATGTACTGATATATGAATCATCAAAGATATTGACTCCCCCATTATAGGTGCCTACCCACAAGCGCCCTTCATGATCAGTAAATAATGATTTTATCTCGCTGCCGGATAAGCTTTTAGGGTCATAAAGACCTTTTTTGTATACATAAAAATTCTCTTCTTCTTCATTAAACTGGCATAATCCGTTATCCGTACCCACCCAGATTTTTCCATCCATCGTCTCGGTGAAGCTTATCACCTGATTGTTACTTAATGTGGTAGGGTCACCGGGCTGATGTGAAAAATGTTTGAAATTACCGGGTTTATTATCCTCCAATAAATATATTCCTTCATTAAAGGTTGCAATCCATAGCCGATCTTTGCTGTCGTAGTACAGCTTAGATATATCATATTTGGTAATGCCTGATGGATCATTATTCTGCCGTGTTTCGCTGGTAAATTTTTCACTAACAGGATCAAGGTAAAGGAGTCCATTCCCGTAGGTTGCTACCCAAAAATTACCCTTCTTATCCTCAACAATAGAGGCAAACTGAGCGGGACTAATACTATCCTTGTTAATCGGCTGAGAAGTATACAGCTTTGCCTGTAGTGTGGATGGCTTTATTTTGAGAAGTCCTCGGTCAGTACAAGCCCAGATATTTCCCTCACTATCTTTGTATAGTTCGCTGATAAAGTTAATATCTCCAAGATCATTCTGCTGGGGAAGTATCAGTTTCGGATGCTTAAAATTATCGGTTTTCCTATCATACAGGCATATCCCTCCTCCCCAGGTGCCCACCCATAGGTTTTTTTCGTCATCTTCTACCAATGATATAATGAAATTACTGGGAAGGCTAGTACTATCACCTACTACAGAGCGATAAGTTTTGAAGTCATGTCCCAAAAATTTGTTGAGTCCATCGGGTGTGCCTAGCCATACTATACCTTCAGTATCCTGATAAATTTCTGAAACGTAATTGTAGGATAAGCCATCCAACACCGTATAATTTTTAAAAACCACAGGGGGCTTTTGTGCAGTGCTATACTGACTGAAAAACAGAAAACACAAACTAAGAATAAAATAAAGCGGAGGGTGAGGCTTAATTTTAGGAGGTTTTAGTTTGTACATGTATGAGCTTGGTTAATTCAAAAAGCTATCTCTTCTATCAGATGCAGGAAGCCGGGTATTGACAGATAAAATTTTTTGCAATAGTTATAATTTGTAGCCTGTTGAGAATAGAACTGAGTTATTTTGATCATGCATTACTTAGTTAACTCAATCTGAGCTCCGTTAATTGATTTACTCTTAAACAGTTTTATCAAGCCAGAGCAAAGTACATCAACTTTTGCCATAACCATTTCGTCATTCTCTACAATTTCATCACATTCAATATGCAATCTAAAAACTTCTTATAATAAACTGCTTAGTCTGTACATGAGGCGAATTTCTAGCTTTTGAAGACCTTTAACAAATTCTGAAATATTATTAGCATGACAATTATAGAGTCGGTTGTTTCAACCCATATGATTTCCTGATATTTGCCTCAAAATGCACTCAAAAATCCTGCCTACATCTATTTGATCAAGAAGTCTGTCTAGCTTATGATGATAAGATTCTTTTTTCATGTTCTCACAAAAGCTTCCAAATAGGTATCTGAACGCTAATCTTCATTAAGCGGTTACTCTAACTCACACAGTGCATATTAAGAGCTAGGACTCAATTTATATAAACAATGTTAAGCCTGACAGTCCTAAAATTGCTGTAGGTTGATTATACTTTTTTATATTGCCTGCTATATTATGGTACATTTCCGGTTTGTGAAGACCGCAGCCCACTTTCAGAAAATGTGCCTTAGTATAATCGCCTGCTTGTAAATCGTAAAAAGCATGGCAACTTACCGTTTGAGCGGTAATTCGTAATTTAATTAATCTTGCACCATATCATAACAAATGAAGAAGTTTGATCTAACGCTTGAAGCCATTAAAAACATTAAACAGATAGGAAGTATCGCTTCCAGCAGCAGATTTCTCACCCGAAAAATTATTAAAGAAATTGATTTTAGCCAAAAGATCAGGGTACTGGAGTTAGGTGCCGGGAATGGTGTATTTACCAAGGAAATACTAAAGAGAATGTCAGCCAACTCCGAACTTTATACCTATGAGAATCATGATGGATTTATCCCTTTGCTCAGGAAGATTAAAGATAAAAGGCTGTTTCTGAAAGCTCAATGCGTATCCAGTATAGAGCAGCTTCCCGATGATTATTTTGATATTGTAGTCTCCAGCCTTCCGTTGGCCAATCTTAGCGATTCATTTAAGGAGAATATTTACCGTGCGATTCAGTCCAAGCTAAATGATTCGGGCATTTTTATACAATATCAGTATCTACTAAATGATTATCGGGACATTGAGAAAACATTTAGTATTTGCAAGCTGGGCTTTTGCCTTTTTAACCTGCCACCGGCATTTATTTACAAAGCGAAAATGCTGGAAGCTGAGTCTATTGAGCTTACCAAAGCCTCTTAAAGAAATTGTACATTCCCCAGATGTACCCTTTAGTATAGATATGACATTCCTATGACATAGATATGACTTAGCTATGACTGATCAATGTTTAGATCTTTTGTACTTTTCTTATAGCTGAGTAAACAAGCTTTCCGATAAGCAGATAAACTTACTACTTCTCAAATTTCGCAAAGATATCTTTGATGCGGCGCATCTCCTGCACCAGTTCCAGCCCCTCGGTGGGAGGAGCCTGCTCAACTACCAGATAACCACTGTAGCCTTTATCAAGTAGTGTACTTACGATCTTTTCTCCCTGGGTAATGCCTTCTCCGTAAGGCACTGACTTATAAGTACCGAAAGCGACCACATCTTTGAGGTCAACATGGTTAATCTTTTCGTGGAAATGCTCAATCACATCAAAATTACTTACCGAGGCCCCGTCAAAGTGCCCCATATCCAGACACATGCCTACATGGGAAGAATCTACCGCTGAAAATATCTTTTCGTAGTCTTCTATGTTTTCAATATTGTTGTTGGCGTGGTTTTCTACTGCAATGAGTACGTCCATCTCTTCGGCAGCGGGAGCCAGTTCTTTGAGGGTTTCAATTACATTTTCCAATCCTCCGGCTTTGCCCCTTCCCGCACCGGTGAACTTCACCCGGCGGCAGCCCAATGCTTTTGCCTGCTCCATAAGCCACAGCTTGTGGGTAACATCTTTGAGCACATTATCGCCAAAAGAAGTGCCTTGCAGGGAAATAGGCTTAAGTCCGTTTTCGTAGCAGCGTTCTCTTATACTGGCTATCCCAGAAGGCGTAATATTGCGTGGATACCAGACATTGAACTCCACATTCTTTATGCCGGTTTGAGGGATGATCTCAAAGGCAGGCTCAAAGTTTTCGTCTCCAAAACCATCCAGACAGATGGTAGCAATAGCCAGTTGTACTCCCTTCATATCATCCACATCTTTTTGAGTGCTGATAGAACTTCCAGTACCCATACTCAGACCTGCCAGAAGTGCAGATGAGCTCTTTACGAATGAGCGCCGGTTGATTTTATTTTCCATAGGTTATTATTGCTTTATTTAAGTGAGACCAGATAAGCGATCAGATGGTTAAATTCTTCCTGGGTCAGGGTATTTTCCAGCCCCTCAGGCATGAGCGAAGTGGGGGCAATACCATAACCTTTGGGCGCTTTATAGTTAACAAAAGCTCCGGATGGCATCAATAATTCAGCGCTGTTGTACCCTACATCTATCTGACGTCCATAATGGGTTTGCCCGCTACTATCCGTTACATACCAGCCCTGCCACTCGGGAGAAATAGCTGCTGAAGGTTCCAGTATGGCAGTGATTAACTGCTCCTGAGACTTGCTGCTGCCTACATGAGAAAGGTCAGGGCCAAAATCTCCTCCCCAGCCCTCTACTTTATGACAGCGCTGGCACTGGGTACTGGCCAGTTGAAAAACCAGCTTACCTTTTTCAGCATCACCTTCATCATTTACTCCCTGTCTCCAGGCTTCATCTGAGGCTGGTCGGTCTTCCGGAGCCAATGTACCTCTACACAGCTGCCATATGTGGCTTAGCTGCCGGGCATTGTCACTTTTTTTATCAGCAATAATTTGTTCAACATTGGCACTCAGCCCCTCTTTGCCTCCACAACGACAGAGGTATCGTAATGCAGTCTCAGCCATATTTTCACCTTCCTGCTGAAGCAGGGACTGCACATCTTCACAGTAGAGACTGTTTTGATACCCCAGTGAAATCAGTGCCTGGGTACGCAGGCTGGTCTGGTGGTTTTGATCCATGACAATACTTAGCATAGCCTCTGCTACCTGTTGATCATTGGTGCCCTGAAGGGCGTGTAGCAATGCTGATTGAAGCGTCTCGTTTCCTTCTTTCAGCATGTTCAGAAGGGCAGTTTTATGCCCTTGCGGATTTTCCAGATAAGGCAGTGCGGTAGCCCGGATTTCATCCGAAAGCTGTTTATTCGTCACAATAGAGATCAGGTAAGCCGAAGGGAGTTCACGCTTGATCTGTTTGGCTTCTGCTTCTGTTTTAGTTGTATAATTACTTATATATTCCGGCTGCAGGTGGCGAATGGTAGCTAGATAAGTCTCAAAAAGCGAAGCACTGATTTGCCCATCATACAATGCCTGCTCTATAGTGGAAAGCAGATCTCTTCGCAAATGGCTGCCGATGTAAATCAGGGCCATTCTCCGAACTTGCTCGTTTTCGTCCTGCAACAAGCTTTTCAACTCATCTTCGCTCAGCTTTTCAGATGACTTTGCCAGGGTCAGTAAAGCCTGGAGGCGTAATGCATCATCTTCCTGCCTGATCAAATCGTGGAGTTCCGGAAAATAAGCAGGATTTTGACTCAGCGAATGGCGCGCAACAGCCTGCAGGAAAACATCGCCTGACTGTAAGGCTTCCCGGTGCTGATCAAAATTTTCAAACTTATCATACAGCTCAAAGAAGTTTGTGGCTGACTGTTCATCCAATGCAACTGTCTGAGCTTGGGGCTGCATAGGTTCTTCTTTGCTGCCAGTAAGCCGCCATATTCTCCCCTGCCCATGATTAGGATACTGCCGAACTACCCAGTCGGTAATGTAAATATCTCCTTTGCTGTTAGCCGCCAGAGCTACCGGATGAAAAGTACTATCCCCCTGTATAATTACTTCTGCCTCTCCGGTCACGCTACTCATATTTTGCTTTAGCGGAACCCTAACGATATTATTCTCCTCCCAGATTGTGGCTAAAATATTGTCCTCGTAGTCGGAAGGAAAATTGCTGAAGCTGGCATCTATCAGTCCGGAAGGAGCTTCACCCAGGGCTGCGGCATAGGGTAAGGTGCCGGGTAGTTCGCCATTCCAGGCCAGGTAAGGATGAATTCCGCTGCCTCCGTACTGGGACTGATAGCCGTAATCTCCGCCGGGCACAATTTCCAGCAGCCGATTGGGCCCCCGACTGTCGGGATCGTTGTCTACCAGCATCAATCTGCCCTGGCGGGAAAACTTAAGGTCAAAAGGATTCCAGAATCCGGTAGCTATTTCTTCCACTGCTGAGCCATCAGGACGGCAGCGGAAGACATTACCACCATCACCATAGCCTACAATAGCTGAACCATCAGTACCCTCAATCTCATAGGCCAGACTACCACAGTTACCCCTTGATACATACAGCCAACCATCGGGTGCATAAGTTAAACCCAGAATACCCGCATGATCATACACATCCTTAGGGGTATGCATTTGTAAAATCAGCTTCCGCTCATCGCTCACGCCATCCTGATCGGTATCCTGAAAAGAAAGCACCCGGTCTTTTTCTGTCAGGTAAACGATATCTTCAGGGCCTATACTTAGGTTCATGCCGTCGTTGATACTATCTGCAAAAATGATCCAGGTATCGGGCTTCCCATCCTGGTTTTCGTCTATTCCTTTTTTGATGCGGTCAAAGTTTGGCCCCTGATAATCTTTAGGAGGCGTATGGGTATGAGACTCCAGAACGTAAATATTATCATGGCTATCAATTGCCAGTCCAATGGGTGTCATGATGGTGGGTGCAGTCTCTATCAGTTCCAGTTGTAGCCTTTCATCCAATACCTGAGGCATAAATGCAAGCTTTTCTTTCTCCTGATCGTCAGAACAGGCTACCAACAACAAGATCATAAAACTCAGAAAAATATATTGATTAGGTTTTCGCATCAGTATCTATTTAGGGTATCATAGTGTTGAGGAGTTATGATTAATGGATTTGATACATATTACCCCCTAACACTATCAGTACGAGTTTACAGAAAATCAGAGGCACTGCCAACAGATTTAACTTTTGCTTAACTTTTTTAACGCCTGTTTAAGAGATCACTTGAATATCATTAACAGGCTTGAGTAAAGTAAAAGTAGGATAGAAACTTCCATTAGTTTTACCATCTTTTGATTCCACTCACTCCTAAAATAAAACAAAATACACGAATCACTTGCCCTGCAGGCTTGTTATTAAAGTTAATGTCAACGAGTTTTGTATCAAAAAATAATTTAACAATGAATAATGATCCGGAACTGAACGGAAAATATCTGGGTACAATCACGAAGGACTTTGTAGTAGTTTCAGAAACTTTGAAGGAAGCCTCGTATCAAATACGTAAGCGTGGTTTTTCAGACTACCCAATCTTCCCGATTGCCAAAGTGGAATTACCGATCGGCAAGACGCTGATCGCAAGGGGCGAAATGGCTACCAACTGGCACTATAATGTCACTTATCTGGATGAGTTCCTGCAAAGGAAGTTGGTAACCGATGAAGACGACTTTAAAAAAGCTTACAAAGATCCTGATGAGTTTTGCTGTCTTTTTGTGGTAGACGATGAGTTCACCAACTTTGTGTTTATTCCTTACCCTGAAGAGTAAATACAAGCATAAAAGCATATTTTATTGCACTTTATCTAACGAAAGTGCCTCTATGCTGTTTATTCAAACAAGTTGATTCGTATCACCCACAACTAAATTTATTTTTTAGCTTTTTCTGATATTTCATGCAGATTTCTAAATTTTCGGCATTAGCCCGTCCTCTGGATATATCATACCGCAGCAACTTCAGCATATTGCTTTTATGCATAATTACATTATTAGCTGCCTTTTTCTACCAATGGAGTTACCTGGATAATGTATTTGGCAAGAGTGTATGGTGGGCTGGTCAGGCTATGCTTACAGTATTTCTGGCCTGGGCACTGGGGAGAGAGATTGATCCCGATGTAAAGGCGACTGCATTTTTAGCTACCCCTTTTTCCCTTGGGTTATTTCTATTTGCTGGTAGTTTTGAGTGGCTGGTCCTGGTAGCCATGCTGATGCTGCTCAGGGTATGTAATCATTGCACGGGGAATACAGTAAAATGGCTGGATGTTATCTTTTGCCTGGGGCTATGCGCTTACCTCTGCTGGCAGGGACATTATCTGGTAGGCTTTGCCTTTAGCGCGGCTTTTCTGGTAGACAGCCGCTTCCCTCCGGCTAATAAACTGAGCCTGTGGTATGCAGTAGCTGCACTACTGATGGCTATCCTGTCCATGATCTTTTTTCCAGTAGAATTAACTAACAACGAATTCCTCTTCTCAGGCTGGTGGATAGCCGGGGTAGTATTGGTACTTCTTATTTATCTACTGGCCATACGGGAATACAAGCGGCCTCACTCTACCGAGGACTATAGGGTACAACCTCTGAACGGCCCCCGGGTACAGAGTGCGCAACTTATAGTCATGATTTTTGTACTGGTGATTTACCTGACGCAGAATTTTATGGCCAGCATGGAACTGGGTGCAATCTGGGCAGTCATTATCAGTTTGGATCTCTTACGCTTTTATCAGCTGCTTACGAGGCGTTCTCTTTATTGAAATGTGCCCAGCCCTGTGCCTGAATAGGTACTGCCTGTTGTGCTCTGGTAATCAGATTTACACCTTTCTTCGTTTCATGCACATAGCCTATAAAGTGGATATCCCGGTGGTTTTTGATCTTTTCAAAGTCATCCTGGGCGATGGTAAAGAGTAGTTCATAATCTTCCCCTCCGTTGAGCGCACAAGTATTGGGATCAATCTTAAATTCAGCGGCAGTGTTATAAGTAAGCTCATCTATAGGAAGGTTTTCCTCATAGATATTCATGCCAGCATTGGATTGCTCACAAAGGTGGAATATCTCCGAAGCCAAGCCATCAGAGACATCAATCATGGAAGTAGGAATGATCTTTAAGTCTCGGAGTTCGTGGATAATATCCATGCGCGCTTCGGGCCGAAGCAAGCGTTTGACGATATAGTCATAAGACTGAAGCTGGGGCTGCATTTCCGGATTCTCTTTAAACGTGATTTTTTCCCGTTCCAATACCTGTAATCCCATGTAAGCCGCACCCAAATCACCACTTACGCATACAATATCATTGTGCCGGGCACCATTCCGGCGAGCCAGCTTATCTTTTTCAACTTCGCCTATTGCTGTGATTGAAATCACCAGACCGGCCTGAGAAGCAGTAGTATCACCGCCTACCAGGTCTACTTTGAAGTTTTCGCAGGCAAAACGGATACCCTGGTAGAGTGCGTCCACTGCTTCAACAGAAAAACGATTACTCAAGCCAATGCTTACTGTAATTTGTGTAGGGATGCCATTCATAGCTGCTATATCTGATACATTTACAGCCACTGCCTTATAGCCGAGATGCACCAAAGGCGTATAGGAGAGGTCAAAATGGATTCCTTCGGTAAGCATATCGGTACTGATCAGCATATATTTCTCACCGGTATCTATAACTGCTGCATCATCTCCAATCCCAACTTTGGTAGAATCATTTACATTTTTAAACTGCTGCTGAATATGCTTAATCAGGCCAAATTCTCCTAAGTGGGCTATTTCTGTTCTTTTGGACTGTTCTTCTGACATAGTTTTGTGTTCTAAGTGTTATGGTTTGATAGTGTTTTAGTGCTTTACAAAGCACTGCAATTCATCATTATGCATTATTCATTCATCACTATCCAGTATTTCCTGACATAACTCTATCAGTACACCATTGGTTGACTTTGGATGCAAAAAACAAATCAGCTTATTATCCGCACCTGCTTTGGGAGTTTCGCTGACGAAGGTAAACCCTGCGGCTTTCAGTCGGCTGATTTCATGCTCAATATCATCAACCTCAAACGCCAGGTGGTGGATTCCTTCCCCTCTCTTCTGGATAAACTTATCAATGGCTGAGTCAACATCCAGAGATTTTAATAGTTCCAACTTCGCATTGCTTAAGCGAAAGAAAGTGGTTTTTACATTTTCGCTCTCAACTTCCTGGGATTTGTAAGCTTCCTCTCCCAAAAGGCGAGCAAAGAGCGAAGCTGATTCCTGATCTTCTTTTACAGCGATTCCAATATGTTCTAGACGCATCATGCTATGAAACTTTTTCTTGAAGAGCACAGTTCAAATTTATATATTACCTTGATAGTTTATAAATTAGCGGCTCGTTTAAAACAACCTATCGTAAGGCCTTATCCTATTAAGAAACAGCCCTTAAAGGGATTAAGTTGACTCACATTTGGATAGCTTTAGGTCCTTTTGTTACTTAGAGAAATAGGATATTACTTTACATTAGTAAGTTAGGACGTAAAGTTCGTGTTAAATATTGGCTTAATAAAATTTACTTTACAATGATAAAAGTCACAGACAAAGCAAAAGCAAAAATTTACGCTTTGAGAACTGAGGAAGGCTACACCGAAAATCATAACATCAGGGTAGCAGTGAAAGGTGGAGGTTGCTCGGGTCTTATGTACGACCTGGTCTTTGACAGCAAAGTTGAGGATAATGATCAGGTGTTTGAAGATAAAGGGATTAAGATATTGGTAGACAAAAAGAGTCTGCTTTATCTTTTGGGTACTACACTTGACTTTTCCGATGGTCTGAATGGTAAAGGATTTCATTTTGTAAACCCTAATGCTTCCCGGACCTGTGGATGTGGCGAAAGCTTTGCCGTTTAAGAGATATTAGCAATACCATCTCAAGTTTTCAAAGCCAGAATCAGTAATGATTTTGGCTTTTTTATTTTTGTACTACACTACTCCCCTACTCATTTTGATATCGCATTGTAAAATAAGCATACATATTTTCTATCATTTACCCCACGTAAACACATGTCACAGGAAAACCCTCAGAAACTGACGCTTAAAACAGAGCAGGCTGATCTCACTTATCTGTATACACTCTCCGATGGAGATATAGACTTTATGCAGGAAATGGTGAGCGCTTTTATCAGTGAAATTCCTGAAACGATATCGCTTTTTGAGCAGTACTTGAAAAGTGAAGATTGGCAAGCAATAGGAATGTTAGCCCATAAAATCAAACCCTCCATACAGACGATGGGCCTGAACCATACCTATGAGTTGATGAAGATCATAGAGGTTAATGGTAAAAAACAGCAAGAAGTGGATGAACTTCCTACTCACACAGCCCAATTATTGAAAACCCTACGGCTAGTAATTCCTGCTTTACAGTATGAGTTGGACCAAAAATTTCCCAGCTATACCGCTGAGAGATAATGCTAAGAACGAGTTTTTTTTAAGCAGCTTTTTTCTCCATTGAGCTGCATCAGCTGTAAAACGCTCTATCACCACTGGATTTACAGTGGTGTAATGCTGCTTATGCTGCCAGAGGAGGCTGAATAAGCGCACTCATGTGGGAGCGAATAACTTTCGTTTCAGGCTTGGTTTTGACTGGAAAATATCAGTAATTCTTTTGGAGAGTACATTATTTCAGTCAATCATATGCCCTACAAACCCATCCACTTCCTGCAAAGCAAACAGGCTCTTCAGGGGTTTCTTTGCCATTTCATGTTCATCCAAAGCAGTGAGGATAAAAATATGCAGGCAGGTATCCCAGAAAAACTGATAGGGATACCTGCCCCTTGCTGGTTGGGTAAAATGAAAATCAGAGTCTGCAGATCTGGAGTAACCCGATACCATGCTATCAAACATCACTTTTCTTACCTGCTTACGGATTTCTTCTTCACTCATACTTTATTTTACATATTTATCCCATAGTCCGTAGCTCTCCTTGACAGGGCCGCGTGGAATGGCTAATGCAGCTACTGCCAGTCCGGTGATAGCACCGCTAATATTAAGCGCGAGCGTACTGTCCTGTAAGAACCATGGTAATAAAGCGACTACCAAGCCCAGTAACACATTGAGGTAGCGACCTATTCTCACCACTTCACCCATGCAGATCACAGACACTACCACAATCAGTGAGCCTCCCAGGTGATTAACGTCTGCTGCTCTGGCCTCTATGCCTACACCAAATGCTGCAGGAGCAAACATCAGCCACACTCCCAATAAGGTAGATACTGTCAATGTCCAGGGGAAGCTCATGCCCCAGATAGAGGCTTTAAATACTTTCCAGGGACTCTGGGGAAGCTCCATAATCTTGGGTGAACGTTCATCTGTATTTTGCTCCATAGGTTTTCCGCCCTTCCAGAATACTTTCCAGAAGGAGTCTCCTCTTCTCTTAGCCTGTACCATGTGTTGACCCATCGCCACTACTTCATCTATTTCCAGGGGAATCATGGGTAACATAACGGCAGCTGCCATCAGGCAAAATGTACACCAATGCCCCACTACCACCGGCTGAGAGATGACAAGGAATATGTGAACCAGACCTAAAGGAATCACCAGTATACCAAAGAAAGTTACCATCCAGGGCATCGTCCTCCAGCGGGTGGGTGCGCCCATCCACCCCATCAGAAACTCAAATGTATAGGCAAGGGCTCCCATCGCACCGTCGGAGATGGGCAATGAATGAGACATGTTTGAATTAAGTACCAGACGGCTACCCTCTCCGAAAAAGGGATCCCAGATCTGATCTATAAAGCCCAGCTGAAATGCTCCCAAATAGCGGGAAACCATCCACCCTACGAAACCAGCAACAATCATAATCCAGCGCTGGGGCCAGCTGGAAGGATTATAACTCCAACCGGGAGGCACCTGCGCACCCATCTTCATGTAGGTGATCATATTGGGCATGCCGGGAATCAGAATGGTGAGCGCAATCACCAGAGCACCTACCAAGGTATCATTAATGTAAGCAGCAGCATTGGGTGCCCAGAAGATAAGTGGTGCAATGCTTAGCCAAACTCCCACAAAACAGCATATCCACATGCTTACCGGACGATTGGGCGTAAGGGAGCGCCAGCCAAAAAAGATCAGTAACAAGCCACTAATGATATCACTCCATTTCATGAAGCTGATTCTTTGCGATAGTGTAAGCCAGACTTCGCGCCCACCGCTAGGCTCAGCCGTGGATTGGGCATAACTGAACGTGAGAGGTGACAACACCATCCAAAAACCTAACATGACCAGCATCCAGTACACCCAAAGCGTTTGCATATGGTGCATGTGCAGCATTTGCATGCGCTGGTCATGATCCATCATCTGATGTCCGCCTCGTTTGTGTTGCTGATGCTCATCACTTTTATGTTGCTGACCTTTTTCTTTTGGCTCCCCTTTCTTCTGGTGATGCTGTTGGATTTGCTTTTCTGCCATCGGACGGCTTACACCTCGCATAGCCATCCCTCCTTGCTTGTGCTTTTTCTTTTTACCCTTCTTTCCTTTATCCTTATCTGTATCTTTGTCTTTCATAATTGTTAAAGGTTAAAAAATGACATAAAAAAAGTGTGGGATAAAGTAGAAAAGCATGGAGGGAGTATCCATGCTTCATGATTTATGCAGCTACACTCAAATAGCTTTCGCAGGCCTCTTCGCAGGCACGGCAAGCTTTGGCACAGGCCTGGCAGTGATCCATCTCATGCTTTGCACAATCATCCCCACATTCTTTACAAAGGGTCCGGCAAAACTCCACCGCTTCCTTAGCATGATGACTTTTTCGGGACACAAAATTAATAGCCTGTAAACAGGAGTCAGCACAGTCATGATCGGTACGGATGCAATCTACCATCTTGGCAATGTTATCACTATTAAGGCACTGGTCGGCACAATACTGACAGGCAGCAGCACAATCTGCTAACTTTTGGATAAATTCCTTATGTTCTCTCATGATAAAAAATGTTAAGGTTAGAAGATTAAAAAATTTATTTCTTACTAATGACATAGGTTTAACCAACATTTTGATGTACATAAATTAATGGTCTACCTACAAAGTGCAAATAATATTATATGACATTTTGTTTTAGATAATAAAGAATAGCATGCTATAAACTTCAATAGAGGCAAAAACAACTATTTTTTTTGATATATTTCTACCATATCTATTTTGAAAATAATAGTATTGCTCTCTAAGGACAAGGAAGCTACATTGGTAGCTAAAAGCAGTTAACAGGGGATTTAGGTATTTCTTACATGCTTCCGCTAGCCTTATGGAACTAGTTAAAAAAATATTAAATTGGATAGAACTGCTATATTGAAATTGCAAACAACATAACATGCGTATGTATTCATTTTGGAGAGTTTTCGCAGGAATAGTATTGTCGTTTATACTTTTGGCTTCCTGCAACAGTGGTTCATATCAGCCCCCATTGTTTGAAGCAGTTTCTCCGGAAGAAAGTGGAATTACCTTTGTAAACCAGATAGAAGAAAACGATACGCTGAACGTTATTGATTATCCCTATATCTATAATGGCGGTGGACTGGGTGTGGGAGATGTGAATAATGACGGACTGAAAGACCTCTTTTTTGCCGGTAATATGGTAGAGAACAGACTCTACTTAAATAAAGGAAAACAGGAATCCTTCCGCTTTGAAGATATTAGTAAACAGGCAGGTATTGACATCAACCGCTGGTGTACCGGGGTAGCCATGGTAGACATCAATCAGGATGGACACCTGGATATCTATGTCAGTGTAGCCAATAAGTTTAACCGTGAAGCCAGCCGTAATCTTCTTTTTGTAAATAATGGTGATGCTGTACCAACTTTCACTGAAATGGCTGCTGCCTATGGTCTGGATGACGATGGCTACTCCACTCAGGCTGCTTTTTTTGATTATGACAAAGATGGTGACCTGGACATGTACCTACTCACCAATGGAATGGAGTCTTTTAATCATAATAACACCCGCCCTAAAAAAGTCAAAGGAGAAGGTATCAGTAATGACAAATTATACCGCAATGAAGGCGTAGGAGTAGATGGTCATCCCGTTTTTGCGGATGTCACTGAAGAAGCTGGGATTCTGAAAGAAGGCTATGGACTGGGCATTACAGTCAACGACATCAATGATGATGGCTGGCCGGATGTTTATGCGGCCAATGACTTTATCACCAACGACCTGATGTGGATGAATAACGGCCAGCAGGATTCTCTGATCACATTCACCGACAAAGCACCCGATTACCTCAAGCACCAGACGCATAACGGTATGGGCACCGATATCGCCGACTACAACAATGATGGTCTTGTGGATATCGTAGTGCTGGATATGCTACCGGAAGATAACCAAAGACAAAAGAGTATGCTGCCCAAGCCTAACTTTGAGAAGTTTGCGCTTACGCTGGATCTGAACTATACGCCCCAGTATATGCGCAACACACTGCAACTCAATAATGGTAAAACGCCTGAGGGAGAAATGTCTTTCAGCGAAATTGGACAGTTAGCAGGAATATATAAAACCGACTGGAGCTGGAGCTCGCTCTTCGCCGACTATGATAATGATGGATATCGCGACCTTCTGATTACCAACGGTTATGTACGGGATGTCACTGACCTGGACTATATCATGTATCAGTCCTCCACCTCACAATTTGGTACCCAGGATAGTAAAAAAGCAGGAGTGAAAGAACTGGCTTCTAATCTCAAAGAAGCTAAAATCCATAATTACGTATTTAAAAATAAACGTGACCTGACTTTTGAAGATCAGTCTGAGGAATGGGGAATTGCTACGCCGTCCTTCTCCAACGGCACTGTATTCGTAGACCTGGACAATGATGGTGACCTGGACCTGGTGATGAACAATATCAACGATCCGGCTTTTGTCTATGAGAATAAGGCTGAGACTAAAGGCAATCATTTTTTAAAAATCAGTCTGAAGGGTTCAGCGCAAAACCAGGCAGGCTTAGGTGCCAAGATTACCCTCTGGTACGACGGTCAGCAACAGTACCATTATCATACAATTTATCGGGGTTACAAATCCAGCATAGATACCGATCCACATTTTGGTTTAGGGCAATATACACAGATTGATTCCTTGTGGATTGTATGGCCGGATGGCAAAAGTCAGAAGCTGCAAGATGTAAAAGCAGATCAGACTTTGATGCTTGATTACTCAGAAGCAATGGATCAGCAGCTTCCCGAAGCTGAAAACTCTCAACCTTTATTGACAAAAGCTCCGTTTACGCAAGAGCTTGGCTATCAGCATGAGGAAAATGAGTTTATAGACTTCAGGTACCAGAGCCTGCTTCCCCGTATGTATTCACAGGATGGCCCGGCTATAGCCACCGGAGATATCAACGGAGATGGTCTGGATGATTTTTATGTAGGAGGTGCCAAAGATTTTGCCGGTACATTTTTTACCCAGCTTACGGATGGCTCTTTTGAAGAAAAAGCTTTGGAAGATGCTATCAACAGCGAGGATATGGGCGCACTATTTTTTGACGCCGATCAGGATGGTGACCAGGATTTGTACATAGTTAGCGGAGGCAATGAGTACCATGAAAAGCATGAGGCCTATCAGGATAGGCTTTACCTGAATGATAGCAAAGGGAACTTCAGTCGTGCCGAACAGGCTTTACCAACCATGCAGAGTAGCGGCTCATGCGTAGTGGCAGCCGACTACGATCAGGATGGTGACCTTGACCTTTTTGTTGGCGGCCGATTACGTCCTCAGCAGTATCCTCTCCCACCCCGCTCCTACCTGCTTCGTAATGATGGTGGCAAGTTTACTGATGTTACGGCAGAAGTAGCTCCTGCTTTGGAAAATATTGGCCTGGTGACTTCCGCCCTCTGGACAGACTATGATAATGATGGAAAAGCAGACCTGATGCTAACCGGAGAATGGATGTCCATCACTTTTTTGCATAATGAAGGGGGAAGTTTTAAAGATGCAACTGCCGAAACCGCCCTTCCTAATACTTCTGGCTGGTGGAATAGTCTGCTGGCAGGAGATTTTGACCATGATGGCGATATGGATTATGTAGTCGGAAACCTGGGTTTGAACAGCAAATTCAAAGCATCTGAGCAGGAGCCGGTAAGTATTTTTGTCAAGGATTTTGATGAAAACAATACCATTGATCCGATCATGGCCCACTACATTATGGGAGAAGAATATCCCGTTCCTTCCCGGGATGCCCTGTTAGGACAGATCATAAGTCTGCGCCGAAAGTTTCCTCGCTTTGAAATTTACGGGCAGGCCCGCTTTTCTGATGTATTTACTGAGCAGGAACTGGAAGGAGCTTATATATTAAAAAGCAGAAAAATGGAGAGCAGTTATCTGGAGAACCTGGGAAATGGAAAGTTTAATATCTGGGAATTACCTCTTGAAGCACAGTTTTCTCCTATCTACGGTATGCTGGCCGATGATGTAAATGGTGACGGACACCTTGACTTGCTCACCGTAGGTAACTCCTACGCCAGCGACACTCAGACCGGATACTATGATGCCGGAATTGGCAACGTCCTTTTAGGTAATGGCAAAGGGGGCTTTACTCCTATGAGAATGCAGGAAAGTGGATTCTTTGTAGACAGTGATGCCAAAGCTTTGGTTTCTATACTGGGCAAGAATCAAAAAATCAGCTACCTCATCTCCTCCAATGCTGATAGTCTGAAAGCCTATACCCCAGCTAATTCTATGACTGAAATGATGGTTATTCCTCTGGAAAAAAATGATTTCTACGCAAAAGTGGAGCTCAAAGATGGCAGCAGCTATCGTCAGGAGTTTCACTACGGAGAAGGTTACTTATCACAATCTACCCGTAACTTTTGTATTGATACTCGCCAACTGGATAAAGTTACGCTGTACAACTTTCAGGGCGAAAGCCGGGTGATAAGGCCACAGACAGCCGAACTGAGCCAGCAACATATGCCTTGATATTATGAAAAAGTGGCTGGCAAGTCATATTCACTTTCTAGTATCATTTTGGCTGCTGTTTACCGCTTGTCAGCCTGATGCAGAAGAAGTGAGTCATGCGTATATGTTACAACTCCTTAAAGAGGTCCCCAGCAGAACGTATCATCCAGAAAATATTTTTGCCAATCAAACACGCATCCAGTTCTTTGATAGCTTGTTGAAGCTACAGCCTGATCATTATCCCTATCAGTATCAAAGGGCTTTGGACTTACTGCGCTATGGTAAATCTGAAGAAGCAGCTTTGCAACTGGAAAAACTTATCCTTCTGAAGAAGCAGGGACAACTTGAAGGAAAGCTGCCGCTGACAGAACAGGCATCTCTGGAAGCTTACGAGGCTTTGGCCTATCTGCGCCTGGGGGAGCAGGAGAACTGTATCATTAACCATACTGCGGCTTCCTGTCTCTTTCCCATACAAAAAGCAGGTTTTCATCAGCTTCCTCAAGGATCACAAAGTGCTATTGAACGCTATATCCACCTTCTGGAGCATGATCCCGATGACCTGACAGCCCGCTGGCTATTAAATGTTGCTTATATGACACTGGGTCAATATCCTCAGCAAGTAGCTGAGCCCTGGCTGATTCCTGATAGCAGTTTTCAGTCTGAGTACCCGGTAAAGCGTTTTGAAGACATTGCTTCCTCCATTGGCTTTGACTTCCGAGGCCTATCAGGAGGGCTGGTTGTGGATGACTTTACCAATGATGGTTACTTAGATATTCTGATTTCGGAATGGGGACAGGAAGACCAGCTTCGTTTTTTTGTAAACAATGCAGACGGAAGCTTCACTGAAAAAACCAAAGAAGCTAATCTTTCTGGCCTGTTCGGTGGACTCAACCTCATACAGGCTGACTATAACAATGACGGCTGGCTGGATGTATTTGTCCTGAGAGGCGCCTGGCTTCGCGAATTTGGTGAGCATCCCAATTCTCTGCTTAAAAACAATGGTGATGGCCCGGATGGACATCCCACTTTTACCGATGTCACCCAAATGTCGGGACTGCTTTCTTTTCACCCTACCCAAACCGCTACCTGGAATGACTTTAACCGGGATGGTTGGTTAGATCTTTTTATAGGAAACGAAACTGCCGGTGCAGACTCCTTTCATCCCTGCGAGCTATTTATAAATCAGGGAGGCAAAAGCCCTGAATTTGTTGACATAGCTGAGCAGGCAGGCGTGGCAGTAAGCAAAGTAGCTTTCAACATTGATCCAATCCATGTTAAGGGAGTAACATCTGGCGATTATAATAATGACGGATGGCCTGATATTTTTGTGTCTACCGGCGGAGGAAACAATCTATCATCCAATTTTCTATTCAAAAATAATGGGCTCAATGAGGAAGGTAAACTTAGTTTCACTGATGTTACCGAAGAAGCTGGTTTAGGCGGTGTGAACTCTACTTTTACCACCTGGTTCTGGGACTACAATAATGATGGATGGCTGGACATTTTTGTTGCCAACTACTGGAAAGGTAATCAGGGAAGTATCGCCAGCGATATTGCCGCGGAGTATTTAGGTCAACCCTTTGATGCTGCCACTGGTATCCTTTATCAAAACAATCAGGAAGGTCCGGACGGGAAAGTCACTTTCACGAATGTATCTAAAGAAAGCAAGCTTGACAAAATTCTCTATGCCATGGGTGCCAACTTCGGAGACCTGGATAATGATGGCTGGCTGGATATGTATCTAGGCACCGGTGATCCTACCCTTAGCTCAATTATTCCTAACCGTATGTTTCGCAATGCGGAAGGGAAGCATTTCCAGGATGTAACCACCGCTGCTGGTGTTGGCCATTTGCAAAAAGGGCATGCCGTCTCTTTTTCTGATATAGATAATGACGGAGATCAGGATATACTGATGTCTATGGGGGGAGCTTATCAGGGGGATGTTTTCCAAAATGCTTTTTTTGAAAATCCCTACCGGGACGGTCCTTATCAGGATGACAATCACTGGATTAGCTTACAATTGATTGGAAAAGAAGCGAACCGCTCAGCCATTGGTACAAGGCTCACATTTACCGTAGATGATAATGGAATGGACAGGAAAATACATCGGGAAGTAAATTCGGGAGGCAGCTTTGGCGCTTCTACCCTGAGGGTTGAGGTGGGGCTGGACAATGCAGTAATAGTAAAAAAACTTTCAGTACTTTGGCCCAACGGGCAGATACAGGAATTTACCAATCTACAAGCCGATCATTTTTATAGCCTTACTGAAGATGATGCGAATATCAAATCTGTTGAGCTTAAACAGCTTCATTTCGCTCCTTCTGAACATGCACACACACATCCATCTCAACCATAAAAAAAGCGTCCCCTTATGAAGACGCTTTTTCATCATTTAACCAACATCTAATAAAACATCTTTTTAATAGCCGGGATTCTGGTCTGCCTGATTGATATTAGGATTAGTCTCCAGTTCCTGCTGAGGAATCGGCCACAGCTTATGCCGATCAGCATAGGGTTTTCCGCTGGCAATGGCAGCGTCATCATCCAATCCCCAACGACGAAGATCATTATAACGGTGCTGTTCTCCTGCCAGCTCCACTTCACGCTCGTGCATAATGATTGTCATTACATCATCTGTGGTATTCGCCGGATAATCATCGGTAGGATATAAACCCAATTCATTATCCAAAGTGCGTGGCATATAAAGATTGATATCCGGATTATCTTTCTGATCCAGTGCACGTGCCCTTACCTGATTGACCAAAGCCAGCACTTCACTCAGAGGCTTTCCGTTATTAAGTTTTGCTTCCGCTGCCATCAGCAGCACATCGGCATAACGCATCAGGCGGAAGTTAATACCAGAACTTTGGTTACTGTCGTCACGAATATCATAATTGTGGTACTTACGCCAGGCAATCAGATCACCAAAAGCATCTCTGGTAAATACGCCCTGATACCAGCGTACGCTATCATCATAGAAAGTTTGCTCATAACGAGGATCTCCCAGTTCAAAACGGTCGGCAAAAGACTGTTTGGGACGTACATTGTTGAAGCTGGCAAAAGCATATTCAACACCACGGAAAGTACTTTCTCCTCCGCCTGCATTGTCAGTACCCCACTGCGCTCCTAGTCCGTCCTGAAACTGTATTTCAAACAGAGACTCAATGCTATTCTCCGCCGCAGGCTCCTGTTCTTCTCCTATGCCGTTCCATCTGAAATTTGCAACCAAACCATACGTTCCGTGCTGTCCATCTATGATTTCCATAAACTCACGCTCTGCATCAGCCCAACGCTCCAGATATAGATAAACTTTGCCCAAGTATCCGGTGGCGGCACCTCGGGTAGCTCTTCCCAGATCGCCGGAGCCATATTCATCTTTAGTCGGAAGGTTTGCCTTGGCGTACTGCAGGTCTTCAATCACAAAATTATACACATCAGCAGCAGGAGAACGTGGTTCTTCTATTGAAGCAGTGGGTGGCTCCGTAATCAGAGGGACATCACCCCACTTGTTGACCAAATCAAAATAGAAGGTAGCTCTTAAGAAACGAGCCTCCGCCACAATTCTGTTGCGCAGAGTTTCATTCATTTCTATCTCCGGCACCTGCTGTACGATACGGTTGGCACGGCCTACTCCCGTATAGTATGCATCCCACATACCTGTAATCACTTCGTTATTGGCATCCCAGGTATAGTTCAGCATTTGCGCCAACGTAGCCTGAAGATTATTTGTACCAATGCTTTCATCCGAAGGCATATCATTACCAAAGAAGTAGAAACGTTGTGCCAGGTTGGTAGCCTGCCAGGTAGCGTATACGGAGGTAAGCCCTAAAAGAGCATCCTGCTCAGTCTGATAAAAGGTATCCGGAGTAGGCCTGTTAGGATTATCTATTTCTAGTAGTTCTTCATCCCGCTTACAGGAAATTACAATCATCAGATTGGCGAGTATGAAGACCAGCAAAAACTTTAAGGATGTACTGTATTTTTTCATAATTCTGATTCTTTTTAAGCTCGTGTTTTCGTTAGAAAGTTACCTGAACACCCAACATAAAAGTACGGGCCTGAGGAAACTGTCCATTGTCAATTCCCCTGCCTCTGCTTGCCTGATCGGGATCATTATTTTGCGAACCTATTTCCGGATCGTAGCCTTCATAATCTGTGATGGTAAATAGATTTTGAGCGGTGAGATAGACGCGGGCATTAGAAATAAATCCTCCGGCATTTTCCAGGGCTACCGCTGGCACTGTATAACCCAAAGTAATGTTACGCAAACGTAAGAATGAGCCATCGCCAATAAAGCGGCTAGACTCGCGCGTGTTATTGGCAGGGTCACCTCCTACAGCACGAGGAATGGTATTACTTGTACCTTCTCCATCCCAGTAGCCAAGCGTACGTCGCTCAAAGTTGAACGGACGTAGCATGCCTGAAGCAAAGTAACGGTAACCGTAGTACAACTCTATCCCTTCAACGCCCTGAAAGAAAGTATTGAAATCAAAACCTTTATAGGACGCATCTAAAGTCAGTCCGTAGGTCAGGTCAGGAATGGGATCGCCAATATAGGTTTTATCGTCTACATTGATTTCTCCATCATTATTCAGGTCCCTGAAGCGAATATCACCAGGGCGAGCGTTGGGCTGATCCGCATGAGCATCAACCTCAGACTGATTCTGGAAGATACCATCCATTACGTATCCAAAGAAATGACCGATCGGCTGACCTTCAATAATTCGGGTTACCCGGGTTACATTTACATTACCGCTGATGATAGGCTGCCCTCCACCCAAATCCAGCACTTCATTTTTGAGCGTAGCGAAGTTTCCACTGATACTGTACTGAAAGTCACCGCTGGATTTGCGATATGTGGCAGCAAACTCAAAGCCCTCATTTCTTACCGAACCTGCATTCAGTGTTGGTGAGTTATTTACCCCTGTGCTGGGAGTAGGGGGAATAGGGACAAGGATATCTTCAGTTTCTTTGATGTAGTAGTCAGCATTGATCAATACCTGATTGTTAAATAAACCAATATCTATGCCTATATCTGTCTGGGTAGAAGTCTCCCACCTCAGATCGTCTGAAGCAAGATTTCTTTGTGCCACTCCTGTGCTAACTGCTCCATTAAATAAGTAATTGATCGTATTATCCAGTGTAGGCTGGAAAGAATAGTTACCAATTTCCTGAAAACCAGTTTCTCCCCAGCTAGCCCTAAGCTTTAGGTCGCTAATGAAGGAGACACCACTCATAAAACCTTCTTCGCTGACACGCCAGCCAACCGATGCGGAAGGGAAGACTCCAAACTTATTTCCCGGTGAGAAACGGGAAGATCCATCACGACGAATATTTGCAGTCAATAAGTAACGGTCATTATAACTGTAGGTCAACCTTCCCAGGTAGGATACAAGGGCAAATTCATTTAAGCCGCCGCTAACATTAGGCACTTCATTTACGCCATCCAGTACTCTTACTACAGAGTTAACAGTATTACGTCCGCCAGCACTGGCTGAACGTTCTGTATATGACTGACGCGTATATCCAATCAATAGCCCTAAATCATGCTGACCAAAGGTCTTGTTATAATTAAGTGTATTCTCAATGAGGGGAGAGATTGAATAAGCATTTCTTTCATTTAAGGTAGCAAAAGGTTGGTTACGACGATCTCCAAACTTATAGGGAGGCGTATACTGATAACGGGTTCCATAAATGAAGTCACCTCCCAGGCTCAAACGATACGTAAGTCCATCCAGGATTTCATACTCTCCATAAATATTACCTATCACCCTGAACCTGGTAGAACGATCCTCAAATAACTCTGCTTCACCTACTGGGTTATTGGCATCCTGCTCATCTATGATGCGGTTACCAGAATACAGGCTGGGGTTGGGTCCGGTAGTTCCTCCTACATTTTCAGGGTCAAAAACAGGGCGGTTGGGCGGGTAATGAATAATAGAGAAAAAGCTTGAAGTAAAGTCATTGGCCTGAGTGCGGCTGAATGCCATAGATTCTCCAAACTTAAACCTGCCGCTTTTAAAATCTGTATTGACCCTTAGGCTGAAACGGTCAAAATCCGTTTCACGCAATATACCCTCCTGCTTCATGTAGTTTCCGGATACACTAAACTGAGCATTTTCCGAACCACCGGATACCGTCAGATTCACATTGTTGATAGGAGCATTGCGAAACATTTCTTCCTGCCAGTCAGTCTTATTGACCAGTTCTTCCTCCCGCTGCAAAGCTACTACCCTGGGAAGGCCAGCGTTGTCGGTGAGAGCATCGGAAATCTGCTTGTACCCATCAATATCTGTAAGTTCCAACAGCCTCCAGGGCTGTTGAATACCTGTGTATGCATCTATTGATACTCTGGCTTCGCCTGCTTTTCCTCTTTTGGTGGTGATAAGTACTACACCGTTGGCAGCCCTTGCACCATAAATAGCTGCCGCTGAGGCATCCTTTAGTATTTCAATAGACTCAATATCACTGGGATTGATACTACTTAAGGCATTAAAATTGTTTTCGCCAGTAGCTCCGTTGTCGTTGATTACCGGCACTCCGTCTATGACATACAGAGGCTCAGAATTACCTATAGAACCTATACCTCTGATCTGTACCTGCATTCCAGCTCCGGGTTTTCCGGATTGCTGTACTACGTTGACTCCGGCAACCCTGCCTTGCAAACCCTGCTCTACCGAAGTAATTGCCATGTCTTTATAAGCGGTAGCGTCCACTGAAGATACAGCTCCGGTAAGGTCCCGCCTCTCCTGGGTACCATATCCTACCACTACAACTTCAGACAATGACTGTATATCGGGTACCATTTGTAGATCAATCGTTGAGCGGTTACCGATCTCCACTTCTTCTGGAGTATAGCCGATAGAGGAAAAAACTAATACGCTTTCTTCTCCAGGCACTGAAATTCTGTAGTTTCCATCAATGTCAGTAACGGTGCCAATGGTGGTTCCCTTTACCAAAACATTAACCCCTGGTAAAGGCCCTTCTTCTGAGGAAGTAACCGTTCCTGATATTGTTTTTTCTTGGGCAATGGCCAGACTAACTGATAAAGTGACTGATAAAGCGACAAGTAGCCCCCTGGAAAAGTAAGTATAGATACTCATTTGCTTAGGTTAAGGTGAAACATATATGACTGATTGTATTTTTTCACTTACATCAACTATCAGCGGCAACCTCAGAAATGCAAAACCACCCTCCCCATCATTTAGAAAAAAATTTCAACAATTGATAATATTACGATTTTGATAATATTATAATTAATATACAGATATTATTGAAATATATACGCATTTATCATAGCAATAACCAGAATTTTCATCTGTTTAAAAAAACTACTCTTTCATTATACAAAAAATATTCTGCTAAACAATTTCATGAAGAGAATTCAAAGAATAGAATTATTTATTGATAAGGGAGCTTATGCCAGCAAAAAATGTATTAGCATTGGATAATATTTGCACATAATTTTCCTAAGTGATTATCTTAAGTATAAATTTCAATGGCAAGGGCAGTCACATAAGTACTATCAATCCTTTAAAAAAGCCAACAGCTTATTTTTTTGACTTTTTACAAACTGTTAATTTTGCCATTTAATGAATGTGATTTACAGTATTTCGGTTCAATTCTACTGTGGGAACGGCTAGTACATTATAAGTCTCTTTTCCTTCTTCAATTCGGATCAATTGGTCAACGGTGAGGTTATAGAAAGTTTGCTTTTTGCCTCTTCCCCATTCAATGCTTAAAGTATCTATCTGCTCGGCTTTACCTAAACCTATTTGTGCCTGCAAGGGGGAACACCCAAAACTCCCTCCTGAGTTAATTTCTCTGACAATTTGCCTTTGCTTTCCGTCATCAGTAATAGTTAGAATTACTTTACTCCCTATAGCTGAGTGATTGGTTTCTTTCCCCACCAGCTTTATGGTGATCCAATGATTCACATCCCGGAGGGGAGAGTCCCGGTGGGGACCATCCTGATAAGGGTTCTGGAAAAGGATATTTTGAAAGTTATCTCCCTCATAAGCGCCTCCCATCACGGTGTAAATATCCTGGTCACCATCATTATCCCAGTCGGCAAATGAGACCGCATGGCCTTTCTGCAAATGTCCAAAACCACCGGCAGAAGTGACATCCTGGAAGTACTTGCCTTCCGCATTACGAAACATACGATTAGGAATGATGGAAGCAAAATTGACTTCTCCGGTGCTGAGATAGAAATCCAGATAACCATCATTATCCAGGTCGCCATAGTTGGCTCCCATAGCATAGCTGATCTTATCCAGCCCCACTTCTTTGCTAACATTGGTAAAAGTAACTTTTCCGTCCGGACCAAGCTGATTGTTTTTGTAAAGCCGGGCAGTCTCTGCAGTATGAGGCATACCCAGATATTCGGCGGTGATATCATGGGTGATGGAACTGATTGCCTGCGTTTCACGATAATAGCCTGCCACAAACAAATCCAGCCAGCCATCATTGTCATAGTCAAAAAACCAGGTAGGAAAACTGGATATTTTTTCTCCTAGCCCTGCCTGCTGGCTTACTTCTTCAAAAATAGGTATGCCTTCTTCATTGGTACCCATGTTTTGGAAAAGCAGATTTGACTTCCGATCATCCAGAGCAGAGACAAAGAGATCGGATTTACCGTCATTATTATAGTCGGCCGAGGTCACTCCTTTGACATAATACCATGCTGAATCTGTGCTCACCTCAACTCCGGCTTTTCCAGCTACTTCTATAAATGTGCCATCTTGCTGAGACAGATATAATTCACTGGGATGTATATCCTCCTGACTACTACTTTCATTGCCAATAAACAAATCCAGCCAGCCATCCTGATTGTAGTCATTCCAGCTAGCGGTTTGGGTAGGATGAAAAGAAAGCAGGCCCGCTTCAATGGTTACATCGGTAAAACTCAGCTTTCCATCAGGTCCTATGCCATTGTTGCGTAAAAGCGAATTAGGGTGCTTACCCAAAGGACCAAGCCATGCACCACGAAGTACCAATACATCCAGCCAGCCGTCATTATTATAATCAGCCTGCACTATATTCAGCCCTCCTTTAACAGCATCTAGTCCAGAAACTAAACTCACTTCTTCAAAACTTCCATCGCCCTGATTCAAAAACAGTTGCAATGGATCATCAGCAAACCAACTAGACACCATTACATCCAGGTAATTATCATTATTGAAGTCATCTACCACACAACCACCGGAAAGGCCATTTACATCCAGACCCAATTGGGGAGCTACATCTTGAAACTCTTTTAGAGGATAATCTGAAGCAAATGCTTCCTGAGGTATGAGCCACTCTTCCGGTACTTCTTGGGGGTATTTTCCCAAGGTCATGTATGCAACATTGAGCAGCCAACGACTATGTAGATCTCTGGGGTTCTCCTGCAAAATTTCTTCAAGATAAGTTATGGCCTGAGTAGAACCTTTAGGCAGCTGATGAAACCCAGCCTCCTGTATTGGCAAAATGCACGAGGCAGCGGTGTGATTGATAATACAATTCTGCTGTTCACCAAGACGCAGATAAGCCAATGCAAGAAGGTCATCAATGCGATCTTCATCATAATCAGACAGGCCGGGGATCAATAGCTGAGTATTATGGATGTGCCAGAGTTCTTCCAGAGTTTGAATAGCTTCCTCTGTCTGCCCGCCATAAAGCTGAGCTTCTGCCTTTTGAAACTTCAGCGCCATTTGTTCATACTCAGAAGCTACCTTTAGTAAGCTGTCAAAATAGCTAATCCTCACGCTACTGGCATACACATTTTCAGGAACAAAAAAAGACTCCTGCGCGCTGCGCTCTACTATCTCCTCCATCCTGGAAGATGGTGAGTGACAGGCAAAAAGAAGAAGTACAAACGCTAAGGTGAAAGTAGGAAACTTCATGGTTGATGACATACTGCTAAACTAATAAAAAAAGCCCTTCATGATGAAGGGCTTTAACTAAAATTACTGGTTATCAAACACTTACATTAGTACCCAGGATTCTGATCTTCATTAGAAAGGGCACTATTGTTATCAATTTCCACAGTAGGAATAGGTAACAAATCATGTCTTGGTTCATAAGCAGCGATCGGTTCTTCATCCAACTTACCCAATCTTCTCCAGCGACGAATATCACGGTTACGGATCTGCTCAGCTGACAGTTCAACCCTACGTTCGTGAACAATAGCATCAAACATTTCCTCCTGAGTACCAGTAGGATATTGCGCAGTAGGATAAGGTGGCATATCCACATCGGCACGGGCACGCACCTGATTGATATAAGGCAATGCTGCCGCCGGACCACTAAGCTCGTTTTCAACCTCAGCCATCATCAGTAATACATCTGCGTAGCGGATGACACGGAAGTTGATCCCTGAACGAGAGTTCTCATTAGGAACTTTGTAGATCATCTGATACTTTTTCCAGCTCGGCTTGTCAGTATCACCCTGCACATCACTGACATTCAAAGTATCAAGTCCACTATTGAAGAGGTCTCCGATTTGGTAAAAAGAGTACTCTTTACGCGGATCATCCTTTGCAGCGCCATTGGCTACAGTCTCAAATTCATCGGCCAATGAGTTAGAAGGAATCACGTTTCTCCAGGCATTAGGACCATATTCCTGACCACGGAATGTGATTTCGGTAATGCCATTACCATCTCCACTCCATGCGCCACCGGTTCCAAAGTCAAGCGAAAATTGTACTTCAAAGATAGATTCAATGTTGTTTTCAGCCTCTTCCTGATGATTATCCAGAAAACGGTCAACAAGGCCATATTCTCCTGATTCAATTACCGCCATAAGTGGTGCACGTGCTGCCTGGTAATCACCACGGAATAAATGTATTTTTCCTTTTAGTGCCTGTGAAGCTCCTTGGGTAGCTCTTCCCAGTTGCTCATCTGAATATTCCGATTTTTTGGGAAGGTTTTGCTCCGCGATATCCAAGTCAGCAAATATCAGATTGTAAACTTCATCCTCTGATGCAGCTCTTGGTGTTCCTTCAGGACTGGTAGCCGGCTCTGTAATAATAGGCACTGCTCCCCACAGACTTACCAGTTCAAAGTATGCCCAGGCACGTAAAAAGCGAGCTTCGCCCTCTATGCGAGTCTTTAAATCAGCAGAAATACTTTCAGCTTCAGGGAGATTTTGAAGAACAAAATTGGACCTCAAAATTATGCGGTACATTCCTCTCCAAACGTCATTCACCAACTTATTGGCACCATCCAATTCATAATTTAATGTTCTGCCCCTAACTGCTTCTAACTGTCCTCCACCCGACTGACAATCATCAGAAAGTAAGTCGTGCAAAAAGAAATACTCACGATTGTAAAGGTTATTTGCCTGCAAAGCAGCATAGACAGAATTTACTGCGGCTATCGCCTGATCATCGTTGGCAAAGAAAGTTGCCGTAGATAATTGGGCTGGATTGTCCTTATCCAAAATCTCATCGTTACAAGACGAAATAATGAAGAAGATCAGCCCTATAGTGATTAATATTTTACTTTTCATATTTCCTATAAATTTCATTCTTTAAATGCTGTTTAAAACCCGATCTGTATACCTGCCAGGAAAGTCCGTGCCTGAGGAAACTGTCCATAATCCACACCTGTAGCCAATGAGGCATTCAAACCCTGGCGCACTCCTATTTCAGGATCATAGCCTGTATAATCAGTAATAGTAAACAGGTTTTGAGAAGAAACATACACCCGTACGTTGGATATAAATCCGTTGGCAAATGAGCCTAATAAATCTTGATTCAGCGAATAGCCGATAGTCATATTTTTTAAGCGCAAGTAGCTACCGTCTTCAATGTAGCGGCTAGAGATTCTGGAATTATTATTAGGATCAGAGTTTACCGCACGAGGTACATCAGTGTCGGTATTCTGAGGAGTCCAGCGGTCCAGTATGGCAACACCACCATTAAATAGTCTGGTCATTCCCTGCAAGTCGTAAATATTAGTATTCATGATTTCGTTACCTGACACACCTTGCAAGAATAAAGTGAGGTCAAATCCCTTCCAGTTCGCAGTCGCATTTAAGCCATAAGTAACATCAGGCAAGAAATGACCAAGATTGGTACGATCATCATTATTAATCACGCCATCATCATTGATATCTCTGAAGCGAATATCTCCAGCACTAGTACTGGAAGTCTGATAAGGAGACTCAGCGTCACCATCCAATGCATTAGCCTGCTCTACTTCCTGTTCGCTCTGGAAAAGACCTTCAACTTCCCATCCATAATAGTAAGCAATAGGCTGTCCTTCTTCGGTAAAAGTAACGGGATTACCTTCAAATGCGGGTCCAAATATGGAATTACCAATACCTAATGATGTCAGCTCATTTTCCACAAACGAAATGTTTCCGTTGACACTCCATTGAAAATCCCCTAGTGACTGATTATAACCCATGGTAATTTCTACACCTTTATTGACCACCGTACCTACATTAGCTACCGGGCTCTGATCGTAGCCTAATGATGGAGGAATCGGTACACCTAAGATCATGTCCTGCGTTTCGTTATTAAAATACTCAAAGCTGGCAGTGAAACGGTCCTCAAACAAACCTAAGTCAAAACCGATATTCGTCATTACAGTAGTTTCCCAACCTAGATCTGCATTTGCCAGCGCGTTTATTGTACTGGCAGGTTGTAGATTACCATTAAAGTTATAGAAGAAGTTCGGGTCAATAGTAGCCTGATAAGGATAATTACCTCCCGGTACATTCCAGTTACCAGTTTCTCCATAACTACCACGTATTTTCAAGTCGCTTAAGAAAGTAACTCCATCCATGAAAGCTTCTTCACTTATACGCCACCCGGCAGATACAGCAGGAAACAAACCCCATTTTTTTCCAGGGCCAAAGACTGAAGCTCCATCATAACGAACAGAGGCTCCAAACAGATATTTTCCCGCATAATCATAGTTCACCCTACCCAGATAGGAGATAATGGCTCTTTCATTTGCCGTTCCCCCTACGTTAGGATTTTCCACCCCATCCAGCACCTCAATATCATTAGTAATTGAGTTTTCACCGCTGCTGTTAATGCTTTCAAAATTAAAAGTCTGTTGCTCAGCCACTGCAATCGCATCAAGTGTATGTTCTCCAAAAGTTTTATTAAATGATAACTGATTGGAAATTAAGGGAGATACGAATGTGCTTCTCTGTTCACTGATTTGCGCTAAAGGATTAATACTGAAATCACCGGCGTTAAAGGCAGGTGTAAATTGGGAATTTTTACCATTATTTAAATCTAGACCGGCGAGGAACTTATACTTTAATCCGTCTATGATTTCTATCTCTAAATAAGCAGAACCCAAAAGTTTCAGATCTCTGTCATTGTTTTTACGCAAGGTTGCATTCATGACCGGATTTTCCGGGTCAGAACCATCTACCCTGTCCGGAGCACGAAAACCTCCCAGGCGGGTAGGGTCATAGATCGGAATGTAAGGCACGCTCTTGATCATATGCTCAATCTGAGAACGACCTCCTGAGAATGGCTCTACGTCACGGTCAGTATGACTTATTGTTAAGGTCTGACCAATTTTGACGCGGTCGCTAATATCAAACTCCGTATTGGCACGAAATGACAAACGCTCAAAGCCAGTACCCAGCATAATACCATCTTGTTGGAAATATCCACCTGAGACAAGGTAACGACTATTTTCCGAGCCCCCACTTACAGATATATTGTGTTCCTGTATGGGTGCCTCACGAAACATAGCTGCTTGCCAGTCAGTTTCCACTCCGGCAAACTCGCCTAAATTACCAAAGCGATCAGGGTAAGGCTCCCCGGCATTGTCAAAGAGGTCACGGCCATAATCCAGATATTGATTTCTGTTCAATAGGTCCAACTGCTTCCAGGCATTTTGCACACCATAATAAGACTCCAGGCTTACTTTCGGCTTTCCTGCTTCTCCCTTTTTGGTAGTAACCAGAATTACACCATTAGCAGCACGAGAACCATAAATTGCGGCAGCAGCAGCGTCTTTCAATATTTCAATTGACTCAATATCATTAGGATTTATGGAATTGATACCTCCGGCAGGCACACCATCAATGACATACAATGGATCGTTGTTATTCACAGTACCTATACCACGAATACGCACCAGTGGATTTGCACCGGGTGATCCGGTGTTTGTAACGTTTACTCCGGCAGCACGCCCCTGAAGTGCCGCATCAAAGCTAGGCACAGGCATCTCACTGATTTCTTTTGCAGATACCGAAGATATAGCACCGGTAACCCGAGCCCGCTCCTGCGTACCATAACCTACTACTACTACTTCACTCAAAGATTTGATATCAGGCAACAACTCTATATCAATTGTTGACCGATTGCCAACAGTCACTTCTTCAGAAGTGTATCCAATAGATGAAAATACTAACACACTCTCACTACTAGGTACAGTAATACGGTAGTTTCCGTCCAGGTCAGTGACTGTACCAGTCGTAGTTCCTTTTACCAGTACGTTCACTCCGGGAAGGCTTCCTTCTTCAGAAGAAGACACAGTTCCCGAGACTGTTCTTTCTTGCGCATAAGATGTTGTTACAGTCAGTAGCAGGCTCAACATTAAACCCGTTACAAACCGCCATTTTGTAAAAATACTCATAGAAATGTTGGTTAAACTAAAATAAAAACAATACCACTTTTAAGTTTTGGGATAAGACTCGTAAAAAAATAGTTATAAAGCATTAACACCAAACACTTAATAATTAGTACTAAAAATAAGTTAAGATTTAATATTTATCAAAAAAAAATCGTATGATTAAAAAATAAATAATTTCATAAAATTTTTAATGAATAATTCTGTATTTGACAATATATTCAAATTATTTTTATTCTCACACTAAAATATTGGCTTCTTTTTACAAAAATTGTAAAATCACCTTTTTAATATTTTCAATTTCCTGCAAGTTGACACTTAAGTTGAAAAGCCCTACTTTTCATTTAAGCTAATATACTGATAGATCAATCTATACGCCCTGTGAAAACGCTACTTCTCTTCTTACTCTGTTTTATATTTTCCGTGAACGTACACGCTAATGGAACTTCAGAATATCCTGTAAACGGCTTACTACAGAAAGCGCAAAGCTTTGAGGAAAAAAAAGAAACAGACAGTGCAGCATTCTACTATCTTCTGGCAGCTGAGGCATTCAACAAAAAGGCTGCATGGCAGGAAAGTATCAACGCCCAAAAGAAAGCGGGTGACCTGTATTTCGGCAGTCGTAAAAGTAAAGAAGTAATTGACAACTTTAACTATCTTCTGGACTCACTAAATTCCTACCTCAGCGATACTCTAATGGGTGAGTTATATTTTAAAATTGGAATCAGCCATGCCCGCCTTGCTCAGTTTGTAGATGCTCTGGAAAATCTGAAGCAATCCTGTGAGATAAGAGAGCAAGTGCTGGACCAGCATGATCCTGTTCTGGGAGACAGCTTTCATATGCTGGGTAGGGTGTATTTTACAGTTGGTAATTATCAGCAGTCACTACACTACCAGCAGAAATACCTGAAAATCAACCAGCACAATTTCCCCCCTGACCATATGGAGGTAAGTGATGCCCTACACTTCGTAGGCTTATCTTATAGCCGTTTATTTGAACATGACCTTGCCCTGGAGTACTATGCCAAATCTGCCAGTATCGTAGAAAATTCAGGAAAGGAGCAGCAGTGGGCCTTATCTCATATTTATAATAATATGGGGCTGGTATATGGACGGCAAAAGATGTTTGAAAAAGAGCTGGAATATTTCCTCAAATCGCTGGACATGAAGAAAAGCTTTGACATGTCTTATAGTGATGTTTATCACAACCTGGGCAAAACCTATATAGATTTGAAGCAATACCAGCAAGCTCACAATTTGCTTCACGAAGCCCTGCTCCTGAAAATAGCCGAAGTAGGTGAGCGTCATACTACAGTAGCAGGCACCTATTTTTACCTGGCAGAGTTACATAATGAGCAGCAACAGTACGATTCAGCCATCTACTTTGCAGAAAAATCATTAGCGATTAACCAGGATAATTTTGGAGAGAAAGGCACCGCCCTTGCTTTTGACTATAAGTTATTGGCTACCCTTTATCAAAAGCAAGCGGCCTGGGCACAGTCGCTTACCTATCTACAAAAATCCATTGCCTGCCTGCTTCAGGATTATGATAAGGAAGAACTGGCGGCAGTACCTTCTTCTGAAGAGCATGTCATTGATCACCTTACCCTTTTACAGCTTATGCATCAAAAGGGAGAAGTATTGATGCAGCGGTATATGGCTACAAAGCAAAGTGAGGATCTGCAACTGGCCTATCAGACCAGCCTTGCTGCAACCGATATGATAGACCATATTTATCGTAATTTTAATGATCCTGAATCTCGCACCTACCTGGCAGACAATGCCAATAAGATTTTAGAACTGGCACTGCAAGCTGCTTTTGAACTTCAGCAACAGGAAAATAATATTCAGTATCTACAGGCGGCCTTCCAGCTTATGGAGAAAAATAAGGCGCAACTACTTCTCCATAATATTACCACATCTCAATGGAAACAGCAGGCAGGTGTGGACGATTCTTTACTGGAAAAGGAGCAGGAGCTCAATGTCAAGCTGGCTTACTACGAAAAGCTCAGATTTGAAGAAGAAGGTCAGCAGAAGCCCGACACCGCCAGACTGAGTAAGTACAAAAATGAGATTTTTGCTTTACACCGAGAACAAGAGGCGCTTAATGAGTCCTTGAAAGAAAACTACCCGCAATATTTTCGCATGATGCATGAGCCCAATGACATCACCCTTGCAGAGGCACAAAAAAATCTAATTCAGAAAAATGAGCTGATGGTTGAATTTTTTCAGGGGTCTGACGCACTATATTGCCTCAGCATGGATAAACAGAACGTTAGAATGTACAGCATAAAAGCAGACAATCTTCCCGTAGAAAATTTATTGCAGGGTTTAAGAAATAGGGATTTTGTCACCTATAGTGAGTCTGCTTACACTCTTTTTGACCATTTGTTAAAACCCGTTTTACGGCAGCATCGCAGCGAAAAGCTAATCATCATCCCTGATGGAAGTCTGGGATATATTCCTTTTGAAGCTCTGCTGACTAAAGCGGTAGAAAATCAAAACAACGGAACTCATAATTACCGTTCCCTGCCCTACCTTATTCTGGATAAGGCCATCGCCTACCAGTATTCTGCACAACTATTGGCCTCTGTACAAGCAAAAAATTTCCGTAAGTTTGACCAATCATTTACCGGCTACGCGCCTGCTTTTTCAAAACAGCAAAATCCTTTACTTGCCACCCGCTCAGCCGAAGACAGACAGTTGGTAGATGAACTTGAGGCCTTACCTTTTGCAGAAGAAGAAGTACAATCTATTGCCCAATTGTTGAAAGGTAATATGCACTTAAGTCATCAGGCTACAGAAAAGAACTTTAAAGAAACTGCCAGCAACAGCCGCATCATTCACCTCGCTTCACATACCCTGATTGACGATCGTAACCCACTGTATTCACGGCTGGTTTTTGCTCCGGAAGCCGATAGCGATGAGGATGGGCTGCTCCACACCTATGAGTTGTACAATATGCAATTGAATGCGGATATGGTCACCCTAAGTGCCTGTAATACCGGCGTAGGTAAGATTCAGAAAGGTGAAGGAATCATCAGCCTGGCACGTGGGTTTATGTACGCGGGAGTACCCAACGTGCTAATGAGTCTCTGGGCAGTCTCCGACCGTTCTACCTCCCAACTCATGCAAAATTTTTATCAGGCACTTAATAATGGCAGTAGCAAAGCTGAGGCCCTGCGCCTGGCAAAACTGCAATATTTGGAAGAAGCAGATCCCAATACCGCTGCCCCCTATTACTGGAGCGGATTTGTGCTGATCAGCAACAATCAGGATGCGGCAGAAAGTAAGTTTCCTTTTCTTTATTTCCTTCTTCTTCTGATAGCCCTTATCTTGGCGGGTTGGTTTTTCTACAGAAGAAAATCAAACCGAAAAACTACCTAAAATTTCGTATAGATTGATATGAAGCATAGAAACATATTGTTAATCAGCTTACTGATTGTTTTTCCGTATTTAGCAAAAGCAGACGTCACTCTCCCTCAGTTTTTTTCTGATAACATGGTTCTTCAACGCGATATGGAAGTGCCTATCTGGGGCAAAGCCGATCGTAGAGAAAATATTACGCTCACCTTTATGGGCAAGGAATACACTACTCAGGCTGACAAAGATGGCAAATGGCGCCTTAACCTACCTGCTACTCCTGCGGGAGGACCTCATACCATCACCATTACCGGAGAAAATATCATCACGCTGGAGAATATTCTATTTGGAGATGTGTACCTGGCCAGCGGACAATCCAATATGGAATGGGAGCTATACAAAGTACCTGAAGGATTACAAACTGCCGGAGAGGCTAAAGACCATCCTGAAATCCGCCTGTTTCTGGTAGAAAAAAATCGTGCTTTTAAGCCTCAGGATGATGTACCTGAACAGCAGTGGCATATTGCTGATAGTACGCATGTACTGGATTTCTCTGCAGTAGCTTATTATTTCGGCAGACAATTACAGGAAGAAATCAACGTACCTATCGGGCTGATTGGCTCATACTGGGGAGGCACAGCCGTAGAAGCATGGATGAGTCCCGAAGTGCTGGATAGTATTCCCCGTTACAAAAGTATGCTTGACGCACTTGGCCGATATACCCAGACTGCCGATGAACTGGAACAGATGTTTTCCACTAATCTGGAAAGATGGGTAGAGCAGTCGGAAAGTGAGGATAGGGGATTCTCTGAAGGCTGGTACAGAGAAAGCTTTGACGACCAAAACTGGGAAAAAATGCAACTTCCCACCATCTGGGAGTTTGCCGGACTGCCTGAACACGATGGGTCTGTATGGTTTCGCAGGACTTTTTTCGTTCCAGAAGCCATGAGCAATAAAAATCTATATCTTCACCTTCCCCGTGTAGATGATCATGACATCGTTTGGGTCAACGGAAAAGAGATTGGCAGAGATAAAGGCTATCAGCACAGAGTATATCAGATTCCCCGCAGCTTACTGAATAACAGAGAAAATATCATTGCCGTTAGAGTATTTGACTCAGGCTATCAGGGCGGCATCTGGGGAAATAAAGAAGAATTTTACATCACCGACCGCAGCCAAAAAATAGCCTTGAGCGGAGAATGGAAATACCGCAAAGGGGTCAGTTGGGATGAACTACCTGTCCGTCCCAATACAGTTTTTAGCGGTTCTACGCCCATGATGCAGTACAATGGCATGATTGCTCCTCTTATTCCTTTCGCACTAAAAGGTATTATCTGGTACCAGGGAGAAAGTAATGCAGGAAGGGCTTATGAGTATCGTTCGCTTTTTCCTAGCATGATTCGTGATTGGAGAAGGCGGTGGCAACAGAATGAATTGCCTTTTCTATTTGTGCAATTGGCAAATTACAAGCAGCCTGACAAAGAACCACAGCCCAGCGAGTGGGCAGAGCTTCGCGAAGCTCAGGAAATGGCTTTATCTCTACCCAATACTGGAATGGCTACAGCCATTGACCTGGGAGAAGCTGACAATATCCACCCTGCCAACAAAAAAGAGGTAGGCAGAAGACTGGCACTCACCGCCCGCGCTGTCATCTACGATGAAGAGATTATCCACCAGGGGCCGGTATTTGATTCCATGAACATTGAGGGTAATCAGATTGCAATCACCTTTGAAACCAATGGATCTCCTCTAAAAGTAGATGATCTTTACGGTTATGTTAAAGGTTTTTCTATTGCGCGGGAAGATCGCGAATTTGTCAGAGCCAAAGCTTATATTCTGAACGACAGCACAGTAATGGTTTATCATGATACAATGATGAACCCGGTAGCAGTGCGCTATGGATGGGCAGACAATCCTGAAGATACCAACCTGTACAATGAGGCGGGTTTACCAGCTTTACCCTTTCGTACTGATGATTGGCCGGGAAAAACCTATGAATCAGCGGAGTATAGTTTAAAATAGTTATTAATACTCAAAACATCTATGGATTTATCTAGTTCTCCGAGTATACACTTTTTAAACTTTATAATTATGAATTACAGAGATCTTTTATCCAATAAACCTATAGAGAGTCAGGATTATCCATTCAATAGCATTGAATTTTTTGATGAAGACAAGGTTAAAGACAAAATGTATGTGGATAAATCCAAGCTTAAATCCGATGCTGAAGATAAGCTAGAGAAGGCGGTAGATAGTTATTTGGGAGAGCATCCCGAAATCAAGAAAGCAGTAGCTTACCGTGAAGAAGCACCGGAAAAACGTTTCGCTTTCCGCGAATTCGGTAGAAACTAATATTGATATTTCGTTAAGTACCTAACTCCTGAGCTTTTGTTCAGGAGTTTTTTTTATTATTTACATTTAACTCACTTCTAATCCATGTCCAAAAAAATATCTGATGAGTTGAAAGAGGCGATTCTTCATATGCCGGATAAAGAAAAAGATAAGCTACTGATTCGTCTAATTAGCAAAGATCCTATGCTGATTAAAAAACTTCACCACCAGCTTTTGGAAGATGAGGTAGATATGGAAGCAAAAAGAGATGAATTGATGCAGGGAGCTTCCTCCGTCTTTTCCAGAGAAGACTTTCATCACTGGACGCATACGCCTGGCCTGGTGATGATGGTTTTAAGAGATTTTAGCGGAGCGATCAGCCAACATGTCAAAATTACCAAAGACAAATACGGAGAAATACAGCTTTTGGTCTTACTGGTAAACCTGCCTTTCCGTAAGCAATCTACTATTCTATATGAAAATCAGCATCGTGCAGATAAGTTTGCCGAATATGTCTGTAAAAAAGCACAAACTGCCCTGAAGAAGCTAGAGAAGATGGACAGAGACTTCTACCTGGAGTTTGACAAAGATGTAAACGAGATGTTAGGCCACCTCAAAGCTTACCCTCCTACCTCAAGGCTAATGAGCACCTACCATTTACCTCCTTCGTGGGAGTATTGAAGAAGATAAAAGCTGGAAGCGGGAAGTCAGAAGTTTAAACTTCCAGCTTCTAAATTCAGGCTTCCAGCTTCACTACTTCCCAAAAAATATCCCTCCCACTACTGCTCCAATTCCGGCCAACACAAAAATCAGCCAGATCGCATTGCTGGCAAAAAAGGTATCACTGATGTACAAACCTATCAGAGCACCTATGGTGGCACCCGATAGAGCTTTGGCAATCAGCGGCATACGTGTGGTTTCTGACATAATCAGTTCTTTTGAAATCAAAGATAACAACAACAGAATGAGGAGCTTGTCTGCTTTATGACAACTTTATTTCAGCCAATCTTTTAGGGGCGCAGATAGTCCTTCCTGTGCTTCAGGATAAATAACTGTAAAACCAGAAGGGTTAGGATAAAAATCGCGTACAAAAGACCATTCTTCTTCAAAAACTTCCGGCTGTACCGCTTCGCTGATATGGTTTTGGGGATTGACAATGAGCAGTTTTCGTGGAGCGATTGTAGCCGCCAGGTCTACCAGATCATATCCATTTAAAGCTCCTGCTACACTTCCGGGAACCCATTCCGGATCATAATTTTCGTGCTCTACCAGCGAGGCATAAGAAAGCAGAGGTTCTACCAATGCAATCCTGTCAATGGCAGGCTCAAAAGTGGCAGCATGTAACAATGCAGGGGTCAAAGTGCTATGTGCGATAGCAGTAATTTCTGCCTCGTCACCTTCCTCCTTTATATGTTTTACCATTCTCACCATATCGGCTGCCTGTCGGGCCACAATGCTTTGGTTGACCAGTATGGAAGCAAACCACTGATTGTAGGATACCCCTTCAATATAAGCATCGCCTTTCAGATAGCCGGGACCTAGTTCACCAGCCCCCAAAACATCGGCTGCCAATACAGTAAACCCCTGCTTCACCAGACGCTCAATTTCTTCTCCTTTACCTGCCTGCGATGCTTTACCTTCCGGATGAAAATACAGCACCACTTGCTTACTTTGCCCTGCATCGGGTACAAAAAGCAGATAAGGATTTACATGCTCCTCCCCTATCATGAGATACTTTTGCACCTTATAACCTTCCCGCTGATACTGACCGGCAAAATGTACTTCAGTTGCAGACTGAGGTGCTTCATAGCCTGAAAGTGAAGTTGCTTCCTGTATGATTTTTTCTGGCTGTAAGCTTGCTCTTTGCTGTTTAACCTTAGCTTTCTTCTTTTCAGATGCCTCCCGATTTAGCTCAAACACGTTTTTGCTATCCAACGCAGTAGCTACCTGTCCGGTAGAAGTAACTTGAAGTTCTTCAAGGGTAAACAAAGGAACATCTTCATCCTTTGCACTACCAGGGTTTTGTAAATGCCTTTGAAAGAAAGCATACATCGCTTCCCGGTTTTTTTGAGTTGAGCCATGTACATGATCATCTTCGCTCATGGCAATGTTTTGTTCAGCCTCAAAAGCTTTGTAGGCTTGTTGCACTTCATCATAGGCCCTCCTTGCGCCTTCTATGCTAAAGAAATCCCGCGTAGTACTGATGATCATGGCAGGCTTGGGTGCTCTTACTTCCAGCAGATCCGCCAGGTCCAACCCCTGCTCTATGAAATACATAAAATTCTGCTCGGCATCCTGTGGACCTTTGGTTTTGAGCAGAATATCCAGACTGGTAATGTAGGCCTCGGTGGCAGCCGCATAGATTCTATCGTCAAAGGCAGCAATGTAAGCGGTCTGTGTCCCTCCTCCCGAACGCCCCGTCATGCCTATACGCTGGGGGTCTACTTCAGGACGGGTGAGCAGATAATCTACGCTGCGAATACCATCCCAGATCATATATTTTGCCAATGAACTGCCGGAAATAAAACACTGCGCTCCGGCATAGCCATGTTCTTTGGTGGGACCACCAATCTTAGACTCTTCTCCGTCTGCTTCAGGATACTGCATACGCTCACCTTGTCCCAGTGGATCAAAAGCAAGCACGATAAAACCTTTGTTTACCAGGTTCAGGATTTTGTGCTGATAGGTATCGCTGCGAAAGCCCAGAGCAGTATGTCCGCTACAATAAATGACCGATGGAGCTTTTCCTTCTAAATTCTCAGGCATAAAAAGCGCTGCTGTTACATAAAATCCCGGCTGAGATTCGTATACCAGCTTTTCCAATTTTACGCCATCTTTCACCAGTGTTTCGGTGACCTGAGGATTAAGCGGAGTTTTCTCAGGAAAAGGCCCTACAATCTTCATCAGCTTTTCTCTGACTTCTGTCTGTCTTTGTTTCCATGCTTTCTCTGTTTTGAGACCAGCTATATGTTTAGCCCTTTGCTCCAGCATTGCGGAGGCTTCATCTACCATCTCTTTGTAAAGGGCGTTGGACTGATCTCCATAGTACTGGTAAAAATTCAGCAGGGAAAGGTCTTCTTCCTGGGCCTGAACTGCAAAGCTGAATGACAAAGCCAGCAGAAAAATAATACTGCTTCTCATTTAAGCTATGGTTTCGCTGATGTCCACTAAATACATCTGTCGCTGATTGTTCTGATGGGTAGAATCAAAGATCACCTGCGTACCCTGCTGATTGGAACGAGGGTGCAGATCGCAACGCCATTCTCCAGTAAAATGCTTGGGTTCAAAAAATTTACCCAGCACTACCTTTCTGTCAGTGGGCACATGATATAGATAGAGGGTTTGCCGCCTTCCCGGATCACGATAGGGATAAGTGTCGTTGAGAATCCATTCGTTGTTAGTATTAGGCACATAAGTGTTGTGGCCGTTTTCCACCATTTTGTCAGGGCCTACAATCTGAACCTCATCCGTTTGGTCTTTGAACAGATAAAAAGCTGCCAGTTTTCCTTCCGGCTGTGTCCAGGCACAGATATGCTGAGGGTCACGCCAGATGAAGTGAGAAGTGTTGCCCGAAGGGTCCAGCACATAAGGATCACTGCCATCCATATTGGCGGTAAACATACGGGTGGTAAATCCGCGGTTTACCTGCTCCATGCTGTTGACCGGAGCTTCGCGCCAGCGGTGCAAAAAGATAAAGCGCTGATTGTCGGGGCTTACCAGCAGATGGTTGAAGTAGTGCCATTTGTCTTTCAGCGATTTTCCCTGGTAAGGAATATCTGCCGCCTCGGCCAGTGAAAAGATCAGCTTGGACTCACCCGTCTGCAAATCCATACGATAAATGCCAATATCCTGCGGTGCTCTCTGGTCAGCATAAGGATCAGGGATGCCTGGATAACCGTATCCGGGACGCATATTCTGAATACGGTTAAATTCCGTACCTACCGCATATTTTCCGTCCTGGCTCAGTGCATAGATGGCTTTGGGTAAGGTACGCTGCTTTCCGGTTTTCACATTCAGTACACGACTGATAAACTGACCGTCTTCCTGATCATTCCAGATTACTTCTTCGGAAGAACCGGGAATCCACTGTAGCATACAGCCCTGCTGCCAGCCCCAGGCATTGCTTTCGCCGATTTCAATCCAGCGGTCATTATCCTGCAGGTCTACCATCCCGATTTTGATGATGTCTTTTTCGGTAGGTGAACGCATAGGAATGTCTACTTCCATGCCCAGCGCATGGCGACCGGAGGGGTCTACCTGCCATTTGTCATAATAACCAAACCAGTGAGATTTTGGGCCCTGGGTAAGCTGGCGAACAGGAAATTCCTGCATACTGCTTTTCAAAAAATGAGGGTCGAGGCTCAAGCCTAAGCCCATACAGCCAGCTTGTTTGAGAAATTGTCGTCTATCTTGCATGTTTTACTCGGACGCAAACTGTCTTACGTCATTATTTTAGGTTGTCAATAGTATATTTTTGAATTTAAGAAAAAGAATGTCAATAGTGGTAATTGAGCACAAAGGAAGTTGAGAATATAGGTTTTTAGCTCAAAATCATTCGGGTGAAGCAGTAAGCCATTCATAGCTAAAGCTGACAAAGACATTTTGGGTATAGTCATCTTTTTCAAAAAAAAGCCCAATCTCGCCATTCTCCAAAATTGAGAGAGAGGAATAAGCTGCTTCTCCGGGATAAATCACTTTACCATCTGACCAGTGCTGCCCCTCATCATAGCTGACGCGTACATTCAGATTTTTTCGGCCCTCTTCAGATTTGAGGTTAGAGAAAACTAAGCAGTTACGCATTTTCCCGTTTTTCTCAAAAGCATAGCGAATCAAGCTGGCATTGCAGCCAGGATCTATTAATGTTGAATCGGGCTGGCTTTCCCAGCTTTTACCCTCATCATCAGAGATATGTACGTATCGCAGGCCCAGCTCATTCACCCTGCTGTTGATCATCCAACGACCATCAGAAAGTTCTACGATTTTGGATTCATCGGCAGGCTGTATGGGCGTGTCAATCACAAACCAACTTTTGCCATGATCGTCACTGCCATAGATGTACAATCCTTTATCCAGGTTTACGAGACAATGTAAAAGCTTACCTGAGCGGGTTTGTATTCCTCTTCCGGAGGTAATGAATTTGAAATCCTGATGCCAATCCGCTTTAGTAATTTGAGAAGTAATATCCTCAGGCTCACTCCAGGTCTTTCCATGATCTTTGCTTCTGACCACATGCAGGTAATATACATCCTTCTCTTTCCGCAAATCCATAAAATTGTAGAAAAGGAATATCTCCCCGGTCACCTCATCCAGAATGAAGGAAGGGTCGGAAGCAGATTGACCCAATGGAAAATCAACAATAGTTTCTATCTCTGACCAGTTCCTTCCGTGATCCTTACTTCTGCGCAACACAATATTGATATCTTCGCTCCACTTTAAATCACCGCAGGAAGGCACCCTCTCGTCAATTGCCGCCAGTAAATTACCATTGGTAGCGGTAACCAAAGCAGGAATACGATAACAGGCAACATCATCCTGATCCGCAGCACTAAACAGTTGCTGATAAGTGCCAATACCATCAGTTAAAGTAGCCTCTTTACTCTGGGCAAGGATAGGTGCGTATAGCAAAAAAGTGAATAAACATAGGAGCAGGCTGTTCTTCATCTGGCATCAGTTATTGTCGGATATCAATTTATGATGCGTATGTCAAATTTTAAAGAAAAAATGGCAACACAACTGAAAACGTAAATTGATAATGCTTTATCGCATTCTTCTTAAAACTGTAAAATAGCAAAACGACAGGATAAACCTGCCGCTTGGATGAAGGAAACTTACTATTTACCGATTTTGATTTTATACTACTTCTTCTACCGGAGAAACTTTATGGTTAGGGCGGTAGAATTGCATGAGCGCATAGCTGGCCAGAAATCCGGAAGTTATCCCTTCTATGGTAATGGTAAAAGCGATTAGTGCAGGATTTAAAAAGTCGCCAAATGGCTCTCGCTCACGTATTACCTCCATAAATTCCGGAGAAATGACAGTCACGTATAGTGTGACCAGCACTGCAAAGAGCAATACGCCTACTGCCGAGGTAAGCACTCCTAATCCAAAGCCTTTAAAATACACCAGATTCTGGCCTTTGTATTTCTTTTTATAATGTTTTATAGCCATGAGCACAAAACTGAACAAAATAAGTATGTTCAATGCTCTCAGTTCCAGGTTGTGTTCCAGCCCAAAAGCTTTCATCAGAAAAAAGAAGCCCACCAGAGCGAGTGTCATTAGTACTCCGTATCTGAGGGCGAGTCGTTCTATCAAATTATCTTTCTTGGTATCATTCATATCTATGTATCTTTTGGAGATCAAACCACTGATAGCATAACATGGCAATACCATACTTGTTTAGTAAATAAAAGTATTTGGTTAAACAAAAATGAATTAAAATAAAGTAATCCCTCTTTGCGTTTATTTGTTAGCCCCTTGATGTAAGACATACTAAAAAGAGCCAGGTATCTATAACATGCTTTTCAAGCCACTTTTCATCTGAAAAATTGTGTTAATCTCTTCTTCACTCAATGCCCTGTTAAATATAGCGAGTTCGTCCATCAGGCCTACATAATTGATTCCCAGCCGAATGGTAGCTTTCTCCAAATCCCAGCTAAAAGGTTCGGTGATATTTTCCTGTGCTCCCTGTGATTTACCATTCAAAAAGAGTGTAGCTCTTCCCTGACCGGTATTCAGGTGAGAAAAACGTATCACTACATGCGTCCATTTATCCCGGCTGAAGGGCATTGCTTGTGCATCAACCAGTCTATCCAGAAACTCAGGGTGATCGCCGCCTTCCCCACCTCCCGGATTCCATACTTCAGCATCACCAAACACGCCCATCCTAAAATCACGGGGATTTTTATCGCTGAAATCTACCCAGAGGGAAGCATCATCGTAACCTTCATCGGTGATCTGTATGGGGTCGCAGTAGCCCGGTGCCAGATCCTGACTGGGCGCAAGTTGCAGCCAGAATGAGACAGTACCACTCCAATCCTCTTTGGAGTATGCTAAATTTTCAGCGGCCTTGAAAAATAAGACATGATCATTTTTGCTGGTAAAATCCAGACAGGCTCCCGATACACCCTGCTCATTAACCATATGAATATATTCACTTTGCAAACCCTGCTCCCCTTGAGGAAGTTGATCATAGCTCTTTGCAGTATAAATTTCAGGATTACCCCTGGCAAAATCAGCATCCGCTTTTTCATCAAATGAGGCATAAAATGTAAGCGACTCTTTCAGGTTTTGTGACTGAGCTATCCCTGTGGAAATTAGAATGGTTAGAAGAATCAGAAAGAATAAAGTTTTCATCTCTTTTAGGTTGGTAGTTAGTAGGAGATGAATTTAATAAAAGTCCATGAGATGATGGTGAGAAATTAATTTCTAATTTATTTCCAGCCAACTCCTTATATTAAAATACAAACACAGATGTATGCTCTATCAGGACTTGACCTTCGCTTCATCTAATTTACGCTTACTGAATCTTTCTGCAATAAGGGCAATGATGAGTATCTGGGAGATGTGATAAAGCATTATCGGTAAAATGAACAGACTGGCATTGGGACTATTGCCAAACATTACTTTGGCCATCACTGAGCCATGCACAAGAGACTTTTTAGACCCGCAAAACAAAGCAGTGATCCTGTCTTCAGTGGAAAAATTTAATTTTTTGGCAATAAGATCTATCAGCAGCAGCATAAGAAAAAAGAAAGCTAAAACTGAGATGTAAAGTAACAAAAAGTGTGTCCACTTTAGCGCTGAGAATAACTGTGCGATGAAGGAAGCACTGAAACTAGCGTATACGATAAGTACAATAATGGACTTATCAAAAAGGCCAATGAGTTTGGTATGTTTGATGGCAAACCTGCCAAATCGGGGATGTAGCAAAATACCTAAGCCGAGAGGTAGTACAATTTGCAGCATCAACTTGGAAAATACGTCCAGAAAGGAGATGCCCTGCATTTCTTCTACAATTAGCCCCAGCCATAAAGGTGTAGCCACTACTCCTATCAGACCTGAAATACTGGCGTTAAAAATAGCTCCGGGTATATTGCCTCGGGCGATGGAAACCATGATGACCGAAGAAGAAACGGTAGAAGGTAAAACTGCCAGAAAAAACACACCTACCCAGAGCAAATGGAGTGTCTCGTCCTGTATCAATGGCTTAAAAGGAAGTACCAGCAGGGGAAATAGCACAAACGTACTGAGTTGAATCAGGATGTGCAGTCGGTAGTTAGTGAGACCTGTTCTAAAACTTTCAATGGAGAGTTTTAGCCCGTAAAAGAAAAAGATCAAGCCAATACCAATATCCGTGACCTGATCCAGGGCGAGGAGTTCGGCACCTTGTGGAAAAAGATAGGCTACAATCATCGCCAGAAAAAGCGATAGTATAAAGCCATTGATGTTGATGCCTCTTATCCTCATGTGCAATGGAGCATTCTGTAGAGCTAATATTCACTACAAAAGTAAAGAATAGAAAATAAGGTTAAAGTCTGTCAAACTATTTTTGTTGTGCCTGGGCAGATTTATCTCGCGATAAGGTTTTACCCTCTCCATTTGCTGTCAGCACTTAGTTATTTACCGATTAAGAAAAGCTTCCAGCCAATTGGAATGGGCTTTCATTTTTACAATCAGTAAAGGGATATCTTTGGAGATAGTCGTTAGTTTTTCAGTAACTGAACCGAGTAACAGCACTTCAGCGTCGCTCTTTCCTTTAGCCCCTAAAATTATCAGCCCTGCTTCATAATACTGTGCCCAATGGTGAATTTCTCCGGCTATATCTTCTTTCTCCACCAGTTTGTAATGACATTCTCCCGTATCTTCTTTACCAACCGCTTTTTCCTTTAGCTTTTTGAAAGTTTTTTCCCCATAATCCAGATATCCCTGACGATACTTATCCATGTTCCGAGGCAGATAGGGAAAATATTGAGGGGGCAACGTATATAGATGCAGATATTTCAATTCTGAGCTAAAAAACTGTGAGATTTTATGGGCTGATTGTATGACAGGCACTGCGCTTTTGGAAAAATCAAGCGGGGCAATGATCTCCTTTATCGGATATTTTGCCGATGAAGGCACTAACATGGCAGGGTGTCCGCTCAACTGAAGGAAGCGTATGGAGAAAATTCCCTGTCCTTCTTTCTCCGTTTTGTTGCCCATAATGCATAAGTCTACATTATGCTCATTTACCCACTTGACAATATCATTCACCCCCTGGTTCTGAAATATTTTAATTTTTATCTCAGCCCCACTATCGCTGAGATAGTTGTCTATATCTTCCCTGATTTCCTCTTTCACCAGCTTTTCTACAGGTTTGCTGGTTTCGGGATACAAGTCCTGAAGTTCTTTAGGAGGTTTATCAAGCAATATATTGTGAATCAGCAAAATATCTTTTACCGGAAAAACTTCGCACAGATAAGCCACATACTTTAAGAGGCTCTTATCCATTTCGGTCATGTCCAGGCAGACGAATAATTTCTTAGGTATATCCATAATACTTTGTTCAAGTTGAAAAAATTATTTCCCTATTCCTTCTCTCTCTTTCTGCTTTTGTTTACTGACAAGGTCTTTGACTACTTTTTCATATGCTTTTTTATCCTGCTCTTTTACAAGCATAATTTCTTCTTTATACTCTTCGTTTAGCCCTTTGTATAGACTGTAACACATGATAAGCAGTACGAAGGCAAAAGGTAATCCAGTGGTAATAGCTGCTGTTTGTAGTGCGTTTAACCCTCCACCCAACAACAATACTGCGGCTACCGCCCCTTCAGCATTTGCCCAGAAGATACGCTGCCCTACCGGAGCATCCAGCTTTCCTCCGGAGGTAATGCTATCCACTACCAGCGAACCAGAATCCGAAGAAGTCACGAAGAAGAAGATGACCAGCACAACGCCTACCAGTGAAGAAACAAAAGACCAGGGAAACTGCTCCAGAAGTACAAATAAGGCAGTAGCTACATTTTCCTGCACTGACTCTCCAATTTCTGCAATACCTTGCAACTCTAAATATATACCTGAACCACCGAAAGCAGACAGCCAGAGGAAAGTCAGCAGGGAAGGAATTATCAGGACGCCCAATACAAACTCTTTTACAGTACGTCCGCGGGAAATACGAGCGATGAACATTCCTACAAAAGGCGACCAGGAAATCCACCATGCCCAATAAAACACGGTCCAGCTATTCTGCCATTCGGTCTGCTGATAGTTTTCAGTCCAGAAACCCAGGCGGAGAATGCTTTGCAAGTAATTTCCTGTATTCTGCACAAAACCGTCAAAAATATACAGCGTAGGCCCTAAGATGATCATGAAAAGCAGAAATACCCCTGCAATCCTAATATTCAGTTCGCTTAATACGCGAACTCCTTTATCAATTCCCAATACAACCGATGTAGTCGCTGCCAGGGTAATCACAACGATAAGTATCACTTGGGTAATCACTGAGATTTCTATGCCAAAGAGGTAATTTAGTCCGGCATTAACCTGCTGTACGCCAAAACCCAGAGAAGTTGCCAACCCAAACAGAGTCGCCACTACCGCAATCACATCAATGGTATTGCCCACTGGGCCGTGAATACGCTCGCCCAGGAGTGGGTAAAAAACTGAGCGTATGGTTAAGGGTAGTTTTTTGTTGAAAGCAAAAAAGGCCAGTGCCGCACCTACCAGCGCATAAATTCCCCAGGCATGTAAGCCCCAGTGCAGAAAGGTCATGTTCATGGCAATACGGGCTGCTTCTACAGTTTCACCTTCTCCAAAGGGGGGACTCTGAAAGTGATACATCGGTTCGGCTACACTCCAGAACAATATACCTATCCCCATCCCTGCGCTAAACAGCATAGAAAACCAGGCCAGGGTACTGAACTCAGGTTCGGCACGTTTGCCGCCAAAGCGAATACTTCCTGTCTTGCTAAAAGCCAGGTAGATCACAAAAAACAAAAATGTGTTCACACACAGAATAAAAAACCAGCCAGCGTAATCGGAGATACCCGTCTGGAGGGAAGAAAAAATCTCTTCCATAGGTTCACCGATGATCAGCGTAACAGCAATAAATAATACAGTGATAATGGCTGCCGGCCAGAAGACCGGAGCATGAATATCAAAGTATTTGTTGATACCTTTCTGGTCTTTTGGATCCTGAAAGTCTTGTTCTTGTATTTCTTTGCTCATGTTTTGTAGTTTTCAATTCTAGAAATAGTAGCCCACATTGATGTTGAAACGTGTATGCCATTCGGCATCCTCTGTGCCTTCGGCCAGCGCATTGGTATAGTCTGGTCCCAGCCAGGGGTGATTGATTCCGCTGGCGAAATCAATGTAAGTATAAATAGGCCCGGCACTGATCATAGTACCCAATACATTCATCTGCGTATCGGCATAGCTTTCTGAGGATTTGTCATAATAAGAATAGTTGTCGTAAAATACCAATCGGGAGATAGGTCCCCAGTCCACCGGTACCTGATAGCTCAGGCTTGCAGTATAAACCTGACCCTGGTAGGCCACATTATAAGGAGCACCGTATGCTCCCATCGTGATGATATCTTCGCCCTCTCCTTCGCCCACGCTTAGCTGATCATCTTTGGGAATGTCTGCTCCCAGGGCGACAGCCTGAAGCTTCACGCCCACCTGGTTATAATCTCCGCGCATGTGGAGCGCAAGCGCATGGTGACTTCCTAATCCATCGGTCAGCGAATTGTAGATTTGTCCCCATTGCCCTGAGATTCCCAGCCGAGTATCATCTGCCAGGTAATACATGAGTTTTCCATTAAACTGATTGGTCTCTTCGTACTCGCCTACAAAGTCGTAAGAATATCGTCCGTAATCTGAGGATGGAAGTTCAGAGTTTTTATAAAAGGCAAGCACATAACCCCATTTTTTACCGCTATGAACGTACTTAGCGCCCAGGTCATAATCATCCTCCAAACCTAAGTAATAAGTTACATTGAAAAACCAGTTGTCAGAGTTATAAGTCTGATTACCAAAAGGCACCTGATTCAGACCAAGTTGTAACTGATTACTTTCATCAAAATTATAGCCTGCCCAGGCACTGTGGGGCATAGGTCCACCGAAAGCATCCGAGTAAAAACGATATTCGGCATTTAGAATAATCCCTTCCAACTCACCGGTCACATTAATACGAAACAGGTCAAAGGCTATGTCACCTCCTTTATTACGGTTATCCTGTTCCCCCTCCCAGCTTTTTACAAAATAGTTGAAGCGCACTGCTCCACCTATGATAAAAAGCGGCTTATCGCCTTCATTGTCAAGGGTATCAATTTCCATCACATCAAAAGTAGTTTCATGTAGCTTGCCCGTGAGTAAGATCACAGGGCGTGTATTAACACTATCAATACTTGCCGAGTCGGTTCTGATTTGAGCATGTAGTTCGGTAAAAGGAACAGATAGAAATACAAAAAATAGAAATAGATAAAAAAGTATAGGGTTTCTCATAACAGCTTGATTTGTTTTTGAGAAAATCATAAAAAGCTTACAGGGCTTACTTTATTTTCAACCACTCAGGGCTAAAGCTGTTCAGAATAAATTCAAAAAGGCTTAACAAATCAAGAAAAGGAGTTTTACTGATCCTTATGAATATCTGTAGGGGCAAACACTCCTCTTCTAAATCACCTATCAGTCTTTGGTGAGCGCATGATTTGGTGACAGGACTTTAAAACTTAAATTCAACATATTGAGTAGGAACGCTATCGGTCAACCATACACCATTCTCCGAACGATAAAACTCAAATCCTTCGCCGTACATTTGCCCTGCATGGATTTTCAGTACAACTGGTTTTCCATATCGCATGCCTACTTTTATGGCGGTTTCCTGATCAGTGGACAAATGTACATGATGCCTTGCTCCCTTGATCAGCCCCTTTTGTCTAATGGAATTCAAATTTCGTGTTGCTGTACCATGAAACAGTAAGTTGGGTGGTTCCTGCGCAACGAGTCCTAAATCAACAGCTAGGGAATGCCCCTGATTGGCCCGTATCTTTTTGTGATCTGGAGAAAAGGAAAACCTTTGCTTATCATTATTCTCCACGATATAGCTTAGCTTATCAAAATCAAGTTCAAGCTGCTTCAATCGGCTTTTCTGAATAAGTTCCTCTACATCAGCCCATCCTCCTTCATCAAGGGATAAGTCAATGGTTTCCGGTTGATGTCTGAGAATCAAACTCAGAAACTTGGAAAGCTTTTTTGTTTCTTTAGGATTCATTCTATCTACTGGCGGTAAATAAATCTACTCCACCCTGGCAGGAGGTCTGACTGCTGAGCCTTCTACACCCGTGAGGCTGTCACCCAACTCCTGACGTATTTCATCTGCTAAAGCTTTGATTTTTTCTACCACTTCGGGATGTTCGTCCGCCACATTATTGGTTTCACTGATGTCATCTCTCAGGTTATAAAGCGCTATCTCGTCAAACTTAAGTTGTTCATAATCAACCGGAAGACCATCGTCTCTTCCTTCACGGCCATTCAGTGAACGGTAAGCGTGGGGAAAATACAGCTTCCAGTCACCATAACGAACGCCATGCAGCTCATTGGTTTTATAGTAAAAGAAGTAAGCTTCGTGCGGGCTTTCCTGAGATTCGCCAGTAAGTACGCTCCATATGTTTTTACCATCAATTTTCTTTTCCGGCAAGTCAGCACCAGTAAGGGCAGCGATGGTAGGCAAAATATCTATGGTCATCAGAGGCACATCAATCGTAACTCCAGCTTGCAGCTTCGCAGGATAACGGATGATGCAGGGTTCTCTCTGCCCACCTTCCAGCGCTGTACCCTTGCCTTCCCTCAATGGTAAGGCACTTCCTGCATGCTTACCGTAGGATAGCCAGGGGCCATTGTCGGAAGTAAAAATAACTAATGTGTTTTCATCCAGACCATTGCTTTTCAAGGCTTCCATGATCTGCCCCACCGACCAGTCTATTTCCATGATCACATCTCCGTACAAACCTCTTTCCGACTTTCCTTTGAATTTATCAGAGACAAAAAGCGGTACATGAGGCTGGGGATGGGCAACATAAAGGAAGAAAGGCTTGTCCTTATTGTTTTCAATAAAAGTTACACTCCTCTGGGTGATCTGCGTAGTCAGCATAGACTGATCTTCCAGCGTATCTATCACCTCCGTATTATCATAGAGCGGTAATGGGCCAAAGTTGAAAACCGGACCTTGTTGGGGATGCAGCGGCCACATGTCATTGGAATAAGGGATGCCAAAATAATCATCAAAACCTTGCTGGTTGGGCATGTATTCCGTCTTGTCTCCCAGATGCCATTTGCCGTATGCGGCCGTAGCATAGCCATTGGCCTTCAGCATCTCAGCCATCGTAGTTTCTGAAGGATTGAGCGCGATTTTGGCATCGGGCATGAGTGCTCCGTGTATGCCCACCCGGTTAGGATAACAACCCGTCAGCAAGGCCGCTCTTGAAGCTGAGCAAACGGCCTGGGCAGCGTAGAAATCCGTAAGTTTTAAACCTTCACTGGCCATCTGGTCCAGATTGGGAGTTTTGATATCCGGCGAGCCAAAAACACCCACATCCTGATAGCCCTGGTCATCGGTAAAAATGATGACGATATTCGGTTTTTGGAGTGGAGTTTCCGCTTCAGTAGTGGTATTTTGGGAGTTACAAGCTAACAGAGCCAGCAATAATGGCAGAAGCAATAAACACCGGTATTTCATGGAATGTGAGGTTGTCATATACATATGTGTAGGCTTAGCGCTCAAGTATACTATTTTCAGTTTGCTGTGACAAGATGTATAGCTAATTTCAACCTACATTGCCAACAAAAAATTAGCAAATAATGCTCCTACTAAATGATCAAATGCTTGATAACAATCCGTAAGCTGCTTGTACCTTTTGGTAAAAAACTCAATTAAAAATATTCCTAAACGACAATTTCCTTCTTATGTATCGTTACTTTTATAGTTAAGATTCATCAAGATAAACGAGTAGTAACCCCCTGACTTTATGAGTATGCAAAGAAAAGCCCAGGTAAGTTCCTTAGTACAGCAATTTTCAAAAAAAGACCTGTTTGTTCACCTGATCAGTGCTCTCAGAAGCGAAAGCTTTCTGTATGCCAGTATCCTTAGGACAGAAATTCTAAATAGACCCTTTTCAGAGCTGGAAAAACAGACGATACGGGAGAGTTCTTTCTATCCAATGCTAAATGGAATTTTAGACAATTAGTACTATTAACTTAGTACCAAAAGAAAAAAATATAACTTTTCAAGAACATCGCAGACATTCTTCTGTTAGAATAATGTTTTAAGCATTGATTATCAATTTTTTAAACTTTTATATTATGAAATCCTTACTTACTATTTTTTCGGTATGCTTTATACTTGGCATAACTGCCTGCAATTCTGGACAAAATAAAACTACCGAAAGAACCGTGCTTGAATCCGATACGGTAGCCGTAGAAAAAGAGTATGAAGTGGAGAAGAAAATCCGTGAAAAGACGGTAACCATAGATACGATTACGGAAACAGAAACTGTAGAGAAAGAAGAAAACCTTGAGGATGAAAGTGGCTCCTGATGCCATTTTCGTTTTACTACATTTTTTAATCAATCCTTAACAAAAATGAGATTTTTTAAATTTTTCGCTATTACTATAGCGATCTCTCTGCTGACGGTCAGCAGCAGCTACGCACAGGTGTCGCCTTTGGTAACAGATGTGATTGCTATACCACAGTTTTTTATCAGCCTGCTGGCTGGGGTATTACTGGCTGTAGGTTTTCAGGTGCTTTTGTCCGCCCTGTCAGTAGCCATTGGGATTTCCGCAGTAGGTAATATTCAGAAAAAGGCCAACAAGTCATCATCAGACGCCGACAAGAACAAGTCTTCGTCCGGGAGCACGCCCATGGGTGTCAAAATCAGTTCCGGCCTAGGTGCCTGGACCATGATTACCGTAAGTGTAGCACTTTTCTGTGCAAGTTTGCTGGCAGTTAAGCTCAGCCTTATTGGTAATGTCATCATCGGTATCACATTAGGACTGGTGATTTGGGCTGCATTTTTTACTACTATGGCTTACCTGGAAGTAAAATCCGTAAGCTCTTTACTGGGAACGCTGATCAATACGGCTTTTGCCGGAATCAAGCACAGCATGTCGGCGCTACAGGATATGTTTACTAAATCTCAGGCGCATAAAATTGAAGATATTGCTGAGCATACCATTGATAAGGTACGTCGCGAAATGACGGATGCTACCGATATGCATACGATTAAAGATAAGATAGATGAATACGTAAACCGTCTGGAACAGACCGCCGAACGCACGCCTGATTATGAGCAGATCAAGCAGGATTTTATCAATATCCTCAGAGATGTTCGCATAGAAGAAAGGACAGATCAGGATTTACAGGGTAAAGAAAGTGAAATATTCATCAAACTGGCTTCTGAGCAATCTAACCTTAGTAAGCAGGATGTAAAAAAACTGGGTGGTGTATTCAAGCAGGCGCAACAGGCGGTAAAGTCTGGAGATACTAAAGAAGACAAAGCCAAAAAGGTGGCAGCACAGTTTATACCTGCTAATGAGGAAGATTTAGATAATTATGTACGTAAGATAGAAGAATACTTGCGCAGCACTGAGCGCGATGAACTTAATCCTGAGGCAATACGCCATGACATAGAGGAGATCATTCAACACCCTAATCATGCGCAGGAAATACTGAGCCGTCGTGCTAACCAGATGGATCGCAGTACCATGGTAGCACTGCTGGAAAACCAGAAAAAAATGGATCATGGCAAGGCAGAAAAGCTGGTTTCTTTTGTAGAGCAGGCGATTGGCACAGTGGCTAATAAAGCTACCCATGCAAAGCATCAGGCGAATAGCAAGGTAGACGATGCGACATCCACTACCAAAACGCAGTTCAATGAAGGGCAGCAGACAGCGAGCGCCAGGGCATCGGAGACAGGTTCAGGACTGGAAAAGCGTTTGAGAGACTATTTAAGTCGCACACAACGCCCTGAGATTCAATATGACTCTCTGAAATGGGATATAGAAAGCATCATGAATGATCCGAAGTCTTCTCCCGAGATAGTAAGAAATCGTCTGCAGCGTTTTAACAAAGAGACTTTTATTTCACTGCTGACAGCCAATGATAAGATCTCTCGCAGTGATATCGATAATCTGGCTAATAAGGTAGATGAAAGCAGAAACAAAATGATTGAAACCACCCATAAGATAGAAGCAGAAACTACCCGTCGTATTGCTCAGGCCAAGCAGGAATCTCTGCACCAGGCTGAGGATGTACGTAAAACCGCCGCTGCTGCCGCATGGTGGTTATTTGGTACTGCCTTTGTATCAGGGCTTGCCTCAGCAGCCGGAGGATTGGTAGCTATTCTGTAAAGTTATTTTTATTAGTTGATTACATAAAGGTCATAGGGTCAACTTATGGCCTTTATTGTCTTAGCTGAACTGATTGGTGCTTTCTTTAAGTCTTGAACGGCTACGATTTGTAGTAATTTTTATCTTAGCTTGTCCATTTCATACGCATGAAAACTATGTTTTTTGAGAATACCCAAAGCATCATCTGGGTATTCCTCTCTACAATATTCTTTTATTTCTTTACGATAGTGGCCAGTAGAATTGCAGGAATCCGTAGTTTTACTACCAACTCTAGTTTTGATTTTCTGGTGACCCTTGCTATGGGAGCACTCTTGGCTTCAACGATTACCAGCGATGCCATATCTTTGGTAGAAGGGACAGTCGCTTTGTTCACACTCTTCGTATTACAAACAGTTATTGCATTTATGCGGCACAAATGGTCTTTTGTAAGTGATATTGTAGATCATAATCCAATACTTCTGATAGATCGGGGTAAAATACTAGAAAAAAATCTTAAACATGCCAGAGTTACTCGCTATGAGCTAAATGCCAAACTACGTGGAAAGGGCATCACAGACTATAATCAGGTATGGGCCGCAGTACTAGAGGCTAGTGGTACAGTATCCGTTATGAAAAAAAACGATGCAGAACAAAAATTTAACCCTGCGTTACTGGAGGGTGTTATGAATAAAGTTAAGGAGGAGATATGAACAAAAGGTAGCATATCTGATTTTTTCAATTATATAAACTTTTTAAGCTATGAGTAACTCAAACAGTGCACTATCTTATCTAAAAGATTCTTTTCAGGAGTGGCAAAGTGATGATGCTTTTCGTCAGAGCGCTTCATTAGCCTATTATGCTATCTTTTCATTGCCTGCTTTGCTGATCATTGTGATCAATGTGGCCATCCTGGTCTGGAGCGAGCAGTATATTCAGCAACAAGTAAGCAATCAACTAGGAAGCATGCTGGGGCAAGATGCTGCCCAGCAGATTCAAACCATGATCAGTAACTCCAAGGAGCAAGGCAAATCTGTGCTTAGTATCATCATTGGCGTAGCTACTTTGCTCTTTGGAGCTACTGGTGTATTCTATCAGTTACAGAAGTCACTAAATGATGCCTGGGAAGTAGAGCAGGATCCTGAAGCTGGTATCAAACAGGTCGCTAAGAGTAGAATTACTGCCCTGGGCCTTGTCATTGCTATTGGTTTCCTGCTCATTGTCTCCCTTGTAGTGTCTACTGCTTTATCTGCACTCAGCGGCTGGATACAACAACAGTTACCCAACTTTCCGGTGTTTGTGTTTTATATTATACAAATTCTACTTTCCATAGGCATACTGACGGTACTTTTTGCTATTATGTTCAAAGTACTGCCCGATGTAAAGATAGAATGGCGATCTGTTTGGGTTGGGGCACTCGTTACTGCAATCTTGTTCACCATTGGCAAATTCCTGATTGGATTTTATATGGGAAAAACAGACCCTGCCTCTACTTTTGGTGCAGCGGGTTCTATCATTATTATCATGCTTTGGGTATATTATTCCGGCCTGATTTTACTTTTTGGCGCTGAGTTTACCCAGGTGTATGCCCGCAAAAATGGTCACCGCCTGCAGCCTTCCGCCCATGCTCGTCGCAATGCGGAGTATCGTCTGGCACAATTGGAAAAGAAAATAGACAACTCAAAGGAAAATCAAACGAGAACTCATTAACATGCTAAGCCAAATAAATATTTACATTAATTCACTACACATATGGCATCACTGCTGATGGTCATTTTGGGGTTAACAATTTTAGCTGCTTGCTTATACGACTTTGCCCTCACTACTTTTCTGGCATCCGGACAAGGGCCAATTACCGCCAAAATCAACCATATTGTTTACCAGATTTTTTTTAATGCAGCTGGCAAAAAGGCTACCCACCCTCTTTTAAAATATGTAGGTATAGCCATTATTTTTTCTATCATCTTTGTATGGGTGAGCCTGCTATGGATTGGTCTGCTCATCATATTTTCTGCTTTTCCTGATTCGGTACTCAACGGACAGACCAAAGAAGCAACGGATGTAATTGAAAAATTTTATTTTGTTGGTTTTACACTATCCACACTAGGTGTTGGGGATTTTATCCCGGGTAATGATATTTGGAGAGCTATTACCGCTTTTTGTGCCTTTTTGGGGCTTATTACCATTACAACTTCCATAACTTATCTGGTACCTGTATTGTCTAACGCAGTACACAAACGTTCGCTGGCGATGCAAATCTCGGATTTGGGAGCTACTCCCGAGCAGATCGTAATCAACAGTTTTAACGGTAAAGATTTCTCAGAAATTAGTACGCAACTGGCAAACTTAACGCCAGAGATCCATACATATATTCAAAATCAGTTAGCATATCCGGTACTACACCACATGCATGCAAATAATCACTCCGAAAATATAGTATTGCAGTTTTCCAAACTTGATGAGGCCCTTTCTATTTTTATACTTCATGTACCTGTAGAGTTACAACCTCAACGCCTGGAACTTCAGCTAACCAGAAGAGCACTTACCTCCTACTTTGAAGCGGTAAGCTATATGAAATTTACTGAAAAAGCTCCGCCACTTCCAGACTTTGAGTTGATTCAAAACAAAATTGGCAATACGCTTGAGTACACTGCTAACCCTCAGGAAAAATACAAGCTACTGAGTAGGCGTAGAAAACTATTATACAGTAACCTGATCAGCGATGGCTGGCAGTGGGATGACTTATACAATCAAGAATATTCAACCGATTTTGATATTGAGTTTGCCAGAAGTCTTTTGTAAAAAAGAAATAAACTTTTTTGCTCTTAAAAGCTTCTTCTCATAAACTTCTAAGGTTTTGAACCTTCCTTTTTTTGTTGGAATGCAAGCCTTAGCAAATTGTCAATCTATGAAGAATTCACCCAATCAGGATTACTTGCCCATTGATCATTACGGCATCATCGGTAATCAGCACACAGTTGCCTTGGTAGGTAACAATGGCTCCATAGATTTTATGTGCTTTCCTCGCTTTGACTCTCCCAGTATCTTTGCCTCTATTCTGGATTCTGAGAAAGGAGGGAAATTTTCCATTCAGGCTCAAATGGAAGATGAGGACTATAAGCAACAGTATTTGCCGGATACTAATGTATTGCTCACTCGTTTTCTGGCCTACGAAGGTATGGTAGAGATCACTGACTTTATGCCCGTAAAGGAAATGGAGCACAACTGTACACTGGTAAGAAAGGTGACTGTAATCCGGGGAGAAGTGGATATCAAAATGAACTGCGCACCACGATTCAACTACGCTCAGGATGAACATAAGGGTCAGCAAATAAACAACAGAGAGATTACGTTTGGCAGCACCCACTGGAACATACGTCTGCTGGCCGATGTAGATATGAAACTGGAAAATGGTGACGCCTGGGCTAACTTTACACTCAAAGAAAAGGAATCAGTAAGTTTCATTCTGGAAGCCATATCAGAAGAAGGAGATAAAGAAGATGAAAAAAGAAGTGTGGAACATTATGTAAATAAAACCTTTCAGGAGACCAATAATTTCTGGAAAAACTGGGTAGCACAATCCAACTATCAGGGCATGTGGAAAGACATGATGAACCGTTCTGCCCTCACACTTAAGCTCCTTACCTCCTATCAATTTGGCTCACCGGTAGCGGCCCCTACTTTTGGGCTGCCGGAAAGAGTGGGTGGTGAACGTAACTGGGACTACCGCTATACCTGGATCAGAGATGCGGCCTTTACCATGTATGCCTTTATCCGCTTAGGTTTTACCTATGAGGCAGGAGAGTTTATGAAATGGATACGCACTCAGTTTGAGAAAAATGTAGACAAACCCAACAATCTCCAGCTCATGTATAGTATAGATGGCGAATCAGACCTTCATGAAACTGAGCTGGATCATCTGGAAGGTTATAAAAAGTCAAAGCCGGTTAGGATTGGCAACGATGCCTATAATCAACTTCAGCTGGATATTTATGGTGAGTTGATGGACAGTATATATCTCTACGACAAATATGGAGAACCTATCACCTATGACTTCTGGGAAAAGCTTACTCATCAGATTGATTTTGTGTGTGATAACTGGCACAAAAAAGATCATGGTATCTGGGAAATAAGGTCTGAGACCCAGGAATTCATTTACTCGCGCGTAATGTGCTGGGTAGCAGTAGACCGGGCTGTCAGACTGGCTGAAAAAAGGTCTTTCCCTTACCCCTGGGAACGGTGGCGCAAGGTGAGAGATGAAATCTATCATGATATCTATGACAACTTCTGGAATGAAGGTCTTCAATCTTTTGTCCAGCATAAAGGAAGTGATGTGATAGATGCTTCGGTACTGCTGATGCCCCTGGTTCGCTTCATTAGCCCTTATGATCCCCGCTGGATTTCTACCCTGAAAGTAGTAGAAAAAGAGCTGGTTACCGATACACTGGTTTACCGCTACAACAATCAACTTTTTGAAGATGGGTTGGAAGGAACAGAGGGCACTTTCAGCATGTGTTCTTTTTGGTATGTAGAGTGTTTGGCAAGAGGTGGACAGTTGGAAAAAGCCCGTCTCTTTTTTGAAAAAATGCTGGGCTATGGTAATCACCTGGGGCTCTTCGCAGAACAGATCGGGCTCAGAGGTGAGCAGTTAGGCAATTATCCGCAGGCATTTACGCACCTGGGGCTTATCAGTGCAGCTTTTGCCCTCAACAGAGGATTGAATGGTACTCACTAGAGAACAATTTCGCTTTTATCCCTTTTCTCACTGCGCTTTGATAATCATTGGCACATATTTGCTAACTTAGCCATAAACAACTAAACAACAATCCCCATGAAGGAGGAAAGCACTATTCAGCTGGTGGTATTTGATATGGCTGGTACCACCGTAGAAGATAAAGATAGCGTACAAAAAGCACTACAAACTGCCCTTGCCAAAGCGGGCTTTAAGGTGAGTTTGGCAGAAACTGTAGAAGTGATGGGTTATCCCAAGCCAGAGGCTATCCGCATTCTGCTGGAGCAAAAGCTGGAAGATAAGTCTAAAATCACGCCTGAGTTTATTGAAGAGATTCATCAGTTTTTTGTGCAGGATATGGTCAGCTACTATGAGCAATCTCCTGAAATTAAGGAAAAGAAGGGTGTTAGTGATACTTTTAGCCTGCTAAGAAAGAACAATATTAAAGTAGCTCTGGATACCGGTTTCAGCCGACCTATCGCTGATGCAATTATTGATCGCCTGCACTGGAAAAACAAGATTGACGTAAGCATCACCAGTGATGAAGTAGAGAATGGACGTCCCTACCCCGACATGATTTATAAAGCCATGAAGCAGACTGGTGTGGAGGATATCAAAAAAGTAGCCAAAGTAGGCGACACTGCTTCCGACATGCAGCAGGGAATGGAAGCTGGTTGCAAATATGTGATTGGAGTCACCACCGGAAATTACACGGAGGAGGAACTCAAAAATTACGAACACACTCACCTCATTGCCCAACTACCCGAAATACTGGATATTCTGGGGATTACCTCTGAAAAAGTAGCATAAAAAAATCCGGCTTTTTCAGCCGGATTTCAATTCGTCTAAATCTTACTTTTTATCTGTTTCAGATAAGCCGTGCTTTCAGCGATACTCTGGATAGGATCTGGAGACTGATCCTGTTCTACAAAACACTGCTCTACCCCTACTTTGGGAGCCAGTTTGAGTACCTTTTGCACGTCAATCACCCCATCGCCTACTTCCTGAAAAGCATCTTTAGGCACCTTGCCTTCGTCATACTCGTCGGCAATGCCTGCTTTTTTGTTTTTTAGGTGCAGCAAACGAACCTGTCCTTTCATCTTTTTCATGAGTTTCTCAGGGGCATGACCACCAATGCTGGCCCAGAAAATATCCAGCTCAAACTGCACATTTCTGGGGTCAAGTTCTTCTATCAATAGATCGTAAGGCACCTTACCATCAATGGGCTGGAACTCAAAAGAGTGGTTGTGGTAGCAAAGATGAATGCCTGCCTGTTCACATTTCTCGCCCGCCTTGTTGAGCCTTTCAGCGTACTGCTTATACTGATCCAGTGTTTCTCTTTCAGCCTTGCTGAGGTAGCCAAAAACCAGATACTTTAGTCCATGTTTCTCCGCCGCTTCAATCACTGCATCTATGCTTTTAGCTTCGGGAGCATTCGCCCCCTGCAAATCCCAACGCTCGGTGATATAAGCCTGATTGATGAAAGAACTCTGAGAATACAAGCCTGCATCTTTGATCATGGGAAGCATATTGCCATATTCCAGCGGATTTCCTCCTTCTACCTGGCTATATCCGGCTGCTTTGATGGCTTTAAGCGTACCCGACGGGTCTTTTGCCATCTGATTTCTGACCGTATACAATTGCAAGCCGATCTGGTCTACATAGGCATTCTGCTCACGAAAAAAAACGGAAGGTACTAAAGATAAGCTAAGGCTTGCCGCAGCGCTCTGTTTGATAAAATCTCTCCTCTTCATCATAATTAAGTAGGTTGTTGATGGTAAACGCTAAATTTTTATTTGGCTATTAAGATAAGGAATTTTTGAGTTATGGTGTTATGGCCATCATGGATTGATGTAAGCAAATATTCAAAACCTCATCGCCATTCATTAGCAGCTAAGAACTACATCACTTTCTTCACCCTGCCTACTTCTCCACTCTCCAGCCGCACCTTGATGCCATGAGGGTGAAAAGCACTTTTGGTCAGGATATTTTGTACTACCCCCTCGGTAAGTTTACCGCTGCGTTGGTCCTGCTTTAACACAATGGAAACTTCGCTCCCAATTTTGATATCACTTCTATTCTTACCATCCATAATTGCTTATTTTTTACTGTTATGAACAACAACTTTATCCTACTCTAAAATCTTTAGCATTTTCACATCACAGCCGCAATGGCCAGTATTGTCTAAAGCTTTTGAAACGGGCTCAAACCCAAAATGCCTGTACAGTTGCTGTGCTTCTTTCATCTGGCTAAGGGTTTCCAGATAGATTTTCTCATAAGCAAACTCCCTGGCTTTTTGCAGGCAATACTCCATCAAAGTTTTTCCTATCCCCTGCCCTCTGGCTTCGTTAAGCAGAAACATGCGCTGGAGCTCGCAGATATTTTCTTCGCTACCATCCAGTTGCCTGATGCCACAGCCTCCCACTATCTTATCATTGAGGCAGGCGACAAAGTACACTGCTTTTTCCTGCTGGTAGGTCTGATACATATGGTCAAGGGTAGGGTCTCCCAGGATAGTTGTCTGAGGGTCTGCGTCATAGGCAGCCATAGCTGAGCGAATCACCGAAGCAATAGCCAAGTTATCTTGTGGTTCAATCTGGCGGATCGTTAGCATGTGCAAAAACATTTGGAAACCGCCAAAAATACTGAAAATAGCAAAACCTGGTAAAGCTTTTTACCAAATTATGACTTAGCAGCCTGTTTCTGTATAAATTCTTTAACCGACATAGGTTTACGCCCCATTATCGTCTCAAAGTCATCACTAACATAATTATATTCGTTGGCCTGCATAGCTTCGTAACTGCTAATAATGCCCTGTATTTCAAATCCAAAGGGGGAATCTCCTCCATAAAGCTTACGTATCTGCTCAGTATTTACATCCATATACTTCACCTCCTGCTGATAAGCTTCAGATATCCAGGCGGCGACTTCCTCGTAGCTAAAAGTTTCAGGACCAGTTAGCTCAAGCGTAGAATTACCGTAGTTATTTGTGCTCAATACCTGGCTTACTGCTGCTGCTATTTCGGATCTGGGAATGGAATTGATACGTCCTTCTTCTGCCGCAGCTTCCAGTTTACCTTGTTGCAATACCTGCGCTATACCTTCAGTAAATAGATCGGCATACCAGGCATTGCGAAAAATGGTATAGGTAAGTCCGCTGCTCTTGAGCAGGGCTTCGGTTTTGGCATGTACTTCCGCAAACAGAAATCTGGATTCGGGCACAGCATTGGTAAAACTGGTATAACACACGTGCTTGGTACCTGCCAGTACGGCTGCACTAATCGCGTTTTTGTGCTGTTGGATTCTCTGCTGGTTGGGAGCATGGCTGGAGATCAGCAAAACTTTGTTTACTCCCCTGAATGCTTTGATCAGACTATTTTTATCATCATAGTCTGCCTCTCTTACTTCCACACCCTGTTCTTTGAAATGACTGAGTTTCTCGGAGCTTCTGCTGCATGCTACCAGCTTTTCTCCTTCGGATAATTTAGGTAAAAGCTGTTCAACGATTGAGTGACCCAAATGACCTGAAGCTCCGGTAATTAATATCATAACAAAAAATAATTGTATTTGAAAGATTGGCTTAATTGAACAAAGCCCTTCTCAAAAAGTTTTGAGAGTAGCTTTTTAACTCTCGCTAGGAAAATTAGTTTCAGCAGAACCTCAAGATTATTAAATTACCCTTTTACTTTATATTAAAACCTATTCTATGAAAAAATTAATCAGCTGTTGCATTTTTACATGCATCACCTTTTTTTCCTGTGCGCAATCTGTAGTTTCTACCGAGCAGGAAAGTTATACTGTAGACACTGTACTTACTGACCTCACTATACCCTGGAGCATGGCTTTTTTACCCGATGGTAGCATGTTGGTGACTGAAAGAGGAGGAAAGCTCAAACATTTTAACCCTCAAACTCAGGCTGTAAAAGAAATCAAAGGGTTACCTGAAATTTACGTACGCGGACAGGGCGGACTTTTTGACCTGGAGTTGCACCCCGATTATGACGAAAATGGCTGGATCTACATTACCCATGCCTACTCTGAAGGTGGGAATGAAGGCAATATCGCATTGATGCGCGCTAAATTAGAGGGTGATGAACTGGTAGAGCAGGAAGTGCTCTTTAAAGGCACACCTTTGCGTGATGCCGGACAACACTTTGGCGGAAGAATTGAGTTTGACAATGATGGATATCTGTATCTTTCTATCGGCGACAGAGGTGCAAGGGAGAATGCACAAAACCCTGAAAATGTACTGGGGACAGTAATGCGTTTTAATGATGACGGCAGTATTCCTGAGGATAATCCTTTTGTCAACGATAGTGGCAAACGTCCTGAGATATTTTCTTACGGACACCGTAACCCTCAGGGAATGGCAATGAACCCGGCAAGTGGTGAGCTCTGGGAGCATGAACACGGCCCACAGGGCGGCGATGAGATCAACATAGTAAGAAAAGGAAATAATTACGGCTGGCCGATGATTTCTTATGGTATCAATTATGATAATACAAAATTTACAGATATTCGTGAGAAAGAAGGCATGCAGCAGCCTGTTTGGTATTATGTACCTTCCATCGCTCCCTGCGGCATGGATTTCTATACCGGTGACAAGTTCAAAAACTGGCAGGGAGACCTCTTTGTGGGTTCACTCAAATTTCGCTATGTGGAACGCCTGGAACTGGATGGTGACAGGGTGATCAGCTCTGAAAAGCTATTGGAAGATATCGGAAGGGTTAGAACAGTGAGAGAAGGCCCTGATGGAAATATTTATGTGGTGGTAGAAGGTCCGGGCATGATTGTCAGGATGGTACCTGCCGCTATGGATAAAGCTTCTTTAGAGGAATAATGTATTTTTTATTGTAAAACATTGCCCCGGTTCATTTCAGTGGATCGGGTTTTGTTTTGTATTATAGCCACTTATATACTTTTACAACGGAGTTATTTATACCCTCTCCTACTAGTATCAATCCTTCAATTCCTGAGACAACACCTGATTTCCTAAATGCTTCTTATGAGAAAAGTCAAATATTTTTATTTTAAAATAAGTAGTTCTGGTGATGAGTTTTTTCATAATTCTCAAAGGTAACAGGATCATAATATTTTGAGTTTTTGATTTATTTTTTTCAGGTAAAGGAGAGTATTTTTTTGCAAATAGTGTATTCTTCACCCATACCTCTTCAGCTTAAAAAAAGCTATAAGCCATTAATAACTCAGTTTATCGTTGAAAAGCTGATTAAAGTCAGTTATTAAGCTGATATCTATCAAAGACATCTCGGTATAGTCCTTTTACTTTTGACTCGTCAAGCATGATGGAATAAGAAGTTCATCAAACCAGGAGAAACAAAAGTAGCAGTATCATGAAAAATTCACACTATATCATCGCGCTCACACTGATCTTCGTCTCAGTATCCTGCGCGACATTTGCACAATCTACCTATCAAATTGCAAATGACAGTAAGATGGTCATCCAGGGGACATCTTCCCTGCACGACTGGGAAAGTGATGTGACCAAACTAGAAGGGAAAGCGCAGCTGCAGGTACAAGACCAGCAGCCTCAGTTTCAGAATTTTTCCCTCACCATTCCGGTAGAGTCTATCAAGAGCGGAAAATCTGCCATGGATAAGAACACTTATGAAGCATTGCATGAAGATGATTATCCCAACATCCAATTTACCCTAAAGGAAATTCAAAACGCAGGTCAGGGAAAAATTACCGCCTCTGGCAACCTGAGCATAGCCGGGGTTACCAAGCCGGTGACACTCAGTGCCGATTATGATTTAAACAATCCCGCCCAGATCAGTCTGGAGGGAAGTCACAGCTTCAAAATGACAGAATTCGGGATTGAACCTCCCACCGCAGTATTCGGAACTATTAAAACCGGTGATGAAATCACCATTGCATATACGCTACAACTCAGTAAAACCAATTGAAAACTACAATTAAAAACCACGCCATGAAAACGCTAAAGAAAATTTCAATCGCTCTGATTTTGATCAGCATCCCCTGGATGAGTTATGCCCAGTTCAAAGATATGCAGTACTGGAGACCTTACGATAAGCGAGGTATCAATGTATTTGAAGTGCCTAAGGCCGATACAGTAGATTACAGCGGTGTGGCAGTAAGAGTAGGAGGTGCCTTCACGCAGCAGTTTCAGGCACTGGAACACAGCAACGAAGCTACACCCATTGATATGGACGGGACAAACGTGAATGAATTAATTGACATCGGACCTGGATTTAATCTGGCCACTGCCAACCTGAACCTGGACGTACAACTGGCCGATGGGGTACGTATGAATGTGGTTACTTATCTTTCTGCCCGTCACCACCCCGAAGCCTGGGTAAAAGGTGGTTATCTACAGGTAGACAAAGTCCCTTTCCTGAAGAGTCAGTTTCTGGATAATATATTTGAATATGTAAGGCTGCGCATAGGTCATATGGAAATCAACTATGGCGACACTCACTTCCGCAGAACCGATAACGCCAATGCGATGTACAATCCTTTTGTGGGTAATTACATCATGGATGCATTTACCACTGAGATTGGGGCAGAAGTCTACTTCCTCAAAGATAACTTCCTGGCAATGGTAGCTTCTTCCGGAGGTGAAATACAGGGTGGTGTTACCAATCCTGACAGACGCGCTCCTGCTTTCTATGGCAAAATAGGTTACGACAATCAAATCAGTGAGGATTTACGCTTCAGACTTACCGGTTCATTCTACACTACTACTTCCTCCGTAAATAATACGCTGTATGCCGGTGACCGTGCGGGTTCCAGATACTACCTGGTAATGGAAAATGTAAATGCTTCCACCTCTTCCAATTTTACCTCTGGTCGTTTTAACCCTAACTTCCGTGACGATGTTACTTCCTTTATGGTCAACCCTTTTGTGGAAATTGGCGGTCTGGAACTCTTTGGCGTAGCTGAGTGGTCTAATGGCAGCCTTTCTACAGAAGATGAAAACCGTGACTGGAGCCAGTATGGTGGAGAAGCAATCTACCGTTTCCTGCCTTACGATCAACTTTATGTAGGCCTGAGGTATAATACGCTTTCCGGTCCTTTACCTTTCTCCACTGACGAGATAACTATCAACCGTCTGCAGGTAGGGGGTGGCTGGTTCATCACCAAAAATATTCTGATGAAAGCAGAGTACGTTACCCAGACTTATAGTGACTTTGCGCCCAGTAGCATCTATCACGAAGGTCAGTTTGATGGACTAATTCTGGAGGCTACTGTAGCATTCTAGAGATCAAAATTGTATAATTTGGAATAAGTTACCCGGCCTGAAGTCGTGTAACTTATTCTTTTGAATAGCAAAGCGAGCAATTTTAGACAAACTTTTTTTCTCCACTTTTGAACTCTAAAATCATGGGCTCCTCTCTTCTTCTTTATAGCTATGCATTGATGATATCGCTGGCTTTTTTTACCAAGCGTCTGATTTTCCCGGTCCGAGAGGAGAAGCTCGTAAGCGTTTTGATAGAAAGGGATAGTCACCTGAAGATTCTGGGGACTACCAATATCAACTCTTTTAGCTGTGCCTACCAGGGCAATATCGGTGCGGACACGTTATCCATCAACGTGCAAAGAACTGAAAATGAGATATTGCTGGACCATGCCCAGCTTTCTGTTGAAGTAGCCCGGTTTGACTGCGGTCACTCCGGAATGAATAAAGATTTCCGTGCACTTTTGGAGCATGAGCAATATCCTTTGCTGAAAGTCCGGCTGGCAAGCCTTAACCTTTCTCCTGAAAAAAATTATGAAGCACTGGCTGAAGTGATCATAGAAATTGCCGGCAAGCTAGAATCTTATACTGTTCCTGTACAGCTTAAAGAAGAAGATGGAGAGGTATTTTACGTAGGTCGCCAAGCATTAAACATCAGAGATTTTGAGCTCACTCCTCCCAAAAAGTTTCTGGGGATGATAGTAGTTGATGAAGAGGTAATCATAGATTTTAAGCTTAACCTCAGCTTATTATAGGTCTGTTTCTTCCTCCCAGAAAGCTTCTCCCACTTTTACTTGTAGTTCCAGCAAGATACTTTTCAATTCCTGAATATCATCAAAATCAGCTTCTTCCCAGGTTAGGTATCTCTTTTTACCGTCTTTAAGATGAAAATATGTGCCCAGAGTGTGCATCTTAATGGATTCAATCTGCTGATACAGAATAGTATGAACCTCTCCACCCGGCTGAGTCCGGAAGCTTAGTTTTTCATCTTCAAAAGCCACAAAAAGCTCCTGATCTTTACGCGTGGCTTTTATCCCTCTGATTAGCAAAAGCGTAACCAAAAACAGGTTGAAAAAGTGAGGAAAAAGGAAAGACATTATTTCCGAAGAAAAGAAAGCAGACCTGTTTGAGAACAACATCAGCAGTTCGCATAGCAAAAAGAAGGAAGCCATCACAAAGTACCAGCGCCGATTGCGCAAGCTTTTTAAATGATTGGCCTGAATATCCGGAAACAAGCTGATCTTTTTGCTTTTCATAAGGACAGTTCAGAATTTTAATTTACTTCCTTATCAGCCAGCAACAAAGCCTCATCTAAAGCTTCTACGATAAAATCAATTTCATCTTTATTTACAATCAAGGGAGGCACTATCCAGATACCAAATTTGTCCGAAGGAATGTAGATATTTTTCTCTCTAAGCAAAAATTCAGCGATCTCTGTGACTACCGTTTTGGTGTATTTTTCTGATATTTTCCGTAGAGGTTCTTTAGTTTCTCTGTTTTTGACAATCTCTAGGGTATAAAATAACCCCAGCCCTCTTACATCTCCTACCGAAGGATGCTTTTGCCTAAGTTGCCCTAATCTCTCTCCCAGGTAAGCTCCCATTTTCTGCGTATGGGATAAGATGTTTTCTTCTTCCAGCACTTCAATACTTGCAAGGGCCGCAGCACAGGAAAGCGCATGTCCTGAAAAACTCTGCCCCATCCCAAAAATGTTGTCATCAAAAGAACGGGCTACTTTTCCGGATAAAATGGTAGCGGCCAGTGGGCTGTACATGCCCAGCGCCTTACCCATGATGATGATGTCCGGCTCAATGCCATAATGCTCAATCGCCAGCATTTTTCCAGTGCGCCCCATACCCGTCATCGTTTCGTCTACGATCAGAAGTATGTCATGCTGGTCGCAAATTTCTCTGAGGCGGGGAAAATAATCCGGTGGTGGTGGAATGATACCATTAGAACCAACGACCGGCTCTACCAATACTGCAGCTACTTTTCCCGAGCCTCCTTCAAAGGTGATCATCTGTTCCAGGTAATTGGCACAGGCCAGTTGGCATGATGGATATTCCAGTCCAAAGGGACAGCGGTAACAGTATGCGTCTGGGCCATGTACAAAGCCTGGCACGTTGAATGGCTCCTGAAACCAGCGTCGGGGGTCTCCACTGGCGGATGAGGCCAGAGAAGTAGCCCCGTGCCATGAGCGATAGCGGGAAATGATTTTGTAAGGAAAAGGATACTGCCGGTTTCCTTCCAGCTTTTCTTTGCCTTCCTGCTGCATGCGGTTGTACTGATACATACGTGCTGCTTTGATGGCTGCCTCCACCGCATTGGCCCCGCTTTGAGAAAACCAGACTTTCTTATTAGGACTTCCAGGTGTGATACGGGCCAGCTTTTCAGCCAGTTTAGCAGTTGGTTCGGTAGCAAAGTCATCAGTGACATACACTATTTTTTCCATCTGCTGCCGCATGGCTTCCAACACTTTGGGATGACTGAAACCCAGGTTGATACATTCGTGTGCACTGCGCAGGTCAAAAATTTTACGTCCATCAGTAGTGTGTATCCAGCAGCCTTCCGTTTTTTCTATTTCCAATGGTTGGTATCCATCCTGGGCTGCCCAGCACTGTAGCATGTACCTGGCTTGTTTACGCGCATAATCTTCTTTCATGGCCTTAAGCAGTAATTTCCTGAGTAGTAACTTCAGTAACTTCTCCCTGTTTCCAGACATGCAGACGCTGACGGAAGTAAATCATGGAAAGTATCATCAAAGCACTACCTACAAAAGTCATGGTGTAGGCTGAAACAATAAAGAAGCGGAGCCAGCTTAGTTCAGCATGACCAAAATTTTTGTAGAAAAGCACCCCTACACTGCCCAGATAGCCAAAAGAGTCGGCCACATAGATTAAGAATCCGGCGGTACCCACATATCTGAAAGCAGCCAGCAGTCGGTCAAACAATATGCTGTTGAAAGGCACATAACCCAGATACAAGCCCAAGCCAACCAAAGTCATCCACAGCGGAGGACTGATCCATGCCTGCTCAAAAGCAAAAGTACTGGCCCCCACCAGCAAGAAACCAAAAGCAATCAGCAAATGATAAGTATTCAGCGCCTTACGGTTACTTTTGATCAGCATAAGCAAGCCCATGATGAGGAGAACAGCTAAAGCAATGGGTACTTCAGTTTCGGTATAAATGGCTACATCTTCTCCATAACCTAGTGAAATCCAGATCTCCCGGGCAAAGTTATCCCGGAAATCACGGAAGGCAGTAAGAAAAATATAGGCAATGACCAGTAGGATAAGGCCGGGAGCAAAAAGCCGCAGAAACTCCCAACGCTCCGCCTTATTCATGGGTTTGCGCTTGGTACGCAGTCGCTCATCTTCTTTGGTGGGCGGAGGCAGTTGGTTGAGCATCCATACAAAAAATAGCAAAGGCAGTGCGAATAACATTCCCGTCACAAAGGGCATCCAGAAATTGCTCACCCCCCAATCCAACATCACCCATGCCCCTACTGTTTTGACAAAACCGGATGAAAAAATGAAGCTGATGGACAAACCTGCTCCTAAAATTTCTGTGAGTTTACGGCCTTCCAAATAGCTGAATACCAGCCCCCATACCATGCCTAGCGGCAGGCCATTGAGAAAAAGAAAAGGAATATTGTAAGGAGGAGGGACTATGGCAAACAGTAAAAGTGCTACACCCGCTATTCCAATCAATATTACGATAGAAATAGCTCTGTGCTTCCATCCCATCTCGGAGACAATTTTGATCCCCAGGAATTTGGAAAAAGTATAGCCAAGTACCTGAGCAGTGATCAGCCAGATTTTGTAATCTACTCCCCAAAGGGCAAAATCACTAAAGGTAGCTACCGCAAATGGTTTGCGAAAGGCATACATACAGGAGTAAGTGCAAAAAGCAGCGATAATGGCGTATAGAGAAAAGACCCAGTCTCCGACCGGGCCGCGGGTTCGGCTAAGCCAATGCGTAATTTTAGGATGGTACATAGTGAATTCCTTTGGTCGTGAGGGCTACATCCTGCCACTTGCCATCCAGCAAAACACGGCAGTGATCATATCCTATGTCTAATAGCAAGTTTGCGGTTTCTTCAAAACAGGCCGTAATCTCTCTCGGATGATGCGCATCAGAGTTTAGCATGATAGGAATATCCAGCGCTTTCATACGCTCCAGTATCCAGGGGCTTGGATAGGGATCAACCGTTTTCTTTTTGTAAATGCCCCTTGTATTGACTTCAGTGATCAGGCCTTTCTTTTGAATCACCTGCAGGGTTTCTTCCACCGCATCACGATACCAGGAGGATTCCTCGCTAAACAAATCTCCCTCCTCGCTCTGCATCTTGATTTTATCCAGATGCCCCACGATGTCCGGCGGATCTTCCACTACCATTTGCCTGATGAGGGAGTAATATCTTTCTATGGCTTTTGGGGTATCTCCTTTGAAAATCCGCTCCAATCCTTCCAGAAAAAGCGCATGCTTGCCGTCAATTTCCCAGGGATGTCCGTTTGGAAAGAAGTCCACAAAATGCACGGACCCCACTGTATAATCCAGACCTAGTTTTCTGATCCGCTCATGTCCCGGTCCGGCTACTTCGGGAATATAATCTACTTCCAAACCAGTATAAATTTGAAGCTGATCGGCATATTGCGCTTTTGCGTTACGAACTTCTGCCACGTATTTTTCAGCCTCACTTTCTTTCATAGTCCAGGCCACTTCAAAAGGGATAGGCGCATGAGAAGAGAATCCATAGGCAGGCATCTGTTGTGCTATAGCTGCCTCGGCATATTCTTCAGCCCTGCCTTTTCCATCACAATAATGCGTATGCCCGTGAAAATTGGTAAAGCCCATGAACGAGATGTAGGTTAAAGATTAGAAGTTTCAGGTTATAATTGCTCAAAATAATACTAAACAGGAGTTTGAATATAGCATAAATAAAGGTGCACAGGATTAAATTAATGTTATCATTTTTCAGAACAAGTTGAATATCATTCAACTCTAAATAATCATTCCAGCAGATTTAACAATAAATTCTTATGGGAACCGCTACAGTTCAGGCAAGAAATTTTTACCTTGCTCTGGTAAAATCAAGTAAAACCTCATGCGAAACCTCGCGACCAGCTTAGTATTTATTTTTGTATTAGCCTTGGACATCCATGCCCAGATGTTGCCGGGGATTAAACATGTAGTATTGATAGGCATTGACGGACTAAGCCCGGAAGGTATCATGCAGGCCAGTACCCCAACCTTTGATTCACTGATGCAGGAAGGAGCCTATTCTATGACCGCTCAGGCAGTTTTACCTTCCAGCAGTGGCCCCAACTGGGCTTCCATGATTTATGGAGCCTCTCCTGAAGAACATGGTGTTTATAATAATGAATGGCGGCCTAAAGATATTGGACAACAGGTGCTTTGTAATGAAAAACCCGGAACCATGTGGCCCAGTATTTTTCGCCTGGTAAGAGATCAGTACGATGATGCTGAGCTGGCAAGTTTTCATGAGTGGAGTACTATTGGCAGACTGATAGAACCTGGCGTTTTGAATATGCTGGCAGATACCAAAGGCGAAGATCGTACTGCCCAAGCAGCGGCTGATTATTTATTTGAGTATGAACCCGAAATCATGTTTGTGCATCTGGATCATGTAGATCATGCCGGACATTCCCAGCAATGGGGCTCAGCCGAGTATCTGCATGCGGTAGAAAAAGCCGACCGACTGACCAATCTAATTTTGGAAGGGCTACGCAAAAAAGGCCTCTTGGAAGAAAGTCTGATCATTGTTACTTCTGATCATGGAGGTATTAATACCAGTCATGGCGGCAATACTCCTGAAGAGACCACTATCCCCTGGATCATCAGTGGTTCAGCCGTTAAGGCCAATTACGAAATTTCTGAAGATATTATGACCTATGATACTGCCGCTACCATTGCCTATGTATTTGGCCTTCAGCAGCCTTCCTGCTGGATTGGTCGCCCGGTCATCAGCGCTTTTAAAGAATATTAGTTGATGAGGAATGATGTAATACATAATACCTATTGCAAAGATGCCACCGTATTGAGTTCTCAGAATATGCAATTTTCAAATCTGTATTTATAATTTTTTTTCCATGAAAAAGCAATTTGATGTAGCTATCGTGGGTGCCGGAATCGTAGGCCTGGCAGTGGCACTGGCTTCAGCCCGCAAAGGTAAAAAGGTAGCTGTGTTTGAAAGAAATTCACGAGCTATAGGAGCTTCCATCCGTAACTTCGGCCTGATCTGGCCTATAGGTCAGGCACCCGGCCCAGCCTTGGAAAGAGCGCTGCGGAGCAGAGCCATCTGGCTGGAAGTAGCAGAAAAAGCCGGTTGCTGGGTCACTCAAAATGGCTCATTACATCTGGCCCATCAGCCAGATGAGATGGCAGTGCTGGAGGAATTTATGGCACAAAGCCACGATAAAGGCTACGAATGTCAAATGCTCACTGCCGCTCAGGCTTCACAAAAGAGTAAAGGTGTTAGGCCAGAAGGATTGCTGGGCGGCTTATGGAGTGCCACCGAACTTACTGTTGATCCCCGAGAAGCCATTGGCAAACTACCCGCCATGCTGGAAGAGCGATATGGTGTGCAGTTTTACTTTGATACAGTCATCAATGCCATAGAAAAAGGTAAGCTCCAGTCTAGTCAACAATCTTATCAGGCAGAGAAAATATTTGTGTGTAGCGGCAGTGATTTTGAAACGCTTTACCCGGAAGTATTTGCTCAGACAGAGCTTACCAAATGCAAGCTACAGATGATGCGCACTGCTGCTCAGTCAAACAATTGGAATTTAGGCCCTACCCTTTGCGGAGGTTTAACGCTCAGGCATTATGCTGCTTTTCAGGACTGCCCTTCTTTACCGGCAATGAGTGACCGCTTTGATGCAGAAAACCCTGCTTTTGCCCAATGGCATATCCATGTGATGATGGCTCAGAATGGTTTGGGCCAACTAGTGATTGGAGATTCACACGAATACGGGAAGACCTTAGGTCCTTTTGACAGAGAAGACATTAACCGTCATATCATGGATTACCTGCATACTTTTGCTCAAGCTCCGGATATGGAGATTGCGGAACGCTGGCATGGTATCTATCCTAAATTGCCGGGAAAAACAGAATTTATCGCCCATCCTTCTGATGAAGTAACTATCGTCAATGCTCTCAGCGGTGCCGGTATGACACTTTCTTTTGGACTGGCAGAAGAGGTGATCGCTAAAACTTTGTAAATAAAAAAGGATAGCCATAATGACTATCCTTAACGTCTTTGTAGTACCCTAAGGCAGCATAGCCTTAAAATCATCGTAAGTGGCAGGGTTAAGGGCGTCAGTATCGCAGCCTACTTCATTGGCTTTCTCCGTAATATTTTCCACACGGTTATCCGGATTAGGGTGAGTACTCAGAAACTCAGGAGTCCCTCCAGCCTGCTCTTCATCTATCAACTTCTGAAAAAACGAGCGGGCAGCAGCGCAATTGTAGCGGGTATCCGACAGATATTCTACTGACTTTTCATCCGCACTGGTCTCAAAATTTCTACTAAATTCCAAACTTAACAGACCTGCGGCTACCTGGCTTAACTGCTGGGCAGTACCTTCACCCAACGCAATACTAATCAAAATACTAAGCCCCTGCTGTCTTTCCATCTGGCGAGCGGAATGCTCCAGGTCAGCGTGAGCGATCTCATGACCTAGTACACCTACCAGGTCATCTTCCTGCTCCAGATATTTGATCAGTCCGGTATAGACATACACAAACCCTCCAGGTGCAGCAAAAGCATTTAAAGTTTCATCATCCTTTATGATTCTGATCTGCCAGGGGAATTCTTCGTAGCGTACCGCGTCTGAAGCTAAGATTTCACTGAAAACACCTTCCAGGTAGTCATATGCTTCCGGATACTCTGATTCGTCCAAAACCGGATACTCTCCAGGATTTGCCAGGATAGTAGAATCCAGTTGACGCCCTAATTCAATCTGCTGCTCGGGAGAAATAAATATTGCACTATCCTCTTCACAAGAGACAAATGCAAAAAATAACGTGCAGCTTATCGCATAAAAGAAAAATCTGAATGAAAATTTATTGTTCATAAAAAAAAGCATTTGAAATATTTACCCAAATGAAACTTCATCTAGTAAATGATTGCCTGCAAGTTTCATGCTCTTAATAACGCCACCGTAGTTTACATGCACAATATTTATCTGATCATCAAAAATTTCTGTCAGGATAGAACTTCTTACCTGTATACTTTCTAGGTGATCCACATCACTCACCTCAAAGTAGCACCACATCGCCATATCCTCTATTTCCTTGCCTAAATAGACCGCTTGCACGTCTTTTCCATTTACTTTGATATTCATATGCTTGCGTAAATACTTTTCAATATGTTGGTCCAGGCTTTGCGGATCTTTAGGATTGAGCACATCTACAAAGGCCTGCTCAGGTGTTCTGAACTGCTCGTCATTCAAAGCTTCTTCCAGATCGTCGGCAAAGATTTTAAGAGTAATTTGCAGCGTATTTTCATCAGAAGCGTGGTGAATACTCATCACACTGACGTGGAAGGGATGAAAATTAAGCAGCAAACTTGTCAGGAAATATATTAAAATCATGTTTTCAATAGGTTAGTTAAATTATAGTTGGGAAGGCAGAAGCTGGAAGTCAGAAGACCGAAGAAACTTCGGACTTCCAGCTTCCGTCTTCTTCTGACCTCTTTTTCTAAACGGAAATTTTCCTCAATTCATCCCTTAATCTAACGAAAGCTTCTCTGCAAATACATCAAGCGTAGTTTCTGGCTTGCCCAATCGCTGCCAGGTTTCCTCGGCACGGAAAGTTTCAGGATAATTATTGATACTATCAATAATGTGAGCACCATAGCTGGCTTTATTAGAAAAAATGCCCAGAAATTTCAGAATTCCTATCGGCATTTTAGTAATTTTCAGGTTTTTTTCAGGAAAATGCTGAGTAAATTTTGCCAAAGCTTCTTCCTGTCCGATGGCTTCCGGTCCCTGCACAATATAATGATGATTGCCTTCATCAATCTGTAATGCTTTGGCTACCTGCCTGCCATAATCATGGGCAGCAATCCACCACATTTTGTGTTTAGGCTTACCTACCAGCAGCAGGCGATTCCCTGACATAAATTGACTGGGAATGGCTTCCATAAAGTTGGAGGGATAGAAAATCGTATAAGGAATTCGGGATTCTTTAAGCTGCCGGATCGCATCTCTTTTGATTCCAAATACCCACCAATCTGAGGAATACTCCTGAACCAGTGAAGATAAGTTGGCTATGCGCTGTACTCCCTCCTGCCGGGCAGCAAGTATAACTTTGCGCATACCATCTCTTTCAGCATGGAAACCTTTTTTGGGCTCATCCTGGGCTACTGAAAGGCTGAGATATACCGCGTCCATACCTTTGATAGCCTTGCTGATGGTTTCGTCATGCTGTAAATCACCCTGCATCAGTTCAATACCATTCGGAAGAAGTTTTCTTGCTTTGTCTACATTGCGCACCAGCGCTCTAAGCTGAAATCCTGCTTTATGCAGTTCTATAGCTACCGGTCGGCCTAGCATGCCTGTAGCGCCAATGATAAGTACTTTCTGGATCATGGGATAGGTAGTGTTATGGTTCTAAGTGTTATAGTTAGATGGTGGTATAGTTGAATATTACCTGTCTAAAGTATTTTTTTAGTTTTACCAAGTGTACTTGTATTGGATATATAAAACTAACCATATAAGATGCTTAATTGGATAACCATAACACTTTAACACCCTCCCACAATAACACTATTTAAACTCTGCCAGAATCTTTAAAGCATCTTCACGGTCAACTGCTAATTGTGCTTTGAGTAGCTCAATATTTTCATACTTCATATCGCCACGAATCTTTCCTATGAACTCAACCTGAAGGGTTTCTCCGTAGATCTGCTTGTCAAAGTCAAAGATATTGACTTCAATATTACGTTGTATCCCATTGATGGTAGGACGCACACCAATGTACATCATGCCTTCGTACTGATGCTCATTCCACCTTACTTTGCAGGCATAGATTCCGTCTTTGGGAATAAGCTTATAACGTTCAGGAATCACAAGGTTTGCCGTAGGAAAGCCCCAGCTTCGCCCTAACTGATCGCCTTTCACCACTTCACCTGAAATCTGGTACGGGCGTCCCAAATACTCACTAGCGGTAAAAATATCTCCTTCTTCCAGGGCCTGACGTATTTTAGTAGAGCTTACCCCCACATGATCCACATCCTGACGTGGTATTTCTTCTACCTGAAAGCCATATTTATCAGCGTTTTCTTTGAGGTACTCAAAGCTACCTTCTCTATTTTTACCAAAACGATGATCGTAGCCAATCACCAGATATTGGGTGCCAATTTTTTTGACCAGTACGTTGCGGATAAATTCGTCGGAGCTGAGCTGAGAAAATTCTTTGGTAAAAGGAATACGTACGACATGGTCAATTCCCAGCTGTTCAAAAATTTTCACCTTTTCCTCAAATGTGGATAAGAGTTTCAGCGTGTCGTCTTCGGGATGCAAGACCAAGCGGGGGTGCGGCCAGAAGGTAACTACTACCGTTTCTCCACCTTTCTGCCGGGCAATTTCAATCAGGCGCTTCAATATTTTTCTATGCCCTATATGCACACCATCAAAAGTACCACTGGTCACTACAGCGAGCTGAGGCTGCTCAAAAGAAGTGCTTCCATCGTGTACTTTCATAGTTAAGGTTTTATCTCTTTTTGTAATTGATAAAGGGGTAGTTTGTTATAGCTTCAGACATTTATGAAGCGTCTTTTTTGACCAAATCTACAAATTCATTGATCTGATAAGCCTCATTTACATGAAACGCTCCGTTGCGTGTACGGCGCAGGCTGGAAAGATAAGCGCCTACTTTAAGGGCTTTTCCAAAATCGCGTACCAGGCTGCGGATGTAAGTACCTTTAGAACAAACAATACGAAAATCAACTTCGGGGAGTTCAATTCTGGTCAACTCAAAAGTGTTTACTGTAACTTCACGGGCTTTGACCAGCACCTCTTTCCCCTTGCGGGCTTTTTTGTACAGGCGTTCCCCTCCTACTTTGACCGCGGAATACATCGGAGGAATCTGCTCTATTGCACCTAAAAACTGTTGCCGAGCTTCTTCCAGTTCAGCTTCTGTAAGATGATCTGCCGGAGTATCGCTGTCAAAATCAGTTTCCAGGTCTATGGAGGGTGTAGTTTTGCCAAGTACCAGTGTACCGGTATACTCTTTCTCTTGCGCTTGAAACTGCTCTATCTGCTTGGTCATTTTACCGGTGCAGAGGATAAGCAGCCCGGTCGCCAGAGGGTCAAGCGTGCCGGCATGTCCAATTTTCTTGAGCTTGAGCTGATAGCGGAGCTTATTCACTACGTCAAAAGATGTCCATTCCAGAGGCTTGTCAATCAGTATTACTTCCCCCTGCTGAAAGTCATAATTTTCTTTGTCAAACAATGAATAAGGCTCAGGCATGAATGATTATTATGTCAATGCGGTAATGATGGCGATGATGCCTACGATTAAACAATAGAAAGCGAAGTAAATTAGTTTACCTTTTTTCACAATAGAGATCATCCACTGGCAAGCCAAAAGACCGGAAACGAAGGCAGCAATAAAGCCTAAAAGAAGGGCTAATCCTGAAATCCCCCCTGCCAAAGCGGGTTCTTCATAGTAATCTTTGACTTCCAGTAATGAAGCTCCGAGAATGGGAATAAGCACCATCAAAAAGGAGAAACGAGCAGCTTTTTCTTTTTCCACACCTATCAGCAAAGAGGTGGCAATCGTAGCACCTGAACGGGATATACCGGGAAGAATAGCAATAGCCTGCGCCATACCGATGATTAAGGCTTTGGGATAAGTAACATTCCCCCCCTGCTTTTTGGCATAGTAAGTCATAGCCAGCAGGGTAGCGGTGAGCAATAGCATAAAACCTACCAGGAGTACATCTCCTCCGAAGAAGGCTTCAATCTGATCTTTATAAAAAACACCGATCAGACCTACGGGTATCATGGAAAGCAGAAGTTTGGAAATATACTTTACCTCGTCATTCCATTGAAATTTGAATAACCCAACAAAAAGCTGAGCAATATCTTTACGAAAAACTACAATGGTACTGAGTGCTGTGGCACTGTGCACCACTACTGAAAACAGCAGGTTGTCTTTACTCTGCACTCCTAATAAAACTGTTCCCAGTTCAATATGCCCGCTACTACTTACAGGCAAAAACTCGGTAAGACCCTGAACGATCCCTAAGATAATGGCTTCTATGATAGACATAATATATACTCACTTTTGACTTGAGTGAGCAAAGATCATTCAGGTTTTGTTAAAATAGCGAAGAATTCTACGATAAAACCTATCATCACAGTAATTGGGCCTAAAGTTAAACCTAAAAAGCCAAATCCATACTGCTCGCTGTCTAATGACATCATTGTAAATCCAAGAATGAGGATACCGATTCCGATTACCATCAGAACGTAGTTTTTCTTGCCGAAGGGAAGTTGATTTTTATCTGCCATGCGTTTATGGTGTTATGGTTTTATAGTTCTTAGTGTTATAGTTCTTGATTTTATAGTGTAATAGCAGATGGTTGTTGTAAAATTTGCAATTATCTGATTCCATATTAACAATCAGTTCTATTTTTCTGATCCTCTGAAAATTATGACTCTTTCCAATTTTTAATTTTCAATCTGAAAATTTTAATTAATAAAGCTCGTCCAGAGACATTTTCAGGTATTTGCTGATTGCCCTATAGGTACTCAAAAAACCTATAAAGCCTCCCACAATCAACAGCAAGCCCATCAAAATAAAAATATTAGCAGGGTCCTGAAGCTGTTCTATATCCTCAATCTGCTGGTTGAGATACTGCAATACAAAGAGCAAAAGTATAGAAGCCAGTATACCTCCCAAAACACCATGCATAAAAGAACGACGTAGAAAGGGACGTTGGATAAATCCTGCTGTAGCCCCTACTAATTGCATACTCCTGATCAGGAAGCGCTGGGAAAAAAGTGCCAGGCGAATGGTATTGTTGATGAGGACTGCTACAATAATAACCAACAAGACTGCAAAACCTAATAACACCAGACTCACTTTCGCCAGATTTTGATTGATAGAACGCACCAGATTTTCCACATAGGTCACTTCAAAAACACCGTTCATGCGCTCAATGTCCAGTTTCACCTTAGCCAATGCTTCTGTATCCTGAAACTCCGTATTGATATTGATCACATAGGCGTCACGCAAAGGATTTTCTCCCAGAAATTGAGTAAAATCTTCACCGGTATCTTCTATAAATTCTTCCGCCGCTACTTCCTTAGAAATAAAACTGATTTGCGGCTGATCTTCCACTACCGCCACATATTCTTTACCAGCTAGCGTTTTCTGAATCTGAATTTTTTCATTTTCTGAGACTGTACGATTTAGGAATATCTGCATGCTCACGTTTTCACGAATCATGCGCGTAAGGCTATTGGCATGTAGAATCAGCAGACCAAAAAGTCCAATCACAAAAAGTGCAAGCGTAATACTGAAAACCACACTGATATAGGGATAGCTTCCCAGCTTTTTTTTCTTTTTATGTTTGACCTCTTTTACTTCCATGACAATTTTTCAGTGAAACGAAAGTCTACTTCAATTATTTACCTTTGCGGCCACTTTTATTACCTCCACCTTTGTTGCCTCCGTTCTTACGGCTATCATCACTGGCCTTCATGGCTTCTTCCAGGCGCTGCTGAAATTTAGACTTCTTCTTGTTTTTATTCCGCTTCTTGTTCTCATCCAGAATCTTACGGATTTTCTCATCATCCACAAATTTACGGATGATGGCCTGCTGACCGAAAGTAACAATGTTAGACACAAAATAGTAGAAGCTCAAGGCAGCAGGGAATGAATTCAGCACGAACATAAAAATGACCGGCAGAAAGTACTGCATGTTTTTCATCGGTCCCTGCACCGTACTCGCCTGATTGTTTGACCAGGTGTACAGGATGGTAGAAGCCGTCATCAGCAGTACAAACAAACTCACATGATCTCCATAAAATGGAATGGTAAAAGGTAAGTCTAAAATTGAATCGTAGGTAGAAAGATCTTCTGCCCAGAGGAAAGGCTCCTGACGTAGCTCAATGGCATTGGGAAAGTAATTGAACATGGCCAGTAGTATCGGCATCTGCAGTAGCACCGGCACACAACCGCTCAGCGGGTTGACACCCACTTTCTGGTAGAGTTGCATCTGCTCCTGCTGCGCCTTAGCCATATCATCTCCATGCTTTTCCTTGATCTCGTCCAGCTCTGGTTTCAGCACTTTGATCTTAGCCATAGAAATATATGACTTATAAGAAAGTGGAAAGAGCAGGGTTTTGATTACCAGCACCAGTATAATAATGATTAATCCATAGTTGCTGATGAATTGTTCCAGCCAGTGAAACATATAAGAGATAGGATACTTACTGATCCACTTTACTATGGGCCAGCCAAAGTCAATATTTTCCTCAAAATCAGGGGCAACTTTGGTCATCACCTGCTGGTCGTTGGGGCCAAAGTAGTAGCTGTAGGATAATGTACCATTACTCAGGTCGGCCAGCCCCATACTTACCGCCATATTCATGTTTTTGACCAGTGTAGTATTTTCTTCTTCTGGGCTATCGGTAACCAACCGAGCCTGACTGAAAGATTCTTCAGCAATGATGGCAGCACTAAAGAAGCGCTGCTTCATGGCAATCCACTTCAGGGGAACTTCTACCGTTTCTTCTTCTGCTCCATCACCCATCAGTGAAGAGAGCTGCTCAAAATCACCATCGGCAGTGTAATAGTTCATAGTGCTTCTGCGACGGCTTTCTTCCATATTCTGTTCCAGCGGACGAAGTTGGTTGCTCCAAGCAAATTGCAGATTACTACTGGTAAGCGCACCGGTAGCATTTTGTAACTCCAGATGATAGCCAATTTCATAACCTCTACCAGGGATGCTATAGACCTGTCTGATCTGCCCTCCCCCTTCAAGATTGGCAATCAACGTAACTTGGGTAGTATCTCCCTCGCTCACATTAACTTCTGAAGCACTGCTATTGTAATAAAGATCGTAAAGGTCTATTTCACCTCTTTCTGTATCCGCCAACAGGCTAAAACTATTGCTTTCTTCATTGAACAGTACCAGTTGGTTTCCAGCACCGTCCTTATATTTTTTCAACTCTACCCTCTCTACTGTACCTCCGTGGGTATTTATGGTCAGGAGTATATCTTCATTTTCTACTGATACTGTTTTAGCCTCACCGCTAGAAGCCTGGGCAAACACCCCGTATCGCTCACGATTACGCGCCTGCTGAACAGAATCAGCAGCAGCAGGAGTTGTCTGCTCTATGTCAGGTTCCTGCTGAGCAGGTGCCTCATCCACTTGTTGGGCCTGCTGCTCATTTTCTGCCGGAGGTGTAGGCTCCGGTGCAAAAAACTGAAAGTAGACAATGAGTAAAAGGCCCGAAAGCAATAAGCCTATTGCTTGGTTTCTATCCATAATATTAATAATTCTATGATAAGAATAGATACAATTTTAAGCGTCTTAAAATTTCAAGAGCGCAATATTAATGATTAATGACCAATGTACAATGAACATCCAAATAGAGCTGTCTTGCAGCCAGAGTAATAGGCTGAGCAATTTTGACTTTCACACTCAACATATAAGTAACTCTTCAGGTATTTTTATTTCATCATGCACAATATTATCTTTTGTTTTCTTTGGCAGCTTTAATAAAGCGGACAAATAAAGGATGAGGACTCAGCACTGTGCTTTTTAATTCGGGATGGTACTGTGTGCCTAAAAACCAGGGATGATCTTTAAGTTCAATGACTTCTACCAGCTTTGAATCCGGATTAATCCCGCTGGCGATCATGCCTGCTTTTTCAAATTGTTCCAGGTATTCATTGTTGTATTCATAACGATGACGGTGCCTCTCCTGAATAGTCTTGCGTCCGTAGGCCTGATAAGCCAGACTTCCTTTTTTCAGTTCACAATCGTAAGCACCCAAACGCATAGTACCTCCTTTGTTGACGATATGCTTCTGATCTTCCATCAATGCAATTACCGGATGCTTGCTTTTGGCATTCATCTCGGTAGAATCTGCATCCCTGATGCCTAATACATTGCGAGCGAACTCTATTACGGCACACTGCATGCCCAGGCAAATCCCGAAGTAAGGCACCTTATTTTCCCGGGCGTAACGGGCAGTTGCCAGTTTTCCGGGAATACCACGCTCGCCAAAGCCCGGGGCCACCAGTATACCATCTAAGTCGCTTAAAATCTCTTCTTTATTTTCTGCATTAATGGTTTCAGAAGAGATCCAGCGGACTCTTACCTTACATTCATTTTCAGCACCAGCGTGTACAAAAGCTTCGGCAATTGATTTATAAGCGTCCGGCAATTCTACATATTTTCCGATCACTCCTATGTTTACTTCGCTTAGTGGATTTTTGAGTTTACCCAAAAATTCTTTCCACTGCTCTATATCAGGCTCCCTTTTATGCGAAAGCTTAAGTTTGCTAAGGACCCTTTCATCCAGCTTCTCTTTACGCATCAGTAAGGGGACATCATAAATTGTGTCTGCATCTTTGGCTTCTATGACCGAATTGATGTTTACGTTGCAGAAAAGCGCAATTTTTTTCCTAATATCCATAGGAAGGTGACGCTCAGCACGGCAAACGAGGATGTCTGGTTGAACACCCGCTTCTGAAAGACGCTGTACTGAGTGCTGAGTAGGCTTGGTTTTAAGCTCCTTAGCTGCTTCCAGATAAGGCACGAGGGTAAGATGAATTACCAAAAAGTTACTGTTTCCCAGTTCCCAACGTGCCTGGCGCACTGCTTCAATAAAAGGCAATGACTCTATATCACCAACACAACCTCCGATTTCGGTAATTACGATGTCAAACTCACCGCTTTCTCCCAAGCGAAAGAAATTAGCTTTGATTTCATCCGTGATATGCGGAATCACCTGTACCGTCTTTCCCAGGTAAATTCCTTCCCTTTCTTTGGTGATTACATTATTGTAAATGCGGCCGGTGGTTACATTATTGGCCTGCGAAGTGCGGACATTCAAAAATCGCTCATAATGCCCGAGGTCAAGGTCGGTTTCTGCTCCATCATCCGTCACATAGCATTCGCCATGCTCATAGGGGTTCATTGTCCCCGGATCTATGTTGATATACGGATCAAATTTCTGAATCGTAACCCTGAAACCCCGCGACTGTAATAGTTTACCCAGCGATGCAGAGATGATTCCTTTACCTAGTGAAGATGTAACGCCTCCCGTTACGAAGATATACTTTACTGAACCCATAAGATGTTGCCTCCCATTATTCTGATTTGGACTTTAGCAAATATTATGGGGCACAAAGTTACGGGAATAAATAAGATTATTAAGTAATACTGATGATTAAAGTTGATGCCAGCCTGGATACTTATCAAACAGTGATTTTTCAAACATTTTATAGTAAAGGAGGTAGTAAAAAGCAGTATGTCTTAATACTGAATCAAAAACTTTTAAATAATTCTTACATTAGATACATTTAAAGCTTTTGGAGTTTATCCATTTGCATTTTTTACTTATAAGCCTAGATTAATAAGGTTGAAGCAGTATAAAATTTAATTTTTACGAGCTTTTATTATACTAAACCCATAAGCAAAGCATTTATTATCATAATTTTTTGTTAAGTATTTTAATCTTTCTTCTGTACCTGCACATAATTTTCTTGAGTTCTTTTAGAAATATTACAACTTTAATCGTATATTTGAAAATGTAATATTATTTATTTTTTTTATAATTTTGCTAATAAATAATATTACAAGCGCACTGAAACAAATGATACACGAGATGCAAAGGCCTATTGCAATCACATTATTCTGTTGGCTGAGCCTGTTCAGTACATGGGCTTGGGGGAAGGATAATAGTAAACTAATAGAAAAACCTGCTGTTACTCATAATAGTGACACGCTTCACTATAAAAAGATCTTCCACGCATCAGCTTTTGCCCCTGAATTTACACTTTCTACCAACACTATAATTGTAGATGAAGACTTTGAGGGGGAAGAAATAATTAACATTACTCCAAACCCTGATAATGATACTCCTTTTGTAGAATATAGTATTAATGAAGTTACATCCCCTGACTTTGCCGATGTAGAAATCATTCAAAATGAAGATGAAGTTTATGTTAGAATCACTTCAGTAGAAAATGAAAACGGAGGCCCCATTGATATAGAAGTCACTGCTACTGATGTTAATGATGATACTAATACCTTCTCCGCTGCTTTTAGCCTGCAAGTAAGCCCGGTCAATGACATCCCTACAGTAGCCAATACCATTGACAATATCACTGTGGATGAAAACGCCGAACCCAGCAGCATTGACATCAGCAATGTCTTTTCTGATGTGGATGACGAAGAGTTGAGCATCACCGCCAGTAGCGATAATACCGATCTGGTACAAGCTTCTATCAATGGTAATAGCCTCACCCTTACCTTCTCTCCTGAGGCTTCCGGGCAGGCTAACATCA
>NZ_JBBPHP010000007.1:187498-188381 GCF_038039535.1 Catalinimonas locisalis | reverse complement strand
TAACATCACCCTTACCGCTGAAGATGAGCAACAGCAAACGGCTTCTACTTCCTTTGTTGTCAATGTCAGTGAAGTGCAAACTCAAACACCTTTCTTTGACCTAGTAGACGAGGCGTTTCAAATTGTTGATAATATCATAGTGGACGAGGACTTTGATCAGGAAATCACGGTAAGCGCACAGCCGGAAGAAAATATAGAGGGAGTAACGTATTCTATTGCTCCCTCAAGTATTGCTTTTGCTACTTTGACAGCCAATAATGATGAAGGCATTTATGCGTTTGAAGCAGTGGCCGATCAGAACGGAGAACAGGAATTTACTGTCACTGCCAATAATCAGGGTAGCATACATGAGGAAAATTTCACTTTCAGAGTAAACGCTGTTAATGATCAACCAATATTCAGTCTTGCTCAAAACAATATAAATGTTGAAGCAGCCAGTGGACCACAGAGCTTTGCCAATTTTGCAAATAATATTGCTCCCGGACCGGAAACTGCCACTGATGAAGCGTCGCAAATATTGGCATTTACTGTGAGTGCAGAAAACCCAAGCCTTTTCTCCATTCTACCTATTATAGATGAAGAAACCGGCACACTCACTTTCACTCCTTCAGAAAATAGTATAGGCACTTCTACGATGGAAGTGACACTTACTGATGATGGTCCTGAAAATGGAGAGAATCAGAATTCAAGCGCTACTTCGTTTAATATTGAAATCTTTGAGCGACAAAATGCTGTACCGGTGATCTCCGGGCAGGAGGATATCACTATTGATGAAGATAACTCCTATACCATTGAACTGGATGACCTGGAAGTTTCTGATCCTGACCATGATATCACAGAACTAACCCTCATTGTCCAGGATGGAGATAACTACACTAGAAAT
>NZ_JBBPHP010000007.1:0-187401 GCF_038039535.1 Catalinimonas locisalis | reverse complement strand
GATCCTGACAATGCACAAAGTGATCCCTTCAACCTCCTTGTTACTGTAAACTCTGTTAATGACGCTCCGGTGGCTTCTAATATCCCGCCTGTTAATGTTGTTGAAGATGCTGATCCTGAAACAATCACCCTTTCCAACTATTTCAGCGATGTGGATGACCCTACCCTAGAGTATTCTGTTGAAGGAAATACAAACACAGATTTAGTCTCTACTGCTATAGACCAGAATACCTCTGTACTAACGCTAAGCTTTACGCCTACCACTTCTGGTTCTGCCATCATCACGGTAAGAGGTACTGATGATGACGCGTTTGTAGATGCTACCATTAATGTAAATGTGAGTAACGTCAACAACGCACCACAGATCTCCGGCCAGGATAATATTACTATTGATGAAGATAACTCCTATACCATTGAACTGGATGGCCTGGAAGTTTCTGATCCTGACCATGATATCACAGAACTAACCCTCATTGTCCAGGATGGAGATAACTACACTAGAAATGGTAACACCATTACCCCTGTGGCTAACTTTAATGGAACACTCTCTGTACCGCTGACTGTCTCCGATCCTGACAATGCACAAAGTGATCCCTTCAACCTCCTTGTTACTGTAAACTCTGTTAATGACGCTCCGGTGGCTTCTGAGATCCCCGATGTGGATGTAGAAGAAGATGCTGAAGATGAAACCATCACCCTATCAGACTATTTCAGCGATGTGGAAGATGAAACACTGGATTATGCAATAGTAGAAATCGGCAATGAAAATCTGCTCACCGCTACTCTTGATGAAACTACTTCTGTACTGACCATCAGCTTTAATGAGAACGCTTCCGGCACCACCACGATCACAGTGTCTGCCGCCGATGATGAAGGCTTGTCTGCTACAGCTACAATTAATGTGCAGATTACAGGTTCCAATGATGCGCCTGTGATTACTGACCAGAATGAAGTCAGCACCAATGAAGATGAAGATTATCAGGTTTTACTTACTGACCTGATTGTCAATGATCCTGATAATGCTTATCCCGCCGGTTTTACCTTAAGTATCGGAGAAGGGGAAAATTATGAGATTGTTGATGGTACTACCATAAGGCCTGCTGCCAACTTTAATGGAACCCTCAGTGTGCCGGTTCAATTGACTGACCCTGCAGGGGCAAGCAGCAATATATTTGGCTTATCAATTACTGTTAACCCTGTCAATGACGCTCCGGTAGCTTCTACCATAGAGCCATTGGAAGTAGTGGAAGATGCAGCTCCGGAAACTATTGACCTGAGTCCATATTTTACTGACATTGACAATGAAACACTCACATATTCAGTAGTATCCAACTCCCGCCCTAATCAGATTACTACCCAAATTACTGATGCTACTTTACAGATCTCTTTTGGCGCCAATTTTAGTGGTACTGCAACACTTGCTATTCAGGCGAGTGACGGAGTAGCTGTCACCGACCCCAATCTTTCTCTACAAGTTGTTGTAACATCCGTAAATGATGCTCCTACCCTTACCGTCAATGAGGTAGGCATTAGTGGTACTGAAGATACCCCCATCAATTTGGAGACACTTCTTTCCGAAAACAATAGTGTGCTTAATGTTACTGACCCTGATAGTAATTACCCGGAAGACTTCTTTATTGAGGCACAAGATCCGAATGAAACGAACAATTACACCCTCAATAATAACAGAAATGTTGTAATACCAGCTGAAAATTTTGATGGAGACCTTTTTGTACCTATTCGGGTAAACGATGGCAATGCCTACAGTGCTTACCAGACATTAAGGATTAGACTTAATCCGGTCAATGATCGTCCTCAGATCTTTATATCAGCAGAAGAACGCAACTCAGCTATTCAGTTTAATCGTGGAGATAATCCGGTGAGTATTACTTCTTCCCTTACCATTAACGATGTGGATAACATCAACATGTCTTCTGCATCTGTATCTTTCGTTGAAAATGGTCCGCTATTTTATTCACCGGATGAAGATGAACTTCGTTACCCAACACAAATAGGTAATATCAGCGGGCAATGGGATGCAGCAAATGGAGTACTCTCGCTGGTCGGGAATGCAAGTATCAACGACTACCGAGATGCTTTCAGAAGTATAACTTATTTTAACAACGCGGCTACTCCTACCGCACTGCCCCGGCAGCTGATTTTTGTCATTAGTGATGGTTCGCTGGAAAGTAATGAAGCTAATGATGTGAGGTTCATCAGGGTGGAAGATTCTAATCTCCCCCCCGAGCTTACAGACTTCAGTAAGCAGGTGCCGGAAGATGAATCTCTTGTACTTACTGCTAATGATTTTGCAGATAATTATGCTGATGATCTTGATCCATTTGACAATTCCATTTATATCACCCGGCTACCGGACCCTTCCAAAGGTGGACTGGTAGTCAATGGTGAACTCATCACTGACAGTGATCTTAATCCGGCTACCGGAGGTTATCTGATAGATTTTGATACTAACCCGGAGTTCATATATCAGCCCGAATCAAATTTTAATGGTACAGATTCTTTTGAGTGGACAGCTTTAGACAGCGAAACTCAAGCAGGTTCACTAATCAATTCGGCCAGTGTAAGTATTACTGTACTACCGGTAAGCGATCCACCCACCATCAATGCTCCTTCTTCCATCACCGCCAGTGAAGATGCTATCTTCAGTTTTTCTAATACACGCAGTATTACCATTGAGGACATTGACAATAGTAGTGACAGTATTACTGTGAGCCTGGCTGTACAGGAAGGTTTGTTATCATTTGTAAATGAAGGGGTATTAGCATCCATCAACTTCCTTGAGGGCAGTAGCACTGATGCCGCCAGCATGAGATTTAGAGGAATATCTTCTGATATTGATAATGCACTCATCAGCTTACAATATACAGCACGTACTGATTTTAGTGGCACTGATATATTAAGCATTACTGCCAGAGACCCACAAAATAATACAGCCAGTGCTGAAGTAAATATTATCATCAATTCAGTAAACGATCTGCCTTCACTGACCAATATAGAAAGTGAACCGCTCAGTTATACAGAAAATGATGAGCCCTTACAACTGACTGAAAACATAAGCATAGAGGATCTGGAGAACGATAATATCGTGGCGGCAACCATATCTATTGCTGAAAACTTTGTAGCTGGCGAAGACCGTTTAGGGTTTACGCCCACAACGGGTATTACCGGACGTGTCAGTAATAACCGACTTATCCTGACAGGGAATGCTTCTATTGAAGCATATGAAACTCTGCTAAGAAGCATTACTTATGAAAATCTTAGCGAAATGCCCCAGACAGGTGTCCGCAAAATCAATTTTCAGGTAACTGACGTAGGGAATGGCTCCAGCAACATCGTTTCCCGCTATGTAAACATTATTCAGACTGACGACTCAATTCAAATTACTGAAGTAGAGAGCAGTCCCTTGCCATACCGCCCGGGAGACGCGCAGCAAATCCTTACTGAATCTATCGTACTCAGTGATGCTGATGATAATAGCCTGACTACCGCCATTATTAGCTTCGCCAATGACAGCTATAATGCCGCTGAAGACAGCCTGATCTTTGAATCAGATGAGTTTGAAGTAAACTGGAATGAAGAAGCAGGCACCCTGATCATTGCGGGAGAAAACAGCATAGAAGCCTATCAGAATGCTCTGCGTGCTGTTCAATATATCAACACTTCTGATACACCCACTTCGGGCAGCAAGTTTATCCAGTTTGCGGTGTATAGAAATGGTGTAGCCAGCAATGTAGCAATCAGGGAAATTACAATCATCATCAATGAGTTGCCCCTGCTGACAGACTTTGCGCTAAACCTGCTTAAGAACGACAATTATAATTTTAGCGCAGAAGACTTTGCAAATCACTATAATGATCCTGATAATTCCTCCGAAAACCTTACATTTGTAAGATTAAGGATTAGCAAACTGCCCAGTAGGGGCCAGTTGCTCTTTAATGGAGAAGTAATTACTCAAGAGATACTGAATACTGAAGGAGCATTGGAAGTGAGTACAGAAAATATTGGTCAGTTAACATATCAGCCTGAAGATAATTATGTGGGCCTTGATAGTATTGAATGGAATGCATTTGACAGTGAAGCTTATGCTATGACAAATGCTACTTTAACATTCAATGTTACTGATCTTGCAGTGAATGCCGGAGCAGATGTAGAAACCTGCCAGGGAGACCCTGTAATGCTGACAGTTGAGGTCGGTGGCGGAAGTGGCAACTATACTTATTCATGGACTTGCGACCAGGCTGACTGCATGATAGATAATGCCAATGCTGCTGAAGTGAGTGTATCTCCGGACAGAACGACTACCTACTTCGTAAATGTAACCGATGAAAATGGTGTAACATCCAATAGTGATACGATCATCGTAAATACCTTAGAATGTTATGGGCTTCCCCTTAGCATTCCTACAGCTTTTACGCCTAATGGAGATGGTCCTAACGACAACTGGATAATTACCAACATAGAGACTTACGAAAGCCAGGTAGTAGAAGTGTATGACCGGTACGGAAAGCAGGTGTTTTTCTCAGAGGGCTATCAACGGCCCTGGGATGGTTCCAGAAATGGTCAACTTTTGCCTGCGGGTACTTACTATTATTTAATTAAGCTTAACGATGGTGAGCAGTATCATCGGGGATCTGTAAGTATTCTTAAGTAAGAACATGATTGTAAAAACACTACTTCAGCAAATTAGCAGCGCTATTTTTTTCGTTTGTGCATTTTTTTATGCAACCGGAATTGCAGCCCAGGGTAACCCTCCCACAATCAGCAATACCGGCACTGCAGCCATCAACTATCAGGAAGGCAGTACGCCCGTAACTTTATCATCCAATATCATTATTGAAGATAGTGATAGCCAGAATATGCTGCTCGCTACTTTCTCTTTTGGCGGAAACTACCAGAGCGATCAGGATACCCTTGTAATTAATCAAACCGAAAATATCAAAGCACATTTTGATGAAACCAGCGGTACATTAAGACTATTGAGCCTTTCGGCGAATCAGGGAGTAAGCATTGCTCAGATGCGGGCTGCTATGGCATCTGTAGGATATAGCCTTACCACAGATAACCCTAGCAGTAGAAGTGTCACTGTAAATATTAGCGTAACTGATCTGGAGGGAAATCAAAGTAACACTGCGAGCCGCACTGTTAATGTCAGCAATACCAACGATGCGCCTGTAATTAGTAGTAGTACAACTTCTTCAGAGAATATTTCCAATGATGACAAGCGGATTTTCGATGATGTAGAAATTACAGATCCTGATAATGAGCAAATGTCTCGAGTAGAAATTGAGATTGTAGAAGGGTTTAATTCTCCTGAAGACAGGCTATTCATTAGAGGTAATGATGGGAACTTGAACATAGATGAAGATACACCACAAAAAATAGTATTATCTGGTGCAAGTGAAATCAGAACATATGAAAATGTGATAAGGAATTTTTTTTACGGGCACCAACCTATTTTTACATTTAGAACCGTTGGAGTTAGAAGAATAAATCTACGTGTATTTGACAGCAATAATGAAGCAAGTAATACCATATCTAGAATATTTGTAGTTCAGCCTATTCTTGGTCCACGTATTAACCTCCCTCCATCATTGAATAATTTTTCAGTAACAACCAACGAAGATTCTGAATATACTTTTTCCAACCCCAATGATGAAGATTTTGTAGATAACTTCAATGACCCTAATGGATCAAGCTTGGGAGGTATTATCATTAGTGCCTTACCTAAAGTGGGTACACTCTTGCTTAATGGTAACCCAATTAATAATCAGGATATCATCAACCGTACCTTAATCACTCCTGATCAAATCAGTAACCTGGCATACAAGCCTCCTGTAGGATTTAATGGTACCGATGAATTTGGCTGGAATGCTACGGATGGAAGCAACTTCGCTGCTAATCCCGCTAAAGTATTTGTACAGGTTCTGCCGGTCAACCAGCTACCTGAACTCAGCTTACCCACTAATGCAGACGTGGAGGAAGATACGGCTACCCCTATCTCCGGAATCTCGCTCACTGATCCTGACCAGGATGAAATGAGAGTGAGGGTCTCCGTCAGCGATGGTAGCTTGTTTTTAACTCCCAAGGCTGTTGAAGATGAGCTTGTAGATTTTATCTCCGGCACTAATAACGGAGAAAGCGACATCGTCTTTACCGGACCAGTAGAACTGGTAGCCTTCGCCCTGAGTGGTTTAATCTACCAGCCAGATGATGGCTTTTCAGGAGATGATCAGCTTAATGTGGAAGTGGACGATAACAACGGAGGCACAGCCAGTGGAAATATTGCCATCAATATTCTTATCATCAATGATGCTCCGGTACTGGCTAATATAGAAAACAACGCAGCTGAATTTGAAGAGAATGAAGAGCCCATCAGAGTCACTAATACTTTGACGGTAACCGATGAAGAAAGCAATCAGATCAACTCAGCTACTATCACGATCACTGAAGGCTACGCCGGAGAAGAAGATGTATTATCATTTAATGCTTCCGATGGGGTTACGGGTAATTATTCAGAGGGTACCCTTACACTGACCGGCAATGCCAACCCTTCGGTATACCAGAACATCTTACGAACAGTAAGTTATGTGAATACCAGTGAAAACCCATCTGCCGAGAATAGAGTGATTAGCTTTACAGTTACTGACAATGGCACGCCCAATGCTACCAGCCAGCCGGTAAATCGTACCATAGAGATAAGCCCCGAAAACGACGCTCCGGTGCTGGCCAACCTTGAAGAAGCCCCTATCAGTTATGACATTCTGGACAATGATCCCGTAGCCATTACAAACGCATTGACCATTACTGATGTGGACAATGATAATTTGAACAGTGCTACCATTGCATTTGAAGATGGTTATGATGAGGGTAATGATCAACTTTCGCTCACTGCACAAATTGGTAATATCACTGCGGAATGGGATGAGGATGACGGGGTACTCACCCTGAGTGGAGGAGGCACCAAAGCACAGTACCAGCAGGCTATCAGAGGTATAACCTATCAGAGAAATGGTGATGAGGATGACGAGGATGAGAGTAAGCTCATCTCCATTACTGTTTCTGATGGAATTGACGAAAGCAATACACTGAACAGAGAAATTATCATTATTACCAATGATCCACCAGTTGTCAGTTCATTCAGTAAGACGATTGATGAAGATGAAGCCCTGGGTTTTGTAACAGAAGATTTCCCTTACGAAGATCCTGATAATGGGCCAAGTACGGGTTTGCAAAGCATTGCGATCACCAGCTTACCTTCCAATGGGGTGCTGGTAGTAGCTGAAGACACGATTACTGCTGAAGATATGGAAAACAGCAATAACAGCTTCGGAGTCAGTGCTGATCAAATCAGTGTCCTACAGTATATTCCCAACCCAAACTTTTCAGGCAGTGACAGTTTTGGCTGGAATGCTTTTGATGGTGCGGAATATGCAGAAGAAGATGCCCAGGTAAACATTACAATCACTGCTCAACCTGATGCACCTATCCCAACTGATTTTACTGTTTCTACCCAGGAAGATCAGAGCTTTGCGTTTACTGCCGAGCAGTTTACCAATGCAGCTACTGATCCCGATGGGGATGCTTTAACCTCCATTGTTATTCGTACCATTCCTGAAAACGGCACCCTGCGCCTGAATAACATCAATCTGCCGGCAAACAGCGAACTTAGCCTCCAGGAAATCGGTAACCTCAGCTATCTGCCCAACGAAAACTTCAATGGTCAGGATGCTTTCACCTGGTCTGCATCGGATGGGAGTGTATTAAGTGAACAAAGTGCCCAGGTAGTGATCAATATAAGCCCACTTAATGATCCCCCCATCATCAATAGCTTTACCAAAGCAATTGGTGAAAATGAGGTTGCTTACACTTTTGCGGCAAGTGACTTTACTGAAAACTATCTGGATATAGAAAACACGCCACTCAACTTTATACAAATTACTTCTTTACCTAACAATGGAAGCCTGTTGCTTAATGGGTCAGCAGTTGAAGCAGGTGCTTTGATCAATGCGGAGAATATCAGTAGCCTTACTTATCAGGCAGCAGAGGATCAGGAAGTAGGTATTATTAGTTTTGGATGGAATGCTTCTGATGGAGCCAACCTGGCTGCCGAAGGCGCGAGAGTAACGATCATCATTGGTACAGGAGTTACTAATTTCAGCATCAGTACAAATGAAGATACCGAATACAATTTCAACCTTTCACTGTTTGCCAATAATTACGGAAACCCCAATGCCCAGATGCAAAACATCAGGATAGAAGCGCTTCCGATAAATGGTTCTCTTTTGCTAAATGGCGAGAATGTAAATGTAGATCAGGAAATCGAGGCAGATGCTATCAATCAGCTGACTTATATCCCTAATGAAAACTATTTTGGAGAAGACAGCTTGGTATGGAATGCCAATGGTGGCGATGCTTATGCACCTGTACCCGCACAGGTCCTGATTACTATAGCGTCCGTAAATGATCTCCCTGTCATTGAGCCTGTGGCCAACTTTACCCTGCTGGCTGGTGAAAGCAGTGAAGCCCTTGCAATCAATATAAGTGATCTAGAAACCGAGGCTGCTGACCTTACTGTAACTGCTACTTCCAGCGATAATGCTATTATTCCTAATGATCAAATTACTTTGGGAGGAAGTGGAGCTAACCGAACTTTAAGTCTGACAGCCAATGATGAAACCAGGGGAGAGGTTGTGATTACGGTAACCGTATCGGATGGAGAGGCGCAAGCACAGCAACAGTTCACCGTATCTGTAGTTCCCTACCTGATAAACCTTGCTGTGCAAGATGTGCTTGACTTATGCCCTGAACAGGAAGAAACTATTTCGTTAGATATTACAGGAGGAGAAGCCCCATATACCTTGGAAACTGAGTGTGATCAAGAGAATTGCGAGCTTGTATTCTCGGATGGTAGTGTTACACTTAGCCCTTCAGTAACGACTACCTTTTATCTGACTGTAGTAGATGCTAATAATATTCGCAGCAATGTGGATACTCTGACAGTAAATATCAATGACTGTACTAACCTTACTTTAGATATCCCTTCGGCATTTACACCCGACGGCGATCAGGTCAATGATCTGTGGGAAATTGAAAATATTCAGTATGCCAATAATGTAGTGGTTGAAGTGTTTAATCGTTACGGAGAGTCTGTCTTCCGTTCAGAAGGATACCAGCAGCCGTGGGATGGCACACAGGGAAGTGCTATGATGGCTGTAGGAACATATTATTACGTGATCAATGTAGATGGTGGTTTACAATCGTACAAAGGATCAGTTACCATACTCAGATAATTAACAGAGGATGAAGAATTTATACACAAAATTCGGAATTATAACGGTTGTATTGCTGTCTGTAGCCTTAGAGGGTATGGCGCAGCAGTCGTTCAGATTCAGTCAGTTCTTTCAAAATGCAGTTACTTTTAACCCTGCCGTATCAGGTTCGGAAGAATTCGTTGATCTGAAGATTGGTTATCGTCAGCAATGGTCTGGTCTGGATGACGCTCCCCAAACCTACTTTATCAGTGCGCATGCTCCGCTGGGAAAGACTGAGAAAAGTTACGGGTTCCAGAACAATTCGCTCCGCATCAGTGACCCTAGCATGTATACGGAACTGGCTAATGCCAGAAACCTTTTAAGAAACCGGATTACTCACGGAGTGGGAGGTTATATTGTCAACGATATGCAGGGTATCTTCCAGCAAACCAATGGCATCCTTACCTATGCCCTGCATTATAATGTGGGTAATACCGTATTATCATTTGGCGTGGGAGGTGGCTTGAATAGTCGCCGCCTGGATATGGATGGTATCACGGTAGGCAACACCGAAATTCCTGATGAGACTTATCAGGCCTACCTGGCTCAGCAGGGACAAATTACCAACATAGATTTAAACGCAGGTATTTTTGTCCGTAACGAAAACTTTTATTTTGGGTACTCTGCCAAGAGACTTCTGCAGAATGAGCTTTTTGCTACCATTGATGCTATAGAAGCTACCGAAGAGATTGAGCACTATGGTATGCTGGGCCTACGATTTGATGTCAGCAACACACTCCTGATCACTCCCGGAGCGTTTATCAAATATACATCCAGCGGTTCTCTTTTGTACGATGTCAATGTAAGGGTAAAGTATAATGAACTTGTTTGGGTAGGAGCTTCTTATAGAAATACCGAAACGGTAATTGCTATGGCAGGTATCAGCCTGAACAACTTAATCAATCTGGGTTACTCTTATGATCTGGGCATAGGAGATATCAATGATTTCCGCTCAGGCGTACATGAGATCGGCTTAGGATTTATGCTGTTCAACAAGCAGGACACTTCACCCTATATGTGGTAATTAGAAATTTTAAGATTATGAAAAGGGCATTTATTAACATATCATTCTTACTACTTGCATTGCTGACTTCAGTAGCTGTATATGGGCAAAGGTTGTATTTTGAAGCCTCCACACCACTTTCTGATACCCTGAACTCCAATGCAGAGGAGAGCCTCCCTATCTATTCAGAGCAGGATAGTACCCTCTTTTTTGTAAGAACCCTGTATGCACAGAATACTGGCGGCTTACTCTCAGGACAGGATATATGGTATACAAAGAAAGATACTGCCGGAAGGTGGACAGAACCTAAAAATGACCTGAGCAAATTCAATAATGAAGGGAACAACGCTATTGTAGGCATCAGCAGTTCAGGACGCACAGTTTATCTGCTCAATGACTATGGTACCGAAAACTCACAACAGGCGGGCTTGTCCCTTTCGTTCAACAGAGAGCAGGACTGGAGTACTCCTAACAAAGTTTCTATTCCCGGCATAAACAATAAACAAGGAAACTTCTACAGCCTGTATATGCACCCTTCCGAGGAAGTAGCCCTGATTTCTGTACAGCTTGACGATTCACAGGGTCAGGAAGATTTGTATGTCAGTACCAAAGATCCTTTTACCAATGAATGGTCTGAACCTGTACACCTGGGGCCTACCATCAATACGGAAGGCTTTGAAATCTCCCCTTACCTGACTGCCGATAAGCAGACCCTGTTCTTTTCCAGCAATGGTCACCCCGGTTATGGTAATGCCGATGTTTTCGTAGCACATAGAAGAGATACCAGCTGGACCAACTGGACTAGCCCTGAGAACCTGGGAGATCAGATCAACTCCGCTGGTTTTGATGCTTATTTTACTGCCAAAGAAGATAATGAAGTCTTTTTTGTCAGTAACCGAAGGGGAAACTCCTCCGATATTTATACCTCAAGAATTATTACTGAAGAGGAACGGCAAAGAATGCTGGCTCAGCGTGTAGAGGGCGGTGGTAGAGGTGCTGAGATGCTTAACCGAAACAATACTTCGGAGATCGGAGGCCTGGATACTGAGACACAAGCCCTGCTGGACGAGACCAGAGCACTACTGGATGAGTTCAACCGGATCAAGTCAGGGGAAGGCTCCGACAGTAACAGCAATGCAAGCGATACCGGCACTGGCAATAGCAGTAGTTTTGCTTCGCAGGAAATGCTGTTTCAGCTTAATTCTACTGATATTCAGAACCAGTACCAGAATACGCTGAATATTGCAATAGAAACCCTCCGACAAAATCCCAACCTGAAAGCCGAAATTGTAGGGCATGCGGATGATACCGGGGGTAAAGATTATAACCTTAAGCTATCCATAGACCGAGCCATTGAGGTGAAACAATACCTGGTGGAAAACGGAATCAGTGAAAGAAGGATCATCACCTATGGTAAAGGTTCTACCCAGCCGGTGACGAACAATCAAACGCCTCAGGCAAGGCAGAAAAACAGAAGGGTAGTCATTTCATTCATTTGATATTAAGCCGGTCTTCACCGGCTTTTTTTTGCTTACTTTCTATCTAATTGCCCTCCTTTGGAAATAAGGTGCCACACAGGCCTTGGTTTCTTTCTGAGCATTGTGATAAAATCATTCTGCTTTATCTATTCCTAAATAAGTCCTGTCTCAGAAATGAGGTGTAGGTGTTTCATTAAGCATCGGTAAATGAAAGTCCCTGCACATGCACTGCGATCTCAGCCAGGGAATTTATACATATCTCATCCCTGCTTTCCACTACAGTCACATTTCAACATTCATTTCAACCTCCCTTCTTCCTAAATATTAATAGGTTTACTACATCTCATAAGCTCAGATATTGACTGGGCGGTAGTGTTGCAGTCACAGAGGAGTTGCTTCCGTCAGGATAGACTGAGAGGTCAATAGCATAGCACATAGCTTTTTAACACTTTAACGCTGGGGAGACAGAGCAAATGAGGCTGATAAATAACATAATAGCCCGGGGAAGCCCAGGTTCTCATCGCATTTGTTAGTATGCTGTTAGGGGAAACTAACGAATTGGCTTCATTTATTAGTTTTCCCAGTAGGGAAAGCCATGTTTTAGTACCGTTTGCTCACCTTCCCCGCTGGGGCATGTAATGTATCAGTCCAAAACCTGGGCTTCCCGCTAACAAAATCCTGTATATTGGGAGTATTTGTTAGGCTCCCCTAACAGGAATACGATCAATCTGCGCTCAATTCTCTAATGGAGCTCTGTCCACTGCCATATTTGTTAGTGTGAATAACTATGCTTCATGTAGGGAAACAGTGCATTGGACAAAAAAATAGTGCGCTCCGGCTGCTCTCTGCACTATATCGTTTGATAACACTTCTTACTGAGACAAACAAAAAAGCTTAAAAGAGCTAATTCCCCTATTGATTAGCATGAAAAAGTAGCCAAAGCAGAACAATCTTAAAAATAACCCAAAGTTAACATGACCTTTTTTCAGGCTGGAACTGTTCTTGTTAACTTTAAACCTTATAGAAAACTAAATTTTATCATTCTGAATAAGGATACACACAAAGGACTAGGTTTTTTGATCATCGGCGACTGGGGTAGAGAAGGCTCCGCTGAACAGTATGCTACCGCTGCGGAGTTAGCCCGACAGGCTGAATACAAGCAGGCGGACTTTATCATATCTACCGGGGATAACTTTTACGACAATGGCGTGGAAAGTACCCGGGACCCACTGTGGCAGATTAGCTATGAGAGGGTTTACCATCAGCCTGCTTTACAGATTCCCTGGTATTGTATACTGGGCAATCATGATTACCGTCAGAGCACTTCCGCCCAGATTCTCTATACCCGGCAAAGCAAAAGGTGGCATATGCCTTCCCGCTACTATAGTGAGTACATGAAAGTAAGCGAAAACAGCGATGTGCATTTCATCTTTACGGATACCACCCCTTTTATCGGCGAGTACTGGGAAACGGAAGACCATCCCGAAGTACTGATGCAGAAGCCGGAAGAACAATTGATCTGGCTGGAACAAACGCTGGCAGAAAGTAAGGCGAAGTGGAAGATCGTAGTAGGTCACCATCCGGTATTTTCCTCCAGCCCCATGCATGGGGATACAGAAGAGTTGGTCACTCATTTTCTTCCGCTTTTTGAGGAATATGGCGTGGATGCTTACCTCTGCGGCCATGAGCATGACCTGCAGTTACAGAAACCCGATGGTAATATCATGTATCTGGTATCCGGGGCTGGCTCAGAAGTCAGAGCAACTGACCGTAAAGAGATGACCGTGTTCAGCTCATCTGATCAAGGCTTTGCCTATATGCAGTTGGATGATAAGAAGATGGATATCGCGTTCATCAACAGTCAGGGCCAAACTATTTTTAACACCAGCCACAGTCCGGTGGAAAGCAGGCTCTCCAAAGCTTTGGGCTGATTAATACAGCCTGAATCTGTAAATTGCCATTTCTTCCGTGACAGTTTGGACAAAAAAACTATCTTTGCTGCAAACTTAGCAGGCTATGTCATTGATGAATTATATGGTTTGGGCGGCAGATCCTGACCTTGCAACTTTTTGGGGCTTAACAATTCGCTGGTACGGGCTACTCTTTGCCAGTGGGTTCCTTATATCGCAGCAGATTCTTTTTAGGATATTTAAAGCTGAGGGCCATAAAGAGTCTGATGTGGAGACGCTCACGGTCTTCATGGTCATCGCTACCATCTTAGGAGCGCGCCTCGGTCATGTGTTGTTCTATGAACCCGCTAAGTATTTATCAAACCCCATTGATATCCTGAAGATATGGGAAGGCGGACTAGCCAGTCATGGGGCGGCATTCGGTATATTATTCGCCCTCTATCTGTATAGCAATTATGACATTCGCTTCAATTTCTTTTCAAAAGAAAAGGGCGTCTTCAGGAAGCAGGCTCGTCCTGGTCAAAGTTTTCTATGGGTAGTGGACAGGATTGTGATCGTGGTGGCCATGACAGGTGCGCTAATTCGCTTCGGTAACTTTATGAACTCGGAAATTGAGGGGCTTCCTACTTACAGTGATTACGGGGTGATTTTCGCCTGGAATGCCAAGGATGCCATTCTCAGTAGCAGTCCGGCAGTAGATGAGGTAGAAGTTTCAGAAGATGAAGACAGGGTAATTGCAGAACCGGTTGGCGAGGAATATCGCCCGATCGTCTTTACCATTAAATTCAGAAACGCTGATTACCCTGAAGAGGAAATCCGTTCTTATCTGGATAGCAGAGTCAAAAGTCTTTTCACCAATTACCAAAGCATTCGTCGGCACATCTACGAACCGGCGGGCACCATGCTTCATTATACGCTCTCTCAGGATCGGGGAGCCTATGTAGCTGAAGTGCATACCTATGGCATACCTCGTCATCCCGCCCAGTTGTATGAGGCAGGCACATCGTTCTTACTGTTTTTATTTCTGCTCTTCCTGTGGAGTAGAATGAGAGAGAAAACCCCGGAAGGCTTACTACTGGGACTTTTTCTGGTAATACTGTTTGGTTTACGCTTCGTACATGAGTACTTCAAAGAGAACCAGGTAGATTTTGAAGATGCCATTCCCCTCAACATGGGGCAGTGGCTCAGCATACCTCTGATTCTGGCAGGTATTATCCTGCTGATCCGTGTGTATAGCCGATCAAAAAAACGGGTGCACTAGCTTCTAATTACGGGAAACTTGTGATTCAGGAAGATAAAGCTTAAGGGTTTGTCCGCTGCGAATGATATTGTCTTTCATAGCGTTCCACTCTCTGATCTCACTAAGACTCACGCCGTAGCGTTTAGATATGCCGTTCATGGTCTGTCCGCGGACCACTTTATGTTCATGCAGCTTTAAATCTGATGACTTGGGTACGACTTCCCTTAAAACCTGGGCTGTTCTTTTTACTTCATCCTCTACCGGATAGCTGGCAGTCAGGCTTTCGTTCTTCTCTTCAAAGATCGCCATCTTGTGCATGGGCAGCACCAGCGGCCACCCTTCCCGGGAAGAAGGAATTCTATTCTTGATAAGTGCGGGGTTCAGAAATTCAATCTCTTCCTCCTGCATTTCCAGGTCGTCGGCAAGCTCATCAAAACTAACTTCATGATACACTCTGACTGTATCCACAGCCTGGAAAGGAAGGTTGGGAAACACCGGCCTGATATTATGCTCCTGCGGATAACGGTTTAGATATACCAAAGCCATGAAAGCGGGTACATAACTACGCGTTTCTGCCGGAAGATATTTATTGATTCTCCAGAAATTACGGCTCCCTCCTGCCCTGACGATCGCTTTGTTTACATTACCAGGGCCACTATTGTAGGCGGCAAGCGCCATCGGCCAGCTTCCATAGATACCTTGCAGCCGATCAAGATAGTTGAGCGCGGCGCGGGTAGAGGCATAAGGGTCTCTCCTTTCGTCCAGATAATCGTTGATCTCTAACCCTAACCACTTACCGGTACGATAACGAATCTGCCATAAGCCTACCGCTTCCATATTAGAACGTGCGTCAGCGTGCAAGGCAGATTCTACCATCGTCAGATACTTCAACTCCTGGGGAAGGCCTTCTTCCATTAAAGCCTGTTCTATAAAGGGAAAGTAGAGCATGCTTTTTCCGATCATACGTTCCGTGAGATCTTTCTTTCGGATGCCGTAAAGATCTATGAAGTTTTCTACCTGCTCATTAAATACCAGATCAACTTCAGAAGTCATGTTTGCAAACCGCTGCCTGTATACGGAGTCTGGATAACTTACCAGCTCATCATCGGCAAAACCATAGGGGTTTTGGTGCAGCGTATCAATCTGGGCATAAAAAAGATTATTGGTAGCGCTATCCAGATAGCTTGCGGTAAGCTTGGGTAAGGGTTTCTGGTTACTTTCTACATCACCAAACATGGAGATGATGGTATCAAAAGTACTGAGTTCTTCTCCAGCGGATGCCGATCGTCTTTCCGGAGGCAATGTATCTTTGTTAATGTCTGCTGAAGAAATACTTTGATTTACTTCCGAACAGGCACTAAAAAAAATAAAAAACAGGCTTAAGCTAAAAAAATAACATGTTCCTTTCTTTTCCATATCATATATATAAAGAGGTACTCTTTAAAAATGTTATGGATGACTTGCAGTAATTCTGATTAAAACCCGGCTTAAGCTCATTTGCAAAATAATCTGCTGCTATTTCAGGTCATACCATTGAATATTTTGCAGGTTTTCACGACGTCCCTGCTGCTCGGGGGCATAGTGTTCAGCCAGGTAATCCAGAATTTCGTCTTCGTTTTCACCCAAATCCCATAGTTTCTGGGTCTCCTGCATCCATACTATCATGCTTTTCCAGCCTTCCCGGCTCGCTCTGTTTTGCGTGATAAGTTTAGCCGAATGACAGCCGGTACAGTTGCCCACCACCAGCGGCAGGGATTCATCCACTACCAGGCCGGTAGCCTGGTCAATACTATCTGCCTGATTGAGTTGTAGTGTGTCTGACTGGGGTACCTCTGCATTGCCCCGCTCCGGTGACTGGCAAAAGCTGAGCATTGCGGATAAAGCAAAGAAAATAAATGCGGAATATACGTTTAATACTTTAAGCATAACTTCTTTTTTTATACCACCATTACAGCAATGCGGTGGCATGCATTGTTCAGATACCCTTTAGGATTCCAGCCGGGCACCAGCATAGGCTGCATGTTTCCTTCACTATCCTTCGCTCTGGCCCATACCTCATAGTATCCTTTTTCGGGAAAATCAATATTTGCCTGCCAATGCTGCCAGGCCAGGCGGTTTTTAGGCGCCTGCAGATTACAGGACTGCCAGGTAGAACCAAAATCAATAGAATAGTCTACCGCTTCTACTGAAAGATCTCCTGCCCAGGCATGCCCCCGAATAGCTAGCTGCCGCCCTTCATTGATACGGGCACCTGACTTGGGATACGTAATCAGCGATTTGACCGGCATGGATTCAATAATACACATTTCTTCATCAGGCACTTTTGTACCCGGTGCTACCGGCTTGCAAGGTACTCTGTAGGAATCTCCTCCCATCTTGGGTCCATCATGCACCTGATTGCGGATCACAATCCTGCTGAGCCACTTACCCGAAGTAGAAGCAGGCCAGCCTCCGAAGACCAGACGTAGGGGATAGCCGTTCATGAGGGGTAAATCTTCACCGTTCAAAGCCCAGGAGATTAGAGACTCATCTTCCAGCGCTTTGTGCATGGGTACTCCCCGGGAGATCACTACTTTCTCAGGATCATTGCTGAGGTGGGTATCCTGCCCATAGTAGCCTATATATACTGCATCATCTTTGATTCCCACATCATTCAACACATCTTTGAGCCTTACCCCTGTCCATTCTGGGCAGCCCACTGCTCCGGTAGTCCACTGATTTCCTTTAGCGGAAGGGTTAAACTCACTGCGACCATTACCTCCACACTCAATGGTAAGTTGGTAAGTATAGTTTTTAAATTTGCTCTTTAACTCTTCTAAAGTATAGACCTTTTTCTGCTGGGCTGACTCTCCTTCAATGGTCAATGTCCATTGACTCAGATCAATGTTTTGGGGTGGAATACCATTGTTACGGATAAATAATGTTTCAGCGGTTGTAACAGCATCATCCAGCAGGTGCGGCGGGGTCTCTACATTCCAGGGGCGATCATTCAGGACCACCAGGTCAGGATGTTTTCCTTCTAAAGTAAAAGGGTCAGCACGATCTGCGAGTGCTGCCGGAATAAGGCCGGCTGGCATATGATGGGCATATACTACTTTCGCTCCCAACACAGCACTCATGGCTGCCAACGCACTTTTTTTCAGAAAACCTCTTCTACTCTGAGGGTCGCTCTCTCTCCCCCATAGCAATCTATCGGCCGCAAGTGGATCTTTACTGTATAGCGCATGCAAACCGATACGCTCTTTGTTATTTTTCATGTATATATCTTTCTAGACCCTTAATTTATTAATAATTGTTTTTTTTGCAGGAAAAGGCAGTAATTATCTTTAATACGAATTGCTCAGTCACTATAGTATGCTTTTTGATTTCAGATTCATATGGTAAAAAGAGTTTTTTTTATAAGCATTTTTCTACTCACTCTTATCTTTCTGGGCAGATTACTTGCTCCCTCCTGGTATCGTTTTTTGGCAGTAGATCAGCCGGTGCAGGATGCACAAGTATTGTTGGTAGAAGGGTGGGTATCGGAGTCGACACTGAAAAAAGCCGCGCAAACTTTTTTAGAAGGTAATTACTCAAAAGTAATCGTAGCCAGCATCCTGTTTCCCAATGAATATGGCCTGAATTCTACAGGTACCTTGGTATTTAACATCCATCAAAAGGCAAAGTATGATTCGCTGTTTATCAAGGCCCATAGCGAAAAAGTAGGAGGAGCGTATGCCCACATGATGGTTATGGTAAATGATGACACGGTGGGTGAAACTTCAACTACGGAACAAGTGCAAAAATATGCATTACCAATCCCTGGCCATTTGGATTCCATACAGCAAATCAAAATAACTTTTACCAATGACTTTTTTGACTTTGCACAGCATGCAGATCGCAACCTTACGCTTGACAGCTTGTTTTTGGATAACAACTTTATCCCTAACCGTACAGAAGAAGTCTATTTTGACAGAGGCAAAATTGATGGTATAAGTACCGAAAAAGCTTATAAAAGTCGTGCTGGATCATCTGCTGATTACCTGATTGAATTGGGAGTACCTACAGATGCTATTTATATCATCAATGCCCCCCGGGTAGAGTATAATAAAACCTACACTACAGCCAAAGCAGTAGCTGCCTGGATGCAAGAGAATAACTTCCAGGAAAGGCGCATGAACCTTATATCAGAAAATGTACACTCCCGGCGCAGTTGGATGCTTTTCAAAAAGGCTATGCCAGACAAAACTGAGCTTGGTATCATCTCTTCTTCCAGATTTAAAAATGACGACACAAATTGGTGGAAAAATCGGGGCAGAAGAGCCTACGTGATTAGTCAGACGATAAAGTTTTGGTATGCAGTTTTATCCTACTTATTTATATAAACATTATTTATCAATAAGCAGTAAGAGTTTTTTAAAAAAATGGTATCTTAAGGTATCTACTTTTTTACCTCAACTTTTCGTCTATGAAAAAACTTATACTGTTTGTTCTTATTTCATTTCTTAACATATCGGTCTGGGCGCAGGGGTTTAACTGGGGGCTCAATGTAGCTCCCGGCATCTCATATCGTATTGGGCAGACCCATGATATTACGGATTATGCCCAGTCTGTACAAATCGGTGAAGAACCTATGTACGTATTTGATTTTGGGATGGATATGCGAAAAAGCATCACAAAAAGGCTAAGCATAGGTACTGGTATTTTTTATTCTCAAAAAGGTTTTTCTAACACCCACGTGGCAGCTGCCTATGACGATCCACACCTGAGCAGAAGGTACATTCTGGATTTTGTTCAGAATTACCTGGAAGTGCCTTTTTACTTCACCTATAGTGTTTACCAGAATGAGCAGTTTGAGTTTTATCCCATGCTTGGAATAAATAATAGTATGCTTTTATCTGAAAAAAATAGTATTTCCACAACCAGTGGAGAGATAAGCGAGGAAACAATGAAAACACTTTCCAAACCCTACCTCAGCAGTGCCAAGCTTCATAACCTGGGTGTGCTGGGAGGCGTGGGCATTATGGGTGCGGTAGATAGTAAAACTGCAATTGGGTTAGAAGCTATTGGAAAAGTTATGCTTACCCCCCTGGAGGATCACTTTACTGCTACACGTCGGTACTTATATTCCTTCAACCTTAATTTCAAATTTGTCAGGAAAATTCGCTAATTGGTGATTCAAATTAGTTTAGCGAAACACATTATGCGTATCTCTCATTTTCTGGTAATTATTTTGTCTCTCTGGAGTTACTCCTGTGCCAGCAGTCAATCCTTAGAGATAGTAGACAAACCCATTATCTTTGACGAAGAGAGAAAAGACTTGTCGCTGGAATATATGAAATCCCACTACGGGATTGAGGCAGAAGAACCTACCATTGAGCCCAGCATGATCGTCGTTCACTGGACAGCCATACCAACTTTTGAAGGTTCTTACAATGCATTTTACAATACAAAACTTCCCTCTTCTCGTACAGGAATCAAGGGCGGAGGTGCTTTAAATGTCTCAGTACCCTACCTGATTGACAGAGATGGCACCATTTACCAACTCATGCCTGATACTGTATTTGCCCGACATGTGATTGGCCTTAATCATACTGCTATAGGTATTGAAAATGTGGGCGATGGCGATCAGCATCCTTTGACTGAAGCCCAGTATGAAGCTAACAAAAACCTTATCCGACATCTCGCAAAAAAATATGATATTGACTATGTGATTGGGCATCATGAATACCAGCGATTTAAAAACCATCCATTATGGCTGGAAAAAGATCCAGATTATCTAACTGAGAAAGATGATCCGGGAGATGAATTTATGAACCGACTGCGTAGTGATTTGAACAACCTCAACCTCAAGCCCTTGCCTGAGGTGAGTCCTAAAAACCAGCATACGCCTCAAAACCTCCAAGAGGGTATTCAAGGCCAAGTCATCTGGCTGGAAGGAAATTTAATGCCTACTATTCAGGAAGAAGCAACTGATTCCTCTAAACCTCAGGGCGAGGGCGTAGTAAGAACCGTCTATATTTATGAACTTACTCATCGTGATGAAGCTAAGTTTCAGGATGGCTTTTTTACTGAAGTGAATGAGGAGTTAATAAAAAAGGTAGAAAGCAATGAGCAGGGCTATTTTTCCGTATCTCTTGCTCCCGGAAAATACTCTGTACTGATACAGGAGGAAAAGGGCTTATACGCTAACTTATTTGATGGTGAGGGCAATATTCATCCGGTACAGGTGTATCCGGACAGTGTCAGTCACATTGAAGTAAAAGTTGACTACAAAGCTGTGTACTAATCTGCAAAGAATTCTAGCCATTTTACCTTTCTAAACTCAGCTTATCGCAATTTTGTCGCGGCAAAGAAGTTAATAGAATACCATATGCTCATAAAAATTTGAGCCTGCTTTCCAACCCTCTTTACACTTCTGGTGTCTAAAGAACAGATAAGCAACAAAGAATAAGTATCAACCTAAGCCTGGAACTATAGTTTAGCATGCATGATGAAAAAGCGCTTGTCTCCGGATGCATTAAAGGAGAACGGGCAATGCAGAAAGAATTGTATAATCAATTTTCCGGACGGATGCTCGCCGTATGCATGCGCTATTGCAAAAGCCGTGAAGATGCAGAAGATATTTTGCAGGAAGCTTTTGTTAAAGTTTTTAATAACATTGAGTCTTTCCGAAAAGAGTCTTCTCTGGGCTATTGGATCAAGCGCATCGTCATCAACACAGCTTTAAACTACCATCGTAAAAGCGTTTATCTTTATCCACATTTTGATATTGAAGATATGCATGATATCGGTGATGATGACTTAACAATATCTAACCATAATTATAAAGACTTATTAAAGATATTACAGTCATTACCTCAGGGCTGCCAGGTTATATTTAACCTATATGCTGTGGAGGGTTACAAACACAAGGAAATTGCTGATATGCTAAACATCAGTGAGGGCACATCCAAATCACAATATGCTCGTGCCAAGGCATTGATCAAAGACATGATTACGGAAACAGGGGAGGTGAAACATGGCTAATATGGAAAAGAGGTCAGACTTTGAAGATCAGTGGAAGGAAGCATTTGAAGATGCAGAAATTACACCTTCTGCTAACCTATGGAAGAATATAGATAACCAGCTTACCATGCAGGAAAATGGTAAGTATAGAAAGGGATTTATTTTTTATCGTGCGGTAGCTGCGGCCTGTACGCTCTGTCTACTCGCACTGGGATATTATGTGCTGCAAAATAATATGAACAGCAGCAATCGTGAGCTTGCCAATCAGCCCGCTGTACAAAAAACAGCGCCACAGCAGGAAACAAATGATAATCTTGCATTGGAAGACAGCAACGAACAGACTGAGCAAGACAAGCTTAATCAACAGCAGGAAGCTGCTCAGGAAATTATGCCCAAGGATGCTCAATCAAATAGCAATGATACCAATGCCGATAATGCTTCAAAAAGTACAGAAGAGGGTTTCAGCGCAACAACTTTGGCAGACAATGAACAAATCAAACGAAAAAGAACTTTAACAAGCACTTCTTCTGGTCAGTATAATGCCTATGGTGTGGCAGAAGGTGATGGGCTTGAAAACGCGCAGAACAATATCCAGTCGGAAAAGACAATCAGTTTAATAGCCCTGGACTATGTACCCTCCAAGGGACCTAAACTGACTGAGGCTATAATCAATGACTGGACCAAAGACATTGACCGGCTTTACAGAGTGCCTCAGGTAGTAGTTGATGATAAAGCATCTGAACAAAAACCGGAGTTCTTTGCTGGCGTAAATCTGGCTACTAATTACTTTGATCCTAATTTCAGCGCTGGAAGTAATAATACTTTTGCTAATGCCCTAAGACCCTCTGCTGATGAAAGCTCTCAGCCAAATAACCTGGACCAGAGTTTTAGCACATTGTCTTCTCGTAATTCTCCTGCCAACAGTGGCCTGGAAAACAAGCCACAACTTTCTCTATCCTACGGAGTAGATGTCGGGGTGATGCTTACCAAACATATAAGTCTGGAAAGCGGACTGGATTACGGACGTATGAATGCCAGCACACAAACCAGTTGGGTGGCTGAAGATTATGCACAGGGACAACGTATCCCTTTGCTTGCCAGTAATACCCGGGCTGGTGCTGAATTTAGTAACCAGACTCAGTTTACTCCGCAGGAGCTTCAGCTTACAAATTCCTTCGCTTTCTTAGCCATACCATTGAAGCTGGGCTATAACCTTGGGTTTGAACGTATAAATTTTAACCTAAGCTCAGGAGTAGCCGCCAATTTCTTTCTTAACAACCGGCTTTCCGATGAGAGCGGACAACTTAACACGGTAAATATCAGTGCCAGCAGTGATAGTCCTTACCGCCCTGTTTACTATAGTGGAGTGGTTAGTAGCGGGGTCAACTATCTGATTGCCAGCAACTATGCTGTTTCAGTGTCGCCCAACTACAACTTTTCCCTCAGTGCACTTACTGAAGATGGAAACAACTTCAGTAGTCAGCCCAACGCTTTTGGAGTAGACTTTGGAATACGCTATAATTTCCGATAACCACCAAGAAAGACCGAAGTGAAGTACTTCGGTCTCATTAAAAAGCTAAAACCTGTCAAGCTTCTTTTTTTCTTAGAAATTAAGACACTGCATTGTGGTAGAAAGTAGCTTCGTTTGGAAGTAAAAATAACAGGTAGTTCATCAATCTCATACCCAGTCAGTTACTTCTTTGGAAGTAGTATTCACGGAGCTTAATTTAGCCGGATACGCAAGCTTGTGATGAATTCAGTCTCCGTAATATTACCCTTCAGAAATGCTGAACAAACCTTAGCGGATGCTATCAAAAGTATCTTAGATCAATCATTGAATGACTTTGAATTACTACTGGTGGATAATGCTTCTACCGATGGCAGTTCAGCCATTGCCCGGTCATTTGCCCATACACATGATTGTATTCACATCATTGAGGAGGCTGAGTCAGGCCTGGTTAGAGCTTTAAATACCGGTCTGGCTCACGCAAAAGGTAAGTACATTGCTCGTATGGATGCTGACGATATTGCCTATCCAGACAGGCTCAGGCTTCAGTACCAGTACCTTGAACAAAACCTTTCGGTAGATGTGATAGCCTGCAAGGTGGTCTTTGATAAGGATAATTACTCCAAAGGAATACAAGCCTATGTACGATGGTCTAATGCTATCATAACGCACGAAGAAATATTGCTCAACCGCTTTGTGGATTCCCCCGTTATTCATCCCAGTATCATGTTCAGGAGGTCATTGCTCTTCCGCTTTGGGAGCTACCTTGAAGGTGATTTTCCTGAGGACTTTGAGTTGTGGCTTCGCTGGATGGATCAGGGCGTACGTTTTTATAAGCTTCCTGAGGTATTACTCTACTGGCGTGATAGCGAGGAAAGGCTCACGCGTAACAACCAACGCTACCGCTCAGAAGCATTTTATCGTACCAAAACAGAATACCTGTTCAAGTGGCTCCAAAAAAATAATCCATTTCATCCCCAAGTTGTGATTTGGGGTGGCGGACGAAAAAGCAGGCAAAGAGCCAGATTGTTGGAAGATAAAGGTATAGAAGTCTCCGCTTACATTGATATCGTCCCAAATAAAACCACTTCAAAACCTTGTATCCATTACCTGGATATAGAAAATCCCGGAAAATATTTCATCTTATCCTACGTGAGCAACCGCGGACAAAGAGAGAAAATCAGAAGTTACCTCCTCCAAAAAGATTATCAGGAAGGCATACATTTTTTACTTATCGGCTAGCCTTAGCCTAAGGCCACATCCAGCACCATCATAATGGTAAAGCCCAGCATGGCCCCAACCGTAGCAATGTCAGTATTTTTATTGTACTGTGACTCAGGAATCAGTTCTTCTATCACTACAAATATCATTGCCCCTGCGGCGAAAGAAAGAGCATAAGGTAATATCGGACGAAACACAAGTACAGCAGCAGCTCCTATTACACCAGCAATCGGTTCTACCAGCCCCGAAAGCTGACCGTACCAAAAGCTCTTTCTCCTGCTCAAACCCTCTCTTCGGAGTGGTACCGATACCGAAAGTCCTTCAGGAAAATTCTGGATGCCAATACCTAAAGCCAGTACCATAGCAGTAGCTAAAGTGGATGTGGAGGATACATCAGCAGCAATTGCTCCAAAGGCCACACCTACAGCTAGTCCTTCCGGTATATTATGTAAAGTGATGGCCAGTACCAACAAAATACTACGGTGCCATTGGGTATGTACGCCTTCAGCTTCTGAGGTAGGAAACCCAAGATGAAGGTGAGGCAATACTTTATCTATTCCGAAAAGGAATGCGCCTCCCAGCAAAAAACCTCCGGCAGCAGGTATCCAACTGGCTACTTCTCCCTGCTCTTCGGCCATTTCAATACCTGGAGCCAGCAAAGACCAATAGCTGGCGGCAATCATTACTCCCGCGGCAAAGCCCAGCATGCCGTCCATAAACTTCTGATTGATACGCTTAAAGAAAAAAACAAGGCTGGCTCCCAGGGCAGTCATAAACCAGGTAAAGTAGGTGGCTACCAAAGCCTGAGTAACCGGGTGGAGCGTGCGCATCCATGATTCAATAATTTCAAACATATGGGATAAACCAGAAGGCCTTTAAGATGTTGGCTAAACAGATAAGTCTTTGAGTAATCTGAAAACGCTGAGTATTGTTCATCCTTAAAACCAGCTAACTCACCGTAGATATAGCTGACTTCACATTTTCACCTTGTAAATAGAAACCAATTCAGGTATTTTTCTGTCATGAAAATTATTAGATATCTTTCGTTTCCTATTCTCGCCACAGGTTTAGTCTTAATAGCATGCACACTCTTTTTAGACTTAATTGGAGTAGATATAACATCTTTCTTTTTTATGGTTATTTCTTTCCTGAATAGAATCACTCCAATCTTAGTAGGCATATTCATCATTTATTTTGGCATGCGTTATTTGCAAACCCGGCCCTCCCAAAACAACCAGTTATCATTTGACCAGCAGACAAATCAGTCTATACTAAAAATTGCAGTACGATCAGGTGAGAAATTATTGCTACTTTCTCTGGATAAGATTGCGTCCATCTATGCGCGCCATAATTATGTATATGCATATACTGATGAAGGAAAAGAATATCTGGTGGAGCATACTTTGGCAGAATTAGAAAATAAACTCCCCAGTAATTTTGTGAGGGTACATCGTTCCACTATTATCAATGAAGACTATGTTGTAAGTATTGAAAAAGAAAAAGGAGGAAAACATATCATTACCCTGGATGACCAAAAAAACAAGAAAATACATGTGAGTCAGTCCTATGGACAGGTAGTGAGAAAGATGACAGCTTTGTAAAGCTGCCTAACATTGTTGTATCTTGAAAGCTCTTTTTTTAATCTTTAAAACTACTTTTTTATGGAATACAGAGCTTTTGGAAATACAGACTTAAAGGTAAGTGAGGTGGGTTTTGGAGCCTGGGGCATCGGTGGTCCGGCAATGGCAGGTGATATCCCTATCGGCTGGGGCGATGTGCAGGATGAAACTTCCATCAAAGCATTGCAAAAAGCTTTTGAGCTAGGCATGAACTTTTATGATACCGCTGACTTTTATGGCCTCGGGCATTCTGAGGAATTGATTGGAAATGTTTTTGGCAATCGCCAGGACATTATTGTTGCCAGCAAAGTAGGGCACCGACTGGCCAATGACCAATCCATCTTTGTAGACTATTCCAAACAATACATCCTGAAAGCCTGCGAAGACAGTCTGCGACGGCTTAAGCGAGATACGATTGACTATTACCAACTTCATACTGCCAAAAAAGCTGACCTTGAGAAAGGCGAATGTGTGGAAGCGCTGGAGCAATTGAAGCAGGAAGGAAAAATCCGCTACTGGGGCCTGAGCTTGAATACATATGCGCCTGAACCTGAGGCGGAATACATGTTCAAAAACCAAATAGGTAGTGGTTTTCAGTTGGTTTTTAATATAATAAATCAACAGGCACTTGGTGTTTTTGAAAGAGCAAAAGAGCAGGGCATGGGAATCATCGTTCGTATGCCGCTTCAATTCGGTCTGCTGACAGGAAAATTTTCCAAAGGAACTCGCTTTGAAACCAATGACCATCGTCACTTTCGCCTCACCCCTGAGATTCTTGCTACTTCACTGGATGCCTTGGAAGAGGTATGGCCGCTTTGTGAGAAGTATGGAATAAGCAAGACTGAGCTGAGCATGAGTTTCATTCTCAGTTTTGAGGAGGTGTCTACTGTAATTCCGGGAATTAAAACGCCGGAACAAGCTGAGAAAAATACGCAGGGAATCGTAAAGCTTTCCGCTGAAGATAGAAAGTTCATCTCTTCTCTTTTTGAAAGCAGGTTCAAAAAAGTTTTACAACAGATGCAGCAGCACGGTTAAGTATTTCTCTTCTGAGCGCTGTAAATCTTCCAGATATTCGTTGGGAGCAAAATTTGTTAGGGAGCAACAAGCCTGATTATTTCAGCCTTGCTTCCCGACAAATTCAATAATCTGCTTACTGAGTTTATCCGCACTTTTGATACAATCACTTACAGAAATGCCTCCGCGAAAGTTTCCTCCAATAAAGAAGCCAGGATGTGTTTCTTCAAACTGTTGAAAATACGCTTCATGCAGGGCATGACCAATGTTATATTGAGGAATAGCTTGGGGCCATACTTTACTTTCTACCAGTACAGGATCATCCGGCTCAGCAATCATCATTATCTGCTTAAACTCTCTGATTACCTCTTTTTTCTTGGCTTCCAGATCTTCCTGAAGCAAATCAGGCTTACGTGCTCCTCCCACAAAAAGCGTAAAAGTAGCATACTCATCTTCTGCCCTACCTTCAAATATGACAGAGCTCCAGATTGCACCCAAAAACGGCCTCCTCTCCTGCCCCGGTATCAGAAAGCCAAAGCCATCTAAAGACTGACGTATCGCTTTTCGGCGAAAAGCCAGGTAGAGCACCATGACCGGAGGATAATAGATTGCCTCCAGATGCTCGGTGAGTGTAGCATCCCAAAAACGAACAGCCGTAGATAAATGATAAGCAGGGATGGTAGAAAGTATGATAGCTGCCTCTGAAAGTTTTAATTCTCCATTCTTCCTAATGCTTAGCTGATACTTATTACTTTCGGTTGATTCTATTTTTTCAACTTCACTTCCGTACTGTATACTACTTCTCAGTTGATGGGCCAATGCATTGGGCAAGGTTTGCATACCTCCTTTGAAAGAAAACTGCTGAGCACTTTGCTTAGACTTTTCGCCACTTTTTTTTCTCTCCCTTGCCCCTGCAATCGCTCCTTTGATCAGGCTTCCATATTTTTCTTCCAGGGCATACAGCTTAGACATAGCCGATTTGACGCTAAGCTTCTCAGGATTACCCGCATAAATGCCGGAAATAAACGGATCCACCGCATTTGTCAAAAACTCTTCTCCCAACCTGTGCCTGACAAAATTGGCAATACTGATATCTTCTGTAGGATCTGTTTTTTTTACAAAAGGCTCTTTGAGCAAACGAAATTTAGCAGCAGTAGAAAAAAGGTCTGTGCCTAAAAATGAGAAAGGTCCGGTGGGTAATGCTATCAAACGATGATTTTTCAGAATATAGCGCTTCTTGGCTTCCTGATTAGCAAAAATCAACTGATCCCTCAAGCCCAGTTCTTCCACCAGTTGGCCTATAAGGGGGGTGGTATCCAGTCCGCTATTAGGGCCATAATCAATCAAAAAACCTTCTTTCTGTGCTGACTGCATAGAACCGCCCGGCTCAGTTCTGGCCTCTAAAATTTCCACTTCCAGACCGGCCTTCTTGAGCCAGTATGCAGTACTCAAGCCGCTAATTCCTGCTCCTAAAATGACTATCTTATTTTTTACCATAATCAGATTTTCTTTCCGGTAATACTATGAAAGTTATGTAATACATATCAATATTTGCGTTAGTCTTTTCATTATCTACGACAATTTCCTAACTCAACCATCAGTATAAAAATAATAATATGGAGCTATGTCTTGTTTAACTACAGATAGGACTAGATATAACAAAGCAAATTTTTTCTATCATTAGGAGGATAAATAGATATACTAATCCATAAAAATGCTTAATTTAAGCACACCTATACTTACTTTTTTGGGGTTAGATTTAGGTTATATGGGACTAAAAAAAATGGAAAAAGAACAAGCATTTTACAAATCAGAACTTGAACCGGTATCTCTTTGGGGAAAACTAAAGGGACAGAAAGTAGAAAAGAACGCCGTAATTGAGATTAACAATTTACTTTCTGAAAAAGCAGTAATGGACGTTACGGCAGAAGATATACAGGAGATCATGGATAAGTATGGACTCAACCTCTATAAGGACTTTGATGATGGCTCTATGCGGGAGCTTTATAAAAAGTACCTGCGTTTTTGCTTTGACGATAACCATCTGGATTCTGAAGAAATTACCCGCTTGAGGCACCTCAAAAAGTTGCTAGGGCTTACCGACAAAGCGGTTGAAATCGCTAACCATCAAATCTGCCAGGAAGTATACGAACGTGAACTTGAAGCAGCCCTGGAAGATAACCGACTGGACGAAAAAGAACTTCAATTTCTGAAGCAACTTCAGAATACCCTGCAGCTTCCGCAATCATGGGTAGATTCTATCTACCAACATAAGGCGCAAAGCATCATCATCAGGTTTGTCAAAGGCGCAATAGAGGATAAACGTTTGTCTCCTGACGAAGAGCAGGAACTTCAGGCGCTGATTGATAATCTGGATATAGACCCTCAGCTAGACACAGCCACACAAGCCGAGTTGGCCAAGTACCGTCTTTTTTGGCAAATAGAAAATGGGGAACTTCCCAGTATTTATGTTCCAATCAAACTTAAAGCTGAAGAACAAGCCTATTTTCTGACAGATGTGCATGCCATTGAAGGGCGAAAAAGTGAAAAAGAAGAGCCTGCTGCCCAATCGCTTCGTGTAAAGCTTTCAAAAAGTAACTATTGGCATCCTGAGTACTCAGCACCTTTCACTGCTGAAGAAAAACTTTGGAAAAGTATGACCCAGGGAAAAGCTTATATCACCAGCCAAAGAATTATTCTTAGAGAAAAAGAAAATGAGAAGTCAGTCAAACTTAGTGTAATTAAAGACTTCGCAGTATATCCTAATGGACTTATGCTGGTCCGTGAAAAGCAAAAGAAGATGTTTCTGCAAACCAACGCCAATACTGATGTTTTTTCTATGATTTTAGGCAGAGTACTAAGAAATTTATAGGTCTGATTAATAAAATGCGCTTCAATATTTGTAATGCCTCTGGTTCACACATAACTTGAGGCAGTTTTTTTGTAATCAGGCCGCACTATGATCAGTATTCAGCAGCTTACTTTTCAGTATAATGCTCATTCCACCCCAATTCATTTTCCCGACTGGCAGGTGGGCCAGGGAGAGCAGGCGTTAATTCTTGGCTCCTCGGGAAGCGGCAAAACTACGCTGCTTCACCTTCTGGCAGGGCTTTTGAAGCCTAGCGAGGGCAAAGTAAGGGTCGGGGAAGAAAATCTCGCCAGCTTGCCAAGTACCAAGCTTGATAAGTACAGAGGCAGAAATATTGGGCTGGTATTTCAAAAACCCCATCTGCTTAATTCGCTTACCCTGGAGCAGAATCTGCTGTTGGCTCAGTATATGGCTGGTTTAAAACAAGATCATCAACGTGTGCAAACCGTCATAGAAACATTAGGGTTGACTCACCGTAGAAAAGCGCTGGTACACACTTTAAGTCAGGGAGAGGCACAGAGAGCATCCATTGCCCGCTCCGTGCTCAATACCCCTAAGGTAATTCTGGCCGATGAGCCAACTTCCAGCCTTGACGATGAAAACTGTGAAAAAGTATTGGCGATACTAAGAGAACAGGCCCAGTCTTATCAGGCTACTCTTGTCATTGCCACTCACGACAAGCGTGTAAAAGATATTATAAACAAGCACTATATAATGCGCTGATATGAACTTATTGCTACTTAGCTGGAGCTACATCAAAACCAAACCGCTAAATACCATACTCAATATCCTGCTACTCAGTTTGGGTATAGCGATCATTACCGTATTATTGTTGCTCAGTCGCCAGATGGAAGAGTCTCTGACGCAAAATAGCAAGGGAATAGACCTGGTAGTAGGTGCCAAGGGCAGTCCTTTACAAATCATTCTTTCCAGCGTATTCCACATAGATTATCCCACCGGAAATATATCCCTTCAGGAAGCAAAAAACTTATCGCGCAACCGACTCATACGGAATACCATTCCTATGGCTCTGGGTGACAGTTACCAGGGCACCAGAATCGTAGGTACAACTTATGAATACCTGGAACTGTATAATGCAGAAATAGCAGAAGGTGAATTGTGGACTGAGGTAATGGAAGTTACATTAGGCGCACAAGCTGCCCAGGAGTTGGGCTTAAATGTAGGCGATACCTTTAATAGTAGTCATGGTCTGGCTGATGATGATATCAATGTCCATGATGAAAAACCTTATCAGGTAGCAGGCATATTGGCCCCTACACGTTCGGTAGTAGATAATTTGATTCTGACTGCAGTAGAAAGTGTCTGGGAAACCCATGCTACGCATGAAGCAGCCGCCAGTGACAGCAGTACCTATGCCGAAGAAGAACATGAACAATCACATTCAGAATCAGAAATACATCACACATATGTATACGATTCTATTGCCACTCAGGGATTGCCTCAGGGGGATGCGGATGATCAGATTACTTCTTTATTAGTTCAATACCGTTCTCCGATGGCGGCTGTGCAGCTGCCCCGCTACATCAATGAGCGTAGTAATATGCAGGCGGCTTCTCCTCCTTTTGAGACCGCACGCTTATTTTCTTTAGTAGGCGTTGGCGTTGATCTGTTACAAGCTTTTGCTTTCGTCATCATATTTATAGCTGGGCTTAGTATTTTCATTGCCCTGTATAACGCCCTGAAAGAAAGAAAATACGATCTGGCAATCATGCGGTCGCTGGGAGCCAGTAAGACTAAACTTTTTGTACACGTGATTCTGGAAGGCCTCATTATCACCTTGTTGGGTAGCGTATTGGGTTTGTTATTAGGGCATATCACTACGGCTGTATTAGGCACTTTTTTTTCTCAGTCCGATCAAATCGGGCTTTCACCTTTCAGACTTCTTCCCGAAGAATATTTGGTGCTAGCTGGAAGCTTACTCATTGGCGTAATTGCTTCGGTAATCCCTGCCATAAATGCTTATCGCACCAATATTTCCTCCGTACTTTCTCAAGGATAATTGTTAGTCATAGCAAACAAACTATAAAAGCAGAATAATATTTTGTTTTTATAGTTTAAGCTATTAGGCTACCAAAGCATATTTGGTCTAATTACGAATTTTTAAAAATTTTGACTTTATTTTTCATAAAGTTAACTTTTTAGTATTCTATTTTGAACAATTGTTTTCAATACGCTTATTTTTTTGCAATTCTTTTTATTTTCAAAATTAATCCTTTTATTAGCAACGAAAACCTGAATTTGACTCATTTTACAGTATTTAATACGGATTTTTAGTCATTTTTCCATTGTATATTTGTTTATCATGCCTATCAAAAACCATTATTTATGAAAAAAATTGAAGCCATCATTCGGACTTCCAAATTTGAAGAGGTTGTAGAAGCGCTGGCAGCGGTAGGAGTCACTTTTCTATCCTTTTATGATGTAAAAGGTCATGGCCTGGAAAAAGAATACCACACCTACCGTGGTGCTACTTACGATGTAGGATACATACCTCGTACTAAGCTTGAGATCATTGTTTCAGATGGATTTCTTCAAAAAGCAGTGGATACCATCCTTAATGTGGGTCGCACCGGAAAGGTGGGAGACGGTAAAATTTTCGTGACTCATGTAGAGGAAGTATACCGCATCCGCAACGGAGAGAAAGGGACTGAAGCACTGAACTAAAATATCACTTAAGCAAAGTTAAATTCTTAAAACATTATGGAAGCACTATTTACGACAAACAATCTATGGATGATGATGGCTACCATCCTGGTTTTTATTATGCACCTGGGATTTGCCACTCTCGAGACCGGCCTCACTCAATCTAAAAACACTGTCAATATCCTATTCAAAAATGCCACTATCCTGCCAATAGGCCTGCTCACCTACGCACTCTGGGGCTTTAACATCATGTATCCCGGTGGAGATTTTGCCGGTAGTTTCTTCGGCTTTGCCGGGTTTGGTCTTACTCTTCCTGAGGGTGCCAACAATGGCGGTTATAACGAAGCGTACACCTACTACACTGATTTTCTATTTCAGGCCATGTTTGCTGCTACTGCTGCTACCATCGTCTCGGGTGCAGTAGCTGAAAGAATTAAACTTAACAGCTTTTTAGTCTTCACGCTTATTTATGTCGGTTTCTGCTACCCTATCGTTGGTATGTGGAAATGGGGTGGTGGTTTTCTTGATGCCCTGGAAACTCCGTTTTATGATTTCGCAGGTTCTACCATCGTTCACTCCGTAGGGGGATGGGCAGCCTTGGCCGGTGTTATGCTGTTAGGTGCCCGTCGTGGAAAATACATTGACGGAAAAATTCGCCCTATTCCTGGTCATAGTATGCCTTTTGCTACTGTTGGGGTATTTCTTCTTTGGTTTGGATGGTATGGTTTTAACGGTGGATCTGTATTAAGTGCTGATCCCGGTCTGGTATCTTTAGTCTTTGTAACTACTACGCTGGCGGCTGCTGCCGGTGCTTTAGGTGCCCTCGTCACTTCAGTTATTGTTGTAAAGTCCAATGACCTTACTATGGTACTCAATGGTATACTTGGTGGGCTGGTAGGTATCACTGCGGGAGCGGACCAAATGGGGATTACTGACGCTATCATCATCGGGCTTGTTGCCGGTGCATTGGTCGTCTGTGCCGTGGTTTTGTTTGACCGTTTACGTTTAGATGATCCTGTAGGAGCAATTTCAGTTCACCTGATGTGTGGCGTGTGGGGTACTTTGGCAGTAGGCTTATTTGGAGAACTTGCCAGCGGTGCTCAACTCATCAGTCAGTTGATTGGCATTGTATCAGTAGGTGTATTCTGCTTTGCTACCTCACTGCTCATTTTTTACGTACTGAAAGCAACGATCGGCATAAGAGTATCCAAAGAAGAAGAAACAGAAGGACTGGATATAGGAGAGCACAAAATGAGAGCTTACCCCGATATGCACAAAAATGTAGAAGAAGTATACTCTTAATTGAAATAACATCATAAGAAACCCCTGCTCAATAATTTGAGCAGGGGTTTCTTTTTTAGTGAGCGCCTACTTTTTCACGCTCTTTCACGCTCGGTCCGTTTCCGGGAAGAGTTACTCCCGGCGGCAGATCCAGTTCCGGAAAGTCAAATTCAATCGGAAGCCCTCCATCGTTATTTGACTGGTTGGACTGACGATTTTTTAAAGCATTAATAATGACCAGTACGGTACCAAATGCCAATACAAAAGAAGCTATGATAAAGTCTATAGCCATGTTTACTGATGGATTTTGAAATAACACAAATGATTTACAGGCGAAATGAATCCGCGGCTTAAAGGTAGTAATGCCAGTACAAAAACTGAACCCGAATTGATTCCGAGTATCTACTATTTTTATCAGTCTGATACTAAATACTATTCATATTTTGCCAGCAGGCTTTAACCAATAAAAAAACACACTTCTTTCTATTTTATTGTAAAAAACTTACCAAGCTCCCCTCAACCTTCTCATCTGTTTTTTACCTTTGTACGAATAATCCCCAGATTGTCCTGTGCAATAGCATGAAGCTTGGGGAAAAATGTTACAATCATACCTAAAAGTAGAATATGGAAGTTAAAGGAAAGCTAATTGAGATTTTTGACACTACGCAGATCAATGATCGCTTTCAGAAAAGAGAGTTTGTAATTGAGTATGCCGATAACCCGCAATACCCTGAGTACGTCAAATTTGAAGCAATACAGGATCGCTGTGCTATGCTGGATGAATTTAAGGTAGGTGATGAAGTTACAGTTTCTTTCAATCTGAAAGGGCGTAAATGGACAGATCGGCAGGGAGAAACCAAGTATTTTAATTCATTACAGGCATGGCGAATGCAGAAAGGAGCAGAAACCTCTTCTTCTCCTACGCATGAGGCATCCTCTACCGATGATTTGCCCTTCGCTGATGACGGGGGTGATGAAGATGATTTGCCTTTTTGATGGAGTCTAGATTTCCTGATCATAATATTTGTTAGTAAAACATACGGCTTATTTGTATTTATTATAAATAAGCCTATTTTTGCAGACATGTCATCAGTCAGAGTAATATTTTGTAATGAGAGTGGCTGTCTGTATCAGGATGATCAGAAGGGTTGCTTTATATTGGAATATGGAGGGTACAGCTCTTCACTTTCTGTACCCTGCTTTTTTTGTGTAAAAAAGAGCCTGGATAAGATCAATATTCCTGCTATGATTGAGAACATCAGCATGGCTTCTGACATTGAAATTATTTCCCCTCATGGTTGTGACCGTTGTTTCGTTCTATCAGTAACTGAATTGTTAGGCCTTAAAGAGCTTTTTGCCGGTGCTCGCGCGATGCTGGAGCTCAACAGCATCATTCAAGAGCGAATCTACGCTCCGGTACTTACTTAACAGCCTGTTTAGAATTTTTCCGAATTAAGATTCTGGGTAGCATTTTCTGTAACTATCACCGATATTTAGTAGTATAATGTGTAATCCAGATATTAAAAATACATTCATGAAAGATTTATTAAGGTTAAAAACATCTCTTACTGAAGAAGTTGAGAGCTTACTTAACGAACAGATTAAAATGGAGGCCAAATCTTCTGCAACTTACCTTGCTATGGCTTCCTGGTGTGACAGGCATGGGTTTGATAATAGTGCAGGTTTCTTCTATAGCCAATCAGAGGAAGAAAGGGCTCACATGATGAAAATCTTCAAATATATTAATGATCTGGGCGGTGCAGCGGTTTCTCCCGAGATTACGAATATCTCTTCTGAGTTTGATTCTTTCAGGGGCATATTTGAAGAGGCACTACAGCAGGAAATTGCAGTAACTCAGTCGCTCAACCGCATTGCTGCCAAATGCCAGAAGTTACAGGACTTCACTACGTTCAACTTCCTGGCCTGGTTCCTAAATGAGCAGGTAGAAGAAGAATACATTGCTCGCCGTTGCCTGGAGCTCTTTGAAGTTATCGGCGAAGAAGGCGTAGGCCGTTATACAATTGACAAACAAATTGCACAAGTGAAGTACGAGGCTTAAATTTGCCTTCTCAACACTCAAAATTTAGCTTGCCCGGCTCTTACTTAGCCGGGCATTTTATTTATTATGCATACCAATCTGTTAAAGGAGCTTTGTGAAGTTTTTGCCCCTTCCGGAGATGAAGGGAAAATGAAAGAATTCATCATCAGCTATGTGGAGAGGGAGATGTCTGGCTGGAAGGTACAGCCTGAAATTATAGCAGGTGAAGCCCTACAAGATTGCCTGATTTTACGGTTTGGCAAGCCTCGCACTGCTGTTTTTGCCCATATGGATTCAATCGGGTTCACCGTACGTTACCAGGATCAGCTCATTCCCATAGGAAGCCCAGAGGTAAAAGATGGTTATAAGCTGTCCGGAGAAGATGCCCTGGGCCCGGTGATCTGCGAACTTAAAGTGCAGCAGCAAAAAAAAGATAAAAAGAAAAAACTCCACTATAAGTTTGGCCGGGGTATAGCAAGCGGTACCAACCTGGTATTTGACTGTTACTTTAAAGAAAAGAAAAAATACATCACATCTTCTTATCTGGACAACCGCCTGGGAGTTTATAACATGTTGAAACTGGCTGAAACCCTGGAGGATGGCCTGATAGTGTTTAGCTGCTGTGAGGAACAGGGCGGCGGATCCGTACCTTTTTTGCTGGACTATATCATGAAGCATTGCCCGGTGAAACAATGCCTAGTGGCAGACATCACCTGGGTCACAGAGGGCGTAAAACATGGAGAAGGTGCTGTAATATCCTTAAGAGACCGAAACATTCCTCGTCGTCCCTTTGTAAATAAAATCATAAAGCTGGCCGAAGAATCTGAAGTAGCTTTCCAGTTGGAAGTGGAGAGAGAAGGCTCCAGCGATGGTCGTGAAATTCATATGTCGCCCTATCCTCTGGACTGGTGCTTCGTAGGAGTTCCTATTGCCAACGCCCATACACCTCATGAGAAGGTGCATAAAAAAGATATTCAAAGTTATTTAGACATTTACCACCACCTGATGCTAAGTTTGTAATATGAAAATTAATGATAAATCCTTTGTTCCTTTTATAGAAGAAAACAAGATACAGGAAACCATTCGTAACATAGCTCAGGCAATTAATAAAGACTATGCCGGACGCAAACCTATACTGGTAGCTGTACTAAACGGAGCATTTATGTTTGCTTCTGACCTCGTAAAATGTCTGGAGATTGAGGTGGAGGTCAGTTTTGTAAAGGTAAAATCTTATCAGGGTACACAAAGCAGCGGAAAAGTAAAGCAGCTTTTTGGGCTGGATACTCCGCTGGAAGGTAAAGACATCATTCTTCTGGAAGATATTGTAGACACCGGATTCACTGTACAACATCTCATCAAGGTACTTGAGGAAAAACGACCCGCCAGCATCAGCATTGCCAGCCTGCTTTTCAAACCTGATGCACTACAAACTCCGGTAGACTTAAAATACAAAGGAATAGAAATACCAAATAAATTTGTGGTAGGCTACGGACTTGATTATGATGGATTCGGGCGTCAGTACAAAGAAATTTATCGTCTGGAAGAGTAGATCCTTTTGCTGTATTTTACAATAATATTATTATTAGTACCCTGTAGCGTTTATATTTGCCAGCTTAGCACAGCAGACATTGAATTTTTCATTAAAACAACATCGCCATGCTTAATATCGTACTTTTTGGCCCTCCCGGTGCTGGGAAAGGAACACAAAGCGAAAAACTGATCAAACATTATAATTTACTGCATATCTCTACGGGTGATCTTTTCAGAAAACATCTGGGTGAGGGCACTGCCCTAGGACAAAAAGCCAAAAGCTACATGGATGAGGGTAAGCTTGTACCCGACCAGCTCGTAGTGGACATGGTTGACGTTAAACTTCAGGAAAATCACGATGCCTCGGGTATTATCTTTGATGGTTTCCCCCGTACCATTCCACAGGCTGAAGCATTGGATAAACTTTTAGAGAGCAAAGATATGCCTATCGTGGCAACAATAATGCTGGAAGTTCCGGATGAAGAGCTGATCAATCGTCTGCTGGAAAGAGGCAAAACTTCGGGAAGAACAGACGATCAGGATCGCACGAAAATTGAAACCCGCCTGAATGTATACAAGGATGAGACACTCCCGGTAGCCAATTACTACAAAGAACAAAGCAAGCTTGCCAAAGTCAATGGTGTAGGAGCAATTGATGATATTTTCCAGCGTATTGCAAAAGAAATTGATGCTAAAAAAGCATAACCGAAGTACCTGGTTGAACTTTTGGGCTATGCTTGGCCTTTGAATGAATAGTATTTCACCCATTAATTTTTTCCAGCTTGGCCTCATCCAACTTCATTGATTATGTAAAATTCTGTGCCCGTTCAGGCAAAGGCGGGGCAGGCTCCGCCCACCTCAGGCGAGAAAAATTCGTTCCTAAAGGGGGGCCGGATGGAGGCGATGGTGGAAGAGGAGGCCATATTATCTTGCGTGGTAATGCGCAGCACTGGACACTACTGCACCTCAAATACCAGAAGCATGTCATCGCTGAGAAAGGAGAAAATGGAGGGGCAGGCAGGAAGACCGGTGCCCAGGGTGAAGATGTAATTCTGGATGTCCCGCTAGGCACTGTAGCTAAGCATGCCGAAAGTGGAGAAGTGGTCGGAGAAATCACCGAGGATGGACAGGAGTTTATCTTGCTGGAAGGCGGTCGTGGAGGCTTAGGCAATGATCACTTTAAAACATCAACCTTTCAGACCCCTCGCTTTGCTCAACCTGGGGAGCCAGGCAAAGAAGAATGGTTTATACTGGAACTGAAAGTGCTGGCTGATGTCGGGCTCATTGGTTTCCCAAATGCCGGTAAATCTACTTTGTTGTCGGTGATTTCTGCAGCCCGACCGGAAATTGCAGATTACCCTTTCACTACCCTCACCCCTAACCTGGGGGTAGTAGAATACAGGCAGTATAAGTCGTTTGTAGTAGCAGACATTCCGGGTATCATAGAAGGGGCAGCTGAAGGCAAAGGATTAGGAACCCGCTTTTTACGACATATTGAGCGAAACGCCATTCTTCTATTCATGATTCCTGCTGACAGCAAAGACATCAATCAGGAATATGAGACTCTTCTGAACGAATTGGAGCGCTATAATCCCGAAATGCTGGACAAAAAACGCATGTTAGCCATCACAAAATCCGATCTGTTGGATGAGGAGTTAGCTCAGGAGATGAAAGAAGAAATTACCATAGATATACCTTATATTTTTATTTCGGCAGTAGCAGAGAAGAATATCAGTCAGCTCAAAGATATGCTGTGGCAGGCCTTACAGTAGTAAGTGGCATGTCATCTTGTCACTACTTTCACCATTGGCAAAATAGTTGACCTTTTCATTCGGTAGTCAATTATTTAATAAATAATTATGGTTATGGCTCATAATGAATCTGAAGAAAACAAGCAACATACTGAAGTAACTGCTGAAGAGAGTATGAAAGAGCAATCCAATATGGAAAAAGAAAATACACATTCAATACACGAAGAGGCTGACAAAGCTTCTGATCAAAATATGGAGACTGACGATACGACAGAGCAGGATGATACTGTTCAAAAGCTAGAAGAGGAAGTATCAGCTGCTAAGGATAAGTATCTGCGCTTGTATGCCGAGTTTGAAAACTATCGCAAACGTACGTCTAAGGAAAGGTTAGATTTGGTCAAAACTGCCAATGAAGAATTGATTCTGGACTTACTTACGGTAGTGGATGACCTTGAACGTTCTCTCCAGATCTTTGAAAACAAAGAAGAAGTGGCGCCTATGTATGAAGGCATCAGCCTGGTCAGCCAAAAATTTCACAAAGTTCTGACACAAAAGGGCCTCAAACCTATGGAAGTAGGTCCTGGAAATGACTTTGACAGTGACTATCACGAAGCAGTAGCACAAACCCCTGCTCCCGAAGATAAGCTAAAGGGTAAGATTGTGGATGTAGTGGAGAAAGGATATTTTTTGGGAGAAAAGGTATTACGCTATGCTAAAGTTGTAATTGGACAATAAAGCTTTATGGCAAAAAGAGACTATTACGAAATATTAGGGCTCTCTCGGGATGCTTCCCAGGATGAAATAAAGAAGGCTTATCGGAAAACAGCCATTAAATTTCATCCGGATAAGAATCCTGATAATCCCGAAGCAGAAGACAAATTTAAGGAAGCAGCAGAAGCCTATGAGGTGCTGCGTGACCCTGACAAAAGAGCGCGTTACGACCGCTTTGGTCATCAGGGTGTAGGAAGTGGCGCCGGCGGAGGCTTCGGTGGCGGAGGGATGAGCATGGATGATATCTTCTCTCAGTTCGGAGATATCTTCGGAGGCTCAGCCTTTGAAAGTTTCTTTGGAGGCAGCGGCGGTCGTGGTCAGCGTCAACGTAAAGGTTCAAACCTGCGTATCAAGCTGAAATTAACGCTTCAGGAAGTAGCTCTGGGAGTTGAGAAGAAAATAAAAGTTAAGCGATACGTTGCCTGTGATGTCTGTAATGGTAACGGAGCCAAAAATGGCACTGCGGTTACTACCTGTCATACCTGTAACGGTACCGGTCAGGTAAGAAAAGTAGTCAATACGATGCTGGGCCAAATGGTTTCTGCCAACACCTGCCCTACCTGTGGTGGCGAAGGTAAAACCATTGACGAAAGATGTGGTAATTGTCATGGCGAAGGACGCGTGCTGCAGGAAGAGATAATTCCTGTAAAAATACCTGAAGGTGTAGGTGAAGGCATGCAGCTTTCTATGTCAGGCAAAGGAAACATGCCCAAACGCGGTGGGGTTCCCGGTGATCTGCTCATCGTAATTGAAGAGGCTGAAGATGAATTTCTGAAAAGAGATGGTTCTAATGTAATATATGACCTCCACCTCAGTTTTGTAGATGTTACACTAGGTACCTCTGTGGAAGTCCCCACTATTGATGGAAGCGTAAAAATTAAAATTGAACCGGGTACACAAAGTGGAAAAATCCTCAGACTCAGAGGCAAAGGTATTAAAGAAATTAATGGATACGGACAAGGAGACCAACTGATCCATGTAAATGTCTGGACGCCAAAATCTGTAAGTGATAATGAGAGAAAGATACTCAATGAGCTTAGAGACTCTCCTAACTTTAAACCTAATCCGGAAAAATCTGACAAAAGCTTCTTTGAGCGGATGAAAGAATTTTTCTAAAGACTTTAACTTTTCAGAATCATATAAAGAAAGCAATGTGTCAAGCATTGCTTTTTTTTATTAGTTATGTGCTAAGAGCAACCTGATTGTGATTGTTTCGTATTCAAGTACATGAAAGTTTTATTAGTATTGATCACAAGTACAATACTGACTGTAGCAGGAGGAAGAGCGCAAACTAAGCAGCATTATCACGTATTGCCAGTAGATGAACAGCAGGTAGTAAGATTAGTGATGAATGCGCCATCTGTTTCTTGCCGCATCAATTCAACGTATAATATGCGTGCGGTAAGCATATATGGTTATCCCGAAGATCAAGATTTCAACCCTATTGTCACCAATGAAGTAAGTAATAACGAACATCTGGTAAAGTTAAAGTTTGAAGACCCTACAGAAAATTTTACTTCAAGTATTTCCAGTAGGGTATTCGGACAACAAAATAATGGAGGGGATAAGCCCTGGCATGTTTATCTTTCGCGCGGCATCCCTTTTAATCTGGATTTGCACTATGGTATGGGTAACTCTTCAGTAGACTTATCCGGCTTATCGGTTGAGAGTTTTAAAATTAATACCGGAAGTGCTGATGTGAAGGTAGGCTATTTTGCCAATGTATCTAACCGTATTCCTATGGATACTTTTTATGCTAAAGTGGACATGGGCGTGCTGGAACTTGATCAACTTAACCTATCTCGTGCCAGGGAAGTTGTAGCTGATGTTGGCTTTGGTAAATTGTTGATGCATTTCAGTGAGCATGCTGCTGATAAAAGTAATATCAAAGCAAGTGTAGGCGCAGGAAGTATGGAAGTGATGCTGGATGACCCTGACATACCTTTGATTGTTTATGTGAACAATTCTCCGCTATGTCGTATTAAAATGCTCAAGCATTTCAAAGAGATTGAGCCCAATGTATATGTGAATGAAAGCTATGATGAGGAGGCAACAAATCTGATTAGCTTTGACATTGATGTAGCTATGGGTAATGTCACTTTTAAAATGAAAGAGTGATTAATTTTGTTGATTTAGTTTAAAATAAATAATAAGGCGTAATCAGTAATTACGCCTTTTTTTGTTGGCATCCCATTACGACTAAGATATATTTACAGTAAAATTTTTTTTAGAGTCAGATATGAACATTCTTGAGGCGGATCAAATAAGTAAGAAATATGCCAAACACGAGGCTCTTCGTGAGGTTAGCCTGCAAATACCCCAGCAGGCTATTTTTGGTTTATTAGGACCTAATGGAGCAGGCAAAACCACCTTAATCCGTATCATCAACCAGATCATCAATGCTGATAGCGGTGCTATTTATATTAAAGGAGAAAAACTAAGGCCTAAGCATATTGCTGATATTGGCTATCTGCCCGAGGAGCGGGGGCTCTATCCTAAAATGAAAGTTGGCGAACACCTTTTGTATCTTGCACAGTTAAAAGGCCTGAAGGCAGGCGAAGCCATCCACCGTATCAACGATTGGTTTGACAGGCTTAATATCAGCGGATGGAGCGAAAAAAAGATAGAGGACCTTTCCAAAGGCATGCAGCAAAAAATTCAGTTCATCGCTACGGTAGTGCACGAACCAGACCTGATTATTCTGGATGAACCCTTCACGGGTTTTGACCCGGTAAATGCCAACCTTATCAAAGATGAAATTCTTAAGCTGAGAGAAAACGGAAAAACAATTATTTTTTCTACCCACCGTATGGAATCAGTTGAAGAAATGTGCAGCCATGTGGCGCTTATCCATAAAGCAGAAAAAATATTGGATGGTACCAAAGCAGAGATCAAAAACCGCTATCGTACCAATACCTTTCTGGTGACCCACAGTGGTACGCTCAATGGCCTGAACATTGACTATGAACTCCTTGAGGAAAGAGCTTTGGAAAATGGAGACCTGTATTCTACATTACAGATTGACCCTTCCTACGCCCCCAACGATTTGCTAAGAGAACTAATTAACTGTGTAGAAGTACACTCCTTCCAGGAGAAGATTCCCAGCATGAACGAGATTTTTATCAGAGAAGTACAAGAAAACTAATATGAATAAGATAGGACTAATCATCAAGCGTGAGTACCTGACCAGAGTGCGTAAGAAGTCGTTTATCATCATGACCCTGATCGGACCATTGGTCTTTGCGGCTATTGTAATAGTACCGGTATGGTTAGCCTCCATGGATAGCTCTGATACTAAGATTATCGCTGTGGTGGATGAAAGTGGATTGCTGGCCGAAAGCTTTCTCAACTCAGTTGCAGGTGAAGACAATATCATTTACCAATATGTGACTGAGCCGGTAGAAAGCGCTAAAGAAGAAGTAAGCCGGGGGCAACAATTCGGTTTACTCTACATTCCTCAGATTGATGTAGAAAATCCGGACGGCATTACGCTTTTTTCTGAAAGTAGCCCAAGCCTGAGTATGATCAATGGCATAGAGCGCATGCTTCAGGACAAAATTAAAAATATCAAGCTGGAGCGCTCTAACATCAGTAGAGAAACGCTGGAACAGTTGGAAACAAATATCAACATACAAACCATAAGTCTGACTGAAGCGGGAGAGCAGCAAGGGGACGCCGGAGTGGCTTCCGTGGTGGGCTATGTGGGAGCATTTCTGATTTATACTTTTATTTTCCTGTATGGCGCGCAGGTGATGAGGGGTGTAATGGAGGAAAAGTCAAACCGTATTGTAGAAGTTGTCATGTCTTCTGTACGCCCCTTTCAACTGATGATGGGAAAAATCATTGGTGTAGCTTCGGTTGGCCTCACTCAATTCCTCCTCTGGATAGCTCTGACTTTTGGTTTGGCTACTGTATTTCTGCAGGGTTTTAGTCCTGAGGACCTGATACAGCAACGCAACGAGCAACTTAGTCAGGGAATGCCTGAGGCAAATCAGGCCCAATCTGAAATGGCTATGGGCTTACAGGAAGCGCTGGCATCTCTGGATGTTACAGGCTTTGTGCTTACTTTTCTTTTTTATTTCCTGGGAGGGTATTTGCTTTACGGAGCACTTTTCGCCGCTATTGGTTCAGCATCAGATTCCAATACTGATACGCAGCAGTTTATGCTTCCGATCTCTACCCCCCTTATTCTCTCTATCGTAACCTTGGGAGCAGTACTAAACGAACCCAACGGTACGCTGGCGATATGGCTTTCTATGATACCTTTTACTGCACCGGTAACGATGATGATGCGGGTACCTTTTGGCATACCAACCTGGCAACTGATACTGTCCATGGCGCTACTGGTAGGCGGATTCATTTTCACCACCTGGATTGCCGGAAGGATCTATCGTGTCGGCATACTTATGCATGGTGCTAAGGTCAATTACAAAGTGATGGCAAAATGGCTGTTATCCAATCAGTAATTTGGCAGAAGCAATTGCAAAGCACTAATATTCTTAAGGGTACGAATAATTTATTGCCTCATATTCGTTAATTTAGATGTGTATGGCTATACCCAAACCACATAGGCCAGTAGAAAACTGATTTCGTACATGAAGAATCGTGTTTATTCCAAAGAAAAGGTGGATAACATCTATCAGAAAAAGAATACCGTAAAGATTATAGTGCTGGTCTTTGCCACACTCATTGCTGGCGGTTCTGTTTATTACACCAATAGCCTGGTAGAAGAGTTAAAAGAAAGAGAAAGAAGTTTCATTAACCTTTATGCTGAAACACTGGAAATGGTAGCCAACTCTGAGGGTGATGATATTCCTTTTCTTTTTCAGCAGGTCATAGTACCCAATAACAGTATTCCGGTCATACTTACCGATAGCTATGGTAACTATATAGAGGGGCGAAATCTGGGCCTCAAAGACTCTTTTAGTGAAGAAAAGAAGGCTCGTATCATTGAAGAACAGCTTGAGGAAATGCGAGAGCTACATGATCATATAGAAATCGTGCTTACCAATCCAACTACCGGAATGGTTGATGGCTATCAGTTTGTGTACTACAAGAATTCTTTCCTCCTCACTCAGTTGCAGTACTACCCTTACGTGCAGCTTTCAGTTATCGCTGTTTTTATCTTGCTTACCTACACAGTATTCAGTTACTCAAGGCGCGCAGAACAAAACCGTGTGTGGATTGGTATGGCCAAAGAAACCGCTCACCAACTGGGCACTCCTCTCTCCTCTCTGATGGCCTGGCTGGAATTTTTCCGCTCCGACCCCGACCGTTATGACCCCGCCATCATCAAAGAACTGGATAAAGACATACAACGTCTGGAAATGATCACTTCCCGCTTTTCCAGCATTGGGTCCGTTCCTACCCTCAAGAATGAAAATATCAGTGCCACCATCAAGAGTACCCTCAACTATCTGGAGAAACGGATTTCTACCAAAGTCAAAATGCAGGTGCACAGTGCTTCAGATGACATAGAAGTGATGTTAAACCGTCCGCTTTTTGAGTGGGTGATTGAAAATATCTGTAAAAACGCAGTAGATGCAATGAGCGGAGTTGGTAACATCAACATCCACATCAACCAGGAGAAGAACAAGGTAATTATTGATATAGCAGACACTGGAAAAGGGATTCATAAATCTAAGATCAATCAGGTTTTCACTCCCGGTTATACCACCAAAAAGCGTGGCTGGGGATTAGGCTTGTCATTGGCACAACGAATCATTGAAAACTACCACCGGGGAAAAATCTTTGTCAAAGATTCTGAAATAGACGTAGGAACTACCTTCCGTATTATACTTCATACCGAGAAAAAGCAGATAAATGGGAAAAAAACTCAAAACAAACCGGAGCTGATGGAAGAGCATTAGCCTTTTCCCCTCGTTCATCTCAGTTTTTTTCCTGTTCGTCCACTATTTTTTTATAACCTATTATAGCTGGGCTATCTTCAGCATAAATTCTTTCATATCTCCCGACAAAATGATAACAATTGAAGGGCAGACTTGTATTGGTTTATATTATTAATCTGAATACAGACAACTATGTTAAAACGCCTTGCATTTTTTAAAAAACAAACGCTCGTATTTTTTTTACTTTTTGGCATTTCAATACCCCTAATTGCACAGGAGGACGCACCTCAGGAAACTTTATTTGGAGATTTTACCATCACCAACTCCGGAGGTTACGGAGGTCCGGCAGTACGGCTTTCAGCAATTAGTGGCGATTTTGCGGCATTTTTTGGGGGTTATGGAGGCTGGTTTGTCAACAAAAAATTCATGATTGGTGGTGGTGGCTTTGGCCTGGTCAATAACCTCCCTGTACCTGAAGATGTGAGAGTTGATCCTAATCTGGATTTGCATTATGATATGGGTTATGGCGGATTTATGTTTGAATATGTGTTGAGCTCAGACCGTATTTTACATCTGATGACCAATGTATTGGTAGGAGGAGGTAGTGTAGAACAAGACTTTGAAGGAGCAGGTGACTTTACTAACACAGAGAGTGCTTTCTTCGTTTTTGAACCGGGCGCTCATCTGGAAGTCAATGTCGCTCCTTTCTTCAGAGTGGCCGGAGGCATTACCTATCGCCTGGTGAGTGGCTCTGATACCATCGGTATACAGGATAGCGATCTGAGCAGTATGAGTGTTGGGCTTAGTTTGAAATTTGGTTATTTTGACTAATGATTCCCCAGCGATCCCGGCGTTTACAGGTCTATCAGTACGTACTAATTGCTATCGCAGCAATTAGCCTGCTGCTTCCCGGTATATTTATCCTCAAAGCGATTTTTACTGGCAGTGAGTGGACTATTGCCAGGGAAAGCCTTCTCATTTACGATATCATCTTCACTTTTACAGTATCGGCGGCTATTTTCGCAGCCAACATTACTACAGTCCGTGGTCTGGATAATTTCATGCCCTGGAATCGTTATGTTGGCAAACGAATCATCCTTGAGATTCTGATCACTTCATTCAATGCCATACTGATCATAACGCTGTGGACTTACCTCTATTTTTTTATTCTTTCTTTAGAAGATACACAGTTTGCGCCTTCCTTATTTGATAACATCATCATCGCACTTATTGTCAATATTATCGCTACATCTATCATGGAAGGCAGCGCTTTCTTCAGGGCATGGAAAACATCCCTTATTGAGTCAGAGCGTCTGCAAAAAGAGCACCTGAGAACACAATACGAAGCGTTGAAAAACCAGGTTAATCCGCATTTTCTATTCAACAGTCTGAATACTTTATCTTCACTGGTACACACTAACCCCGACCTGGCAGAAGAGTTTATTGATGAATTTGCCCGATTCTACCGTTATATTCTGGAAATAAAAGACAAAAGCCTGGTAAGTCTTGAGGAAGAATTAAGTATGATGGAATCATATGTTTATTTGCAAAAAATCCGCTTTGGCAACGCTCTAATAATAAAAAATTCTATTGAACCAGAGCATATGCACCATAAGCTTCCGCCACTAAGTCTGCAAATTTTGGTAGAAAACGCAATCAAACATAATGTGCTAAGTGCAGATCAACCTTTGATCATCCAACTAGAGGTAGCAAACCATTGCTTACGCATCATCAATAATTTGCAGAAAAGAGAAGAAAATATTTACTCTACTGGAATAGGGATTTATAATCTGAAGGAGAAATACCGCATTCTTACCACCGCTACGCCTGAATTTTATCCTGAAGAAGCACGGTACATAGCCAGTATTCCGCTGCTCCAAAATCACTTTTGACATGCAAGTACTCATTATTGAAGATGAAAAACCCGCTGCTGATAAGCTGATCCGCAGCCTCCAACATATTGATAGTAAAATTGAAGTTACGGCTACACTGGCTTCCATCAAACAGGCCGTAAGCTGGTTTCAGGAAAATCGTGCTGACCTCATATTTTTGGATATTCATCTATCCGATGGTGTTTCTTTCAAAATTTTTGAGCAATTGCAACAGTTAGGAATTGAGCATATTCAAACCCCCATCATCTTCACTACGGCTTATGACGAGTATGCAATAGAAGCATTCAAGCTGAATAGTATTGATTACCTTCTCAAGCCAGTGAGCCGAAGAGATTTGGAAGCAAGTTTACGAAAATACCAACGTTTACAGGGACAAAATCAGCCACCGCAGCAGGATTTAAAGTCACTGCTGGATAGCCTGCGCAAGCCTGCATATAAGAAAAGATTTATGGTGAGTTTTGGCCAAAGGATGAAAAGCATTGATACTGATCAGATCGCTTACTTCTATGCCCATGATAAACTGGTGCAGATGCTCACCTTAGATAAGCAGAAGTATGTTGTAGATCATACTATACAGCAGCTTGATGATATGCTTGACCCTGACTCTTTCTTTCGCATCAACCGCAAATTTATTGTCAATATAGAGGCCATTGTAGAAATGCACAGCTACTCTAAAAGTAGAGTAAAGCTTGATCTCCGACCAGAAAGCCCTATGGAGGCGGTAGTTAGTGTAGAGCGTTCGTCTGATTTTAAGTCGTGGCTAGATCGTTAAAAATTACTAGCTTTGTACAAACCATTTTTATGATTCCGTTAGAACATTATTTTATACTCAGTGCGCTCCTGCTTTGCATCGGTTTGGCAATCATTATTGTCAAGAAAAATGCGATCGTAGTACTAATGGGGATTGAACTTATCTTTAATGCCGCCAATATCAACCTGGTAGCTTTCAGCCAGTACGATGCAAACCTGTTACAGGGACAGACATTTGCACTTTTTGTCATTATCATAGCTGCAGCTGAAGCAGCAGTAGCCATGGCCATAGTGCTGAAGATTTATAATTTCTATAAGACTTCCAATCTGAACGAAGTCAACGAAATGAAAGAATGAATAAGCATGTTGTTATAAAAACAAAGATGGTTTTTGATAGAAAAAATTTATCTTTAGTAAATGAAACTAGAAGAAGAAATCAAGCAAAGAAAGTTTAGCAGTGAAAAACACAAAGTCATCATTAACCTGATGTACACTGGTAACTGGGTATATTCCATCAACAAATCCATTCTCAAGCAATACAATATCTCTCCTGAACAATATAATGTATTGCGCATCCTGAGAGGTCAGTACCCCAATCCTTCTTCTGTCATGCTCCTTAATGAACGTATGCTGGACAAGATGTCTAACGTATCGCGCATCGTAGAAAAGCTGCGAGTTAAAAATCTCTTGATACGCGAAGAGTGTCCGGCAGACCGTCGTCAGGTAGATATTACCATCACCGATGAAGGTTTATCTTTACTGAAACAAATAGATAAAAACAGCCCAATCTCAGAACATGCTGCTCAAAACCTTAGCCCTGAAGAAGCGGCTCAGCTCAATGAACTTCTGGATAAAGTAAGAGGATAACCAAATAATATTCTACATATTTCTATATACAGAAAATACAAGGGTTATTTTTGCAAAGTATGTAAAAATCAATTTTACTTTATTTAGATATATCCATCCTATTTTTTATTGAATACATTCAATATCGTCCTTCTAATTTCAAATAAAATCTTCCTACTTCATTTCTTACAATAATTAAAGCAAATCTCCTATTCTCTCAATATTAATGATTCAATATACAATATTGTTTAAATAACTTTTTTTAATATAAAAAATTGCATATTTATTATTTTTTAGCTTTATATTTGCAAAATATATAATAATACAGAATTAAAATTTATCTGTGTTAGATTCTTACTTTCTATAAGCCAATAACTTTCTTAGAAACTCTGCAGGAGTGGCACAAGTCTTTTTGCTCTATCAGCTACTTAGTTATTGACAAATAAATACCTACACTATGAGAAAAATTATACTCTTATGGGTATGCCTTTTTTTGGGTCTTACCCCCTTACTCGCTCAGGAACGTACAGTCTCCGGAACAGTAAGCTCTGAAGATGAGGGACCTTTGCCAGGAGTAAGTGTACTGGTAAAAGGCACCACCACGGGTACTGTGACAGATGTAAATGGTAAATACAGAATTACCTTACCTGGTGAAACAGGCACTTTGGTTTTTTCTTCAGTCAGCTACACTACAGAAGAAGTAATTGTTGGTAATCGCTCAACCATTGATTTGGTAATGGTTCAGGATATCAAGTCGTTGAGTGAAGTGATTGTGACAGCAGTAGGCATTGAACGTGAGAAAAAAGCATTAGGATATGCTGTTACTGAAATTGAAGGTAATGCCATCTCTCAAAAATCCGAGCCGGATATCGCACGTGCACTCAATGGAAAAGTTGCCGGAGTGACTGTACAGGGAGCAGGCGGCGCTATCGGAGGAAATACCAATATTATCATTCGTGGTAATTCATCACTTACAGGTAATAATCAACCTCTTTATGTGGTTGATGGTGTTCCTTTTGACAATTCTACGCTAGGCTTTGACCCTGCTTCAGGAAACACGGTTACCAACCGTGCATTTGATCTGGACCCCAACAATATTGAGTCCATGACAGTACTCAAAGGTGCTGCTGCAGCAGCATTGTATGGTTCAAGGGCTCAGAACGGGGCTATCATTATTACTACCAAAGCCAATAGTAGTGCAACTAAAAAAGGCCTTGAGGTAACTTACAATGCTTCCTTTGGTTTGGAAGAGGTAGCCTCTATTCCTGATTATCAGACTACCTATGGTCAGGGAGGTAATGGTAATGTGTATATTGAGCAGTACTTCGGCTCGTTTGGTGCACCTTACACCGCATACGACTCAGTACCTCACCCCTATACAAATCCTGGCCTGGGACCTTTACTCCAGAGCCCTTCCTACCAGGCAGTTGCTACCAGAGGTGATAATGTAGCTTATGAACCTCATACCGATAAATACCGAAATTATTTTCAAACCGGAAGTCTGTTAGAACAGGCTATTAACATTCGTTCCGGCGGAGCTACTACTAATCTCTCGGCAGGTATCTCCTGGACCAAGAATCAGGGTATCATTCCCAACTCTAAGATCAACCGCTACACCGCAAACTTTGGAGGAAACGCACAGTTGGAAAACGGCCTATTTCTTAGTGGAGCTATTAATTATGTAAAGACAGCTAAAGAAAACCCGGCTATGGGTAGTGCTAACTTCGGAGGCTCCAACCAATCTGCCAGTCAACTGGCCCTCTGGATGCCTACTAGCTTTAATGCTGAAGCCTATCCTTATCAGAGAGAAGAAGATGGTGGCGCTATGTACTACCGAACGGTGAATAGCCCCTACTGGGTTGCTGATAACTCCCAGGATGATAGTGAAGTAGATAGGGTATATGGTAACCTTAAGTTAGGTTATGATATTAAAGAGTGGCTTACCATAAGCTATCAGCTTGGATTCAATGCCTACACAGACAGACGCCAGTTTATTATTCAGCCGGGAGGCTTTGGTAGCGCCATTGAACAGTCCGGCATCATCCGTAATAGTAATTACTATCGCGCAGAACTTGACGGTAACTTACTGATTTCAACTGATAATGCTATTGGTACTGATTTTAACCTACGCACCATCACTGGCTGGAACTTTAATCAGCGTACGCAACAACAGGAAATCGTAGAAGGAAATGGAATTATTGAAAGAGGAATCAACACACTGAACAATACCTCTGCACAGTTTGTCGTAGATGATAGGTTTATTCAACGTAGGTTTACCGGTATTTTTACAGACATTTCTCTCTCTTTTCGCGACTATGCATTTCTAAATGTTACTGCCCGCAATGACTGGTCATCTACTCTTCCGGAAGACAATCGCAGTTACTTTTATCCTGGAGTAAGCACTTCTCTTATTTTTACAGATGCCTTTGACCTGAATGGTGGATTACTATCTTTCGGAAAAATACGTGCAGGTATTGCCCAGGTAGGTAATGATGCTGAACCTTACCTAACCAGCAGTAATTTTCTCGTAAATCAGGCTGTCAGTGGTAGTAGTACACAGTTTCCATTTACCAACCAGTTTGGTACTATCAATGGCTCTACACTGAATGATAACAGAGGCAACCCACTGCTTAAGCCTGAACTCACTACTGAATGGGAGATAGGTACCGACCTGCAGTTTTTAAACGGTCTTATTGGAGTTGACTTTACTTATTATAACCGTACTACCAGAAATGGAATTACCCAGATCAATGTACCGCCTTCCTCCGGATCTGCCACCCAGGTAGTCAATATCGGTAAGGTAAGAAACAGAGGTATAGAATTAGGCCTGGACATTACGCCAATTTCTACCGGGGCATTCAACTGGAATATGTATGCTGCTTTTACACGCAACCGCAACGAAGTGCTTGAACTGGCTCCCGGAGTTGACCAGATCGTTTTAACGCAAAGTGCAGGAAGTAGTGAGATTGTTCAGATTGCACATCGTAACGGTCAACCCTACGGTGTACTCATTGGCAGAGAAGCTATCCGCGATGCTGACGGAGACTTGTTAATAGATGGCTTACCCGGACAAACCTACGGTAAGTACCTGGATAATCCTGATCCCCAGGTTATCGGTGACCCTAATCCTGACTTCACTTTAGGTCTGACCAATACTATTTCTTATAAAGGAATTCAGTTTAGCTTTTTATTTGATTGGGTACAGGGTGGAGACCTGTATTCCAAGTCAAACCGTGAAATCGTGGGAAGAGGCCTGACCGATGACACTGGAGATCGTATGGTATCCCGCATTATGCCAGGCTATATCGCACAGCGAAATCCTGATGGCAGCCTCGCACGTGACGAAGCGGGCAATTACCTCGCTGCCACTGATGCTGAGGGTAATAAAATCCGTAACACGGTCAATATTTCAAATTTCAACTGGTGGTATAATAGAGGAGGTTTTGGTTGGAATGCTGCTGAGGAGTTTCACACTTTTGATGCAACTGTTATACGCCTTAGAGAAGTAGCATTAAATTATTCTCTACCCGCTACCATACTGGAAAGTACACCCTTTGGCTCAGCCACTATAGGCTTCAGTGGAAGAAACCTCTGGTTTGAAGCTCCCGGGTTCCACGATGGCCTTAACCTTGACCCTGAAACCAGCTCATTTGCTGGGCAGCGAGGCATTGATTTCATCGGAGTACCTTCTACCCGTCGCTACAGTGTAAATGTATCACTGACCTTCTAAAACTGACTACACTATGAAAGACATAAAAAAAATCATACTCTATGCATTCATTTTTTTCTCTACCTCTTGTGGAGAAAATCCTTTAGACATCAACCAGGACCCTAATGTGTCTACCAATCTGGTACTGTCTAATACTTTAGGCTTCGCAGAGGTTTCTCTGGTTTCCAGTCTTATGGAAGAGTTAAATACCAATGCCGGTACTTTTAGCCGTATGTGGTATACCACAGCCATCCGGGATTATGATCAGACGCAAGGGACTTACTCTTCTGTTTGGACAAATATATATGCCGGACCTTTGGCCGATTTACAAACCATTATTGACAATGCCGAGGAAACTGACTCTGGGTACATTGGGATTGCACGATTGCTCAAAGCTTACACCTTTAGTGTTTTAGTGGACCTTTTTGGTGACATACCTTATTCAGAAGCACTGAATGAAGAAATTCCGTTTCCGGCGCTGGACAATGGCGCAAACATCTATCAGGATTTACTTACCGAAATTGACCTTGCATTGACGGAACTGGACCAGCATGATGGACTTATTGAAGGTGATTTAATCTACGGAGGGGATTTAGCAAAGTGGGAAACCTTGGGAAATACCCTGAAATTAAAACTGTATGCTCAAACAAGGCTGGAAGGCTCTATTGACTCAGAAAGTGGTTTTAGCAGCCTCATTGATGGAAATATCATGAATGATATTGATGATGATTTCCAACTGGAATATGGGTCGCAGCAAACGCCTTTTCAAAACCGCCACCCTTTGCATGTAAACCATTACAACCAGGCTACTGCCTACTGGATGGATAATTGGACAATGGCTAACCTACTCAATAATGGAATCGTAAGCTCCACTACCGGCTTGCCAGTGTCATATCGCAGCTTAGAAGACCCAAGACTGCCTTATTATATCTTCCGGCAGGTGCCTGATGATGCGGGCGGTGCAGTCGCTACCTGCCAGGGAGGAGGCTGTCCAATTGGCTTGCTCGGCAACGGATACTTGGGAAGAGATGCCGGTGACCCCTCAGCATTCTCCAATGAAGGAGCCCTGATCGCTACTTTTGGCGTATATCCGGTAGGAGGCTTGGTAGATATGGGCAATCCTAAGACTGTAGATGCCTCTGATGGTACCGGGCAAGGGATTTTTCCTATGATCACTGCCTACATGGTGAAGTTTCTGCATGCTGAAATGGCGCTAACCACTTCTGTTAGTGGAGACCCTTTACTATTGCTGGAAGAGGGAATACGTATTTCTATGGAAAAAGTGAAGGATTATGGCGCGGAGCAATATCCTGCTGTGACAGGAACCGCACAGGAAATTACTGAAGCGGATATCAGCACTTATCTGAATGAAGTAAGATCAGCATATAATGCTGCCACTTCTGACGACGAACGGCTCAATATCATTATGACTGAGTATCAGCTGGCATTGTGGGGAAATGGTATAGAGGCATATAATAATTTCCGCCGTACAGGCTTCCCGAATTTTGATATTACCGCTCCTGTTATGGGTAATCCTCCTTATCCGCTGCGCTTCATCATACCCGTATCAGAACTGGAAACTAATCCTGAATTAGCCGATTACTCTCCTGATCCTTTTGAACCGATCTTCTGGGATGTTGACTAAACTATTAATATTTACGCTTATGAGACCTATAAATATTCTTTATATACTAAGTTTTTTGCTGTTCATCTCTGCTTGTTCTGAAGAAGATTCTATCCGTATGCCTGACTATGAAGTAGGGATTATCGCGCAAGCTGATATTGCTCCCGACAAATACTTTTTCAATGCTGATCAGTTGGAAACTACTGAAATTGAGTTTGACCTCAATTACGAAGGTTTTGATACGCATCAAGCTGAAAGCATTGAGCTGTTTATCAGCAATGGCCCTCAAACTGTTTCTCTGGGTAGTTTCAACAGCTTCCCTTCTACCCTTACCATAAGCGCTGAAGAAGCGTACAGTTATTTTGGTGAAAGTATTGAAGATTTTGATGACGATGGTAGCGGTAGAGATGAATTTCAGTTTACCTATAGCATCACTACTACTGATGGCACTGAATATTCAGAATACGGACAGTACTATACGTACAACCCTTCTCTTGATGGACGTTTTACCGGTAGATATGCTCAATTTTATACTAATCTACCTGGGTTTGGCGTACTGATTTTTGATGTCAGACCTCCCAATCCGGCATATCCGAATGAGAATTGATCCTTAACCAATAAATTAACTCAAACCGGCTATCAACATTGATAAGCCGGTTTTTTGTTAAGTAGTACGATTGACAATTCAGCACTTCTGGCCTGGCAACTCATCTTATTATCATGGATTCTGATTTGTATCAGGAGAGGCCCCCAGAGAGTCAGGATTATCAAATGTGGATTGACCTTCCAGCCAGTTAGGAAAAACTTCTCCTAAACCTTCCAGTACAAACTGCATGGCTACCGCAGCTACCAGTACTCCCAAAATTCTGGTAAATACTGTAAAAACCAGATCATCCGTACTTTTCTCTACCACATGAGAAAAGGTAAAGATTAAAAACAGCATCAGCATAGTGATCACCAACACCGCTGATAAACCCAAGCTATCCATGGGTCCATCGGCCCTTGAGCTAAACAGTATAACCGTAGTAATTGAGCCTGGACCAGCTAATAAAGGTACCACCAGAGGTACTATGATCTTACGAAAACGCTGCTTGGAAATCTGAAAGGAAGTGTTTCCTTCTTCTTGCCGTTCTTCCAGTTGAGTTGCCTGCCCTTTGATCATAGAGAGTGCGGTCTGGAAGAGTAATATCCCTCCGGCCACCTTGAAAACTGCCACATCTATACTAAAAAATCCAAGCACCGCCTGACTTACATTGAGAAAGATCAACAGCACCACCGTAGCAGTAATGGTGGTCAGAAGTGCTACCTGAAACTTGACACGACGGCTCGCATCATTCATCAGCTCGGACCAAAAGGGTACCAGGCCCACCGGATTAACAATAGCAAGCATTGCTGCCACAAAATTGAGTATAAGATTCCAATTTAAATTCATGCCCTTATGCCCGACAAGACTATGCCAATTCATTTTTCTGTGGCATAAGTAGTCATTTGAAACCATAAAAACATATGTGAAAAATGTATCCCTGTCTACTGTGGAATCAGTTGCGCATCCTTCGTATTTTTTTGTGTATATTTTACCAAACACCACAACCTATGCACCGAAGAAATTTTTTACAGCGATCCGGACTGGCAATTTTGGCCATTCCTTCATTTTTTAGTTTTTCACATCATAAAAGAGACTACCCCCCTCACCTCAAACTAGCACTTAATGCCTATTCATTTAATCAGGCACTACGTGAGGGTAGCATGAAACTTGACGATCTGCTGGACTTCTGTGCCAGCCTGGCTTTTGATGCCCTTGACCCTACCGCTTACTATTTTCCCGGTTATCCTGAAGTACCGGATGATCATTTTCTATACGATTTCAAACGTAAAGCCTATGAACGAGGACTGGCCATCAGCGGTACAGGTGTTAGAAATGACTTTACCCTCTCTGATAAAGAAAAGAGGGAAACGGATTTCCAGTTAATTGAAAACTGGGTAATAGCTGCTGCTAAAATTGGTGCGCCCTCCTTACGGGTGTTTGCCGGAAAAGAAATCAATGAGCGCGATGCATGGAAAAAAGCAAGAAAAAGACTGATTGAGGGGCTAAAGCGAAGTGCTGACCTGGGTGGCAAACATGGAATTATGATCAATCTGCAAAACCACTACGAGTTTCTGAAAACTGCCGACGAAGTGGAAGAAGTTTTGCAGGAAGTACAGCATCCCTGGCTGGGACTGATGCTGGATATTGGCAGTCTGAGAGACAATCCTTACGAAGAGGTACGCCAACTTGCGCCTTACGCCCGCAGCTGGCAGGTGAAGGAAGAAGTGTATGTCAATGGTAAGCCTGAGAAAACAGATATCAAGCGAATTGTTTCCATTGCCAGAGACTCCAATTACCGCGGTTACTTTCCTCTGGAAACATTAGGTGAAGGTGATCCTAAACAAAAAGTCAAAGCGCTATTGCAGGAAGCTCAGTTCGCGATTGAGGTATAGCATCTTGGCGGGCTAAGCTATCTTTTCCGGAGGCTACTAATATCCGATAAACGGAATCTCATCAAAGTCCTTGAGCATGATATCCTTGTATGAGACCTGTGATGGACCTCCGTCAGTAGCTACCCTGGGATATACCTGCAGGCAGATATTACCGGCATGTTGATAAGCTTCCGGCACCAGACTTTCTGCTGCTTTGATACCATTAACATAAACCGTTATCTGTTCATCAAAAGCAAAAATCTCCATCATGTTCCAGTCATTGTAGTCTACCAGACCGGCAAAAGCGCGAGCATGGGTGTTAATGGAGCCGGTAGGATGTGCCCAGGTAAGGCCGGGGGCATCGTACACATTAACCTCCAGCCCTACATCCAGGCTGACCTCCTCAGCATCAGGTTGCAGACGGATAAACACACCACTGTTATCTTCATAAGCGATTTTGAATTTCAGGCTCAGATAAAAGTTTTTGTAGGTACTGTCCGTACAAAGATACCCTCCCTCTGAGCCACGACTGTCTCCGGTGATCTGCTCATCCAGCACTGCCCAGCTGGCGTTATTGAGGGTATGCCAGCCTTCCAGGTTTTCCCCATTAAAAACAGGGACTTTATTCCGCTTGTAAGTAGAATGCATGTAATCATCTATCAGAGGCTGAGTAATTGAAGAAGGAGCCAGTTCCTTCAGCTCAATATTACGGAAGCTTACCTCTCCCTGTTCACCCCAGGGCGCCTGCAATGCGATAGCTCCCTGCATGCTACGACGACTAAAAGTTTCTGCTACCTCCTGATCATTCACTTTTACCTGTATATGATCTCCATCGGCAAGGATATGCAGTTGGTTCCAGCCCTCCGGCTCTATACTTTCAGTCCAGAAGGCTCGCGCCAGAAAGTCTATCGTTCCACTGGGGTTTTGTATGTCTGAACGGTTATCCAGATTGATCTCATACCCACTGCTGGTAGGGTCGCTGCTTCTTTGGGTAGGCACACGAACGGCTACGCCACTATTGGCTCCCGACTTAAGTTTATACTCGGCCCGTAATTCAAAGTTAGCAGGATGTGCCGTTGAAAATAACCAACCGGCAGCGTCAGCATTGCGCCTGATTGTTAGTACGCTGTTTTCAACACTTGCCTCAGCGCTCCCCACACTGCTCCAGCCTTCCAGGTTTTCTCCATTGAAAAGGGGCTGCCACTCCTGTGACTTTACCGCAATGGTTTCTGTTTCGTTTTGAGAAGGTGTGCATGCTCCAAAGTAAAGGAGGCAAACGAAAACTACTAGCTGAGTGGACTTAAACTGATAATGATTTTTCAGGTAATTCATCATGAGGTTGCTATAGAAAAGCAATTTAATAAAAAGCCGCATACATCCCAGATGAAGCAATAATTTCCAATATTCTCCTGCAAAAGCAAGCTGGTATTTTTGCTTCAACCTATCTAACAGTTCGCCTAAGTCTTAAGCGGATATACTGCTGCAGCCAGTTAGGATATACATTATAAATCAGGTTGCAAAGCATGATGATCAAAGCCCATCCGTAAAAGGCTTTTATCAAAGCATACACCATAAGGATGGTAAAGAACACAAACATCATGAAATGGAACTTCTCAAATATGTAGCTTTGCTGAATGAGCTTCTTCCATTGAACTTTAGACAATGACACAACTTTGTAAGAGGGATATTTTTTTCTGATCAATGCGTTGATGATAGTTCCGTTCTGGGTAAACCTGTTTACTTGATGTACGCCCAGCCTTTTGTATACTTTCAGCTTCTTAGACAGTTGGATACGATCAAAAAAAGACCAGGGCAGTAATATTGTCAACAGGCTTATTCCGATGAAGACGTACAACAGTTTTAGAGGCACATTTTCATAACAAAAAACTACAACAGGAAGCAGATTTAGCACTGACCAAAACAGGTTAGGAATCATGTTGTAGATTGCGACACTGCGCCTAGCTCCTGCGGCTGCCTTTCTGTTAGTATCCATGAGATAAATGGTGGATAAAGCTTCTCGCTGTAGAACTCTTGTTACGATATATGGATCGCACAAATGGGAATATCTTCTCTATCCTTTTATCCTAAATCTAAAGACTCCCCGAGGTAGATAATTGGGGCATGGATTTAAGCTTTTGCTTATAAGATAAATGGAGTAATCCTGCCAGTACGACCAGAGCCGCTGTCATAAATGCCGGAACCCAAAACATATTTTCTGCCGCTACATTCAGGCCGATCAGTAATGCGCCCAGCGAAATTACGCCTGCCATGATCGCAAAGGATTTTTCATTGTAGAACCACGCATAGGGAAAGAAGTGCGCTCCGGTAATGATAACGTATGTCATGACAAAGTACTGCGGAGATTTGATAAGCATGAGTATCAGAAAAGGAAAGTAAAATAGCTGGGCAAAATTAAGCCACAGGCCCAGGGACTGTAGTGGATTATTTTTGATGGTCCATGCTGTCTTCAAGAGTTTAGAAAGCCCCCAGGCCATCGGAAGCATCAGCCCTCCAATGATGAAAGTAATAACGCTCTTGTCGTAATCTGAATAAGACAATGTCCAGGCATAAGCAATCATGAGCCATGTGATGCTGGCTGCAAGGATGAAATTTATACCGTGCTTTGCCTTGAGGGAGAGTTCCAGTCTCAGTTGATTCAGTTCGTTTGCGTTCATAGGATGTTGCTTATTTTGATTAAGAATTATGTATGTTAGGCAGGCAGCATGTTTCTGATGGCAGCGATTCTCCACCGGTCTCCTCCGTGTACTACGATAAATGTGCTCCACATTTTCCTTACACTTCCATCACTATTGCTGATCTCATAGCGGGCGTCGGCGATGGCAGTTTCCAGACTGAGAAAGCGTATATGCTCAACGGTCAATGTTCTTTCGCCGGGATTATTGGTAGAACTGCGCATCATGCCCTGCCGCGCCTCTTCTTTTCCTCTCCGCCACTCTCCCGAAGAAACCAGTTGATCAATATCTTTGGTCAGGATCTCATTGAGCGAAGCGGTATCCTGTTTTTCTCTGGCCTGAGCGTATGCGTCAATCAATGTTCTGATGTTTTCTCTCTCTTCATCGTACATTTTATTCTCCTGGGCCAGGGTTGGGCTGAGCATCAGCACATTTAGTAAAAGGAGGATTGCGTATTTTTTCATGTGATTCATCATTTGGTCTGGTATAGTATATCTTCTGCTCAAGATACGCTTTTCAAAGATTGTATAAATAAATAAGTACAGCTTATTTCAATCCCTACTCACTTATTGCTATATGTGATACCAGCCAAATGATTTGTTCAGTGCTCACAAACAGTGGCGGGAAATTACCACAAGTTACGCTTCGCTAAACTTGCGGTAGAGAGGGGGTTGATCTGGCGCGTATTTGCAAGGCCCTGCATGGAAGGCGCGCCTATTTTCTGTCCAAAGAGTTGAAGAACATATTATAAATGCGCTCTAGTGGGGATAGAGGGGCTTATGTCCTTTTCATTCTTTTTTATTTTGTGTTTCATGCCCAACAAGTCCTGTACAGATTGGTGTTCACGATGCAATAGCCAACTTATAATCATTGCAAACACAAAATTGGACGTACCCACTTCAATCAGGTGGCTAAGACGAACACTGGCATCCGGCATGAGCGGGTTTTCTATGAGCAGTCCCAAACACTGAGGAATCGTAAAGAATAGACCCAAAAGTATTGTGGTGTAGCCTGGATGCATTTTAGATCCAAGAATAATGGGGAGGGCACAAAGCGTCCATAACAATGCGCGCAAAATCTGAAACGGAAATAAGCCAGGATCTATGGCTAAGGTATTTGCGGTATGTTCCCAAAAAGGGACTATATCGCCCGGACTTCCATAAAAAGCACGCAAATTCGGATTTTGCCAGGCAATGAAATAACCCGCACCCCAATAGAGTACTAGATATACTAAAGCAATGACCATCAACTTCCATATCCACTGTCCGGGAGGCAATCTTAATGAAGGTTCAGGCTTTATTTTATCCTTATCATTTGCCTTTCCTTTTCTCAAAATCCAAACGGCTAGGGGTATATAAACAAACGCAAGCGGTAAACCCATCATAAATAAACGCAATAACAATTGTTCATCAATGGTTGAGGGCAAAAGGAAATACCAGCTTTCAATCTGGGTTTGAAAAGTTACTGCACCATAGTAAGCAAAAGCCAGGCTTATGGCTAATTTCCATCCATACCATCGTGAGCTTAGAATTAACAGTATAATGAGCACCGTATTGGCAATGCCAATGATTAGTAAACCTATGTCATTGGGCAGTAATCCCGGCTCCGAGCTGACATCCGGGAGCAAGCCGGTGATCGCAAGTGTACCGCTTATGAAAAAAACATAATACAGGATGAGCAATACAACAAACCGAATGCTCCAGTTAAAGATTTGTCTGCCATTCATAGCTTTTGTTCTTTATTGATCATTTTAGCAAGTATAGAATAGTACAAATTAAGTATATCTTCTAAATATCCACTGTCAATGTGCTCAAGTAATTATATCACTCAAAATATACATTATTTCACAAAGTTTCTCACAATCATCAGATACAGTACTTCCCCCTCTCCTCTTTTTCTTCATTTCTTCTTTTTTCCTAATGTTTGCGGGGGATTGATTTTCCATTCATCTGCCGGGAAAAATGGTAAAACAGGGCTGCATGTCCATTGATCCTGCTGGAAAAATGCTATTGCATTGCTACATGTCCATTTTTCTTAAGGAAATATTACAGCGCAGCGCTGCGCAACCTCTTTTCCACAGGGAAAAATGCTTGTGCAAAAGTGTTTGTCCTGTTTTCCTGGTAGAAAAATGGTGTTGCAGCACTACATCAGCATTTTTCCAAGGGTTTCAGTGGACCTGCGGCAGTGTTTGACCATTAAATCAAGTATTTCATTGGACTTGCAGCAACGTTTGTACAATAAATCAATTGTTTCATTGGACTTGCAGCAATGTTTGTCCATTAAATCAAATGTTTCATTAGACTTGCAACAGTGTTTGTCCACTAAATCAAGTGTTTCATTAGACTTGCACCAGTATTTGTCCACTAAATCAAGTGTTTCATTGGACTTGCAACAGTATTTGTCCACTAAATCAAGTGTTTCATTGGACTTGCAACAGTGTTTGTCCACTAAATCAAGTGTTTCATTAAACTTGCAGCACTACATTACTATCAACTCTCCCGGATGAGTGCTCCTGCAGTGCTTCATGAAGGCTGATTTTCTGGGCAATGTAAGCTTTAGCAGTTATGACTGCTATTATCCCACTTGCGCATGCTATTGATGCGATGGTGAATCAACCATCCGTCATTCATAAAGGCCCTTCTCCTGCGCATAAATACCGAGAAGCATGATGGAGAGGCAGCAGCTCACTTATGGCTTTCTTTGCGGGATACCATAGCCCCAATGGCCAGGCCTATGGCTATTCCGCAGGCGAGTCCCACAGCAATGTTATCCATAGCCACCCCCACTGCTGTACTCACGCCTATCCCTATTACCAGGTATTTGTTCTTTTTCATATTAATAGAGTTTTGCACATCAGAATATACAAATTTCACAGCACTTCTATCCTTCCGGTGATGGGGAAGTGATCGCTGTAGCCTTTGGGAGGCTTAACTCCGTTCTTATCAAAGTCAAAGCGAACCGGCCGCTTCTTCTGGGCGCTGCTCATGATGTCGGGGCGGAAGATTTTTACCGACTCGCAGTCAAACTTTAAGCCCTGTTCACCATAATACAGGCCCCGGGAGACCATAAACTGGTCCAGCAGGTTCATCGTATTGGTAGCACCGCCGTAATACAGGGTTCCGATATCCGGCTGAGCGAGAAAGGGCCACATGCAGTTGAACAGATAGGCCTGCTCCTCAAAGTATGACTGCGGCATGGGCGTGTTCTCCCTGTCATTTCCCGAATAACGATCAGCCTTGATGGCTTCCTCCAGATGATCGGTGCCGCTACTGGCTTTGAGGTAGTCCAGTATGCTGCGGTCAAAGGGTTCGTCATTAAAATCGCCCATCACCAGCACATTACGGTTCCAGTAGCGGTTGAGCAGTTGCAGGGTTTCTTCCGTATCGGGCATGGACAAATAGGCCACACGATCTACCTTGAGCTTATCATCTATGAGTTTGCCCAGGTGATTGGCTACCGTCATGCGCAGCGGCTCACTTTCGTACCTGCCCATGCTGCGGCTGGGCCAGTGGTTCACGTAGACGATCAGTTCGGTATCCGAATCATTCAGACGAAGTGGCACTTCAAAGATATCCCGGGTAGGAAAACGGTTGGTAACCTTAACGGCTCGGGGCGGCATCTCAGGGTCCAGATGAAAAAGCTGCTTGTTGTACATGAGTGAAACGTCAATGCCACGGATATCTGGACTTTCCACATGCGCCACCGCATAGCGTTCAGCATCTAGCTTGCTGATCAGCCGTTCCATCAGCGGTTTGTTCTCTACTTCGCAAACGCCCAGCAGATCGGGCATACTTCCCTCATGCATCAGGCGAATGACCTGGGCCAGATGGTCCAGTTTGGCTTCCACTACCGCTTCGGTCCATCCATTTTCAGCAGTAAAGCCCAGATCGGCCGCTATAGGCGACAGTTGCGCATCAAACAGGTTCTGCAGGTTCCAAAAGGCTACTTTGAGTTCCATGGCTTTAAAGTTTTGATTAAAGGTACGAGGCTGCCAATGACATAGCAAATGTAAGAAGTAAGGAGTACATGAAGTTCCTGTTAAGTTTTTTGGGAAAGCAGGAAGTCGGGAGTTGGAAGAGGGAAGTTTGAAGTGTCGCTTGCTAATACCTTCCCACTTCCATCTTCCTACTTCCTGCTTCCTACTCAGCCTTGGCCCGTATAGCACTAATCATATAATCATCAAAAAGCTCAGCCACTTCATCGGGATCAATGCCTTCTTTGAGGTTATCAATATAATGATGGCGGGGATCATTGGGTTGCAGGCGCCACATATGCGTACCATCTTCAAAAATATGGTTGTATCCCTGGGAATTGAATTCAAAAAACTCTTCCCAGCCTTTTACCGCTACATAAACAGCAATCAAATCGGCACTGTGGTGATAGTTTCTGTTCCAACTCTCCAGAAATATAGTGTAGGCACGGGAAATAGGATTGGAATCCTGGGGATAGTCAAATGTCTTTTTGCCGGTTTGAAAAAGATCCGCAAAATCGCCTCCTCCGGTAAAGATAATGTCCGTAGGCCAGTCCTGCGCGACATGCACAATGGCTCCGGGGTCAGGTTTGAAGTTGCCCCAGCGTCCCGGATTCTGCTGAAAGGGATAACGCCCTCCCATGCAGACCAGATGCTTCACCTTTTTACGTACCAGTTCCACCCCATTGAGCGGACTGATGTCATCGGGAGCACTGTTGAGCAGGTAAGCAAGGTTGGTAAGATAACCTACGGTAACAATGACGACACTACTGTCTTCTTCTGCCGCTAACAACTGGCGATAAAGCTGGGTAGCGTCCTGCGCACTCTCACCCAGCCCTTCGTCCTGAGGAAACTCTTCGGAGAGGATACGGGCGTACTTGGAATTGCGATACACGCCCAAGGTTTTGACCGCTCCGATGGGAATATCCGGTCTGCCGCAATAGGTATTCACTACATCCACCGTAGGGACTGACCAGGGATTGAGGCTGCACACCATCGTGCCTAATATTTCCGCATCTCCGGCATCAGCCAGTCCGTGCAGCATCGCCAAAGCCCCTACATCATCCACATCCGATTCCATATCGGTGTCAAAGATGATCTTGGTGGGCTGGGCAAAAGCTGAAAAAGAGATAAAAACGCTAAACAGAATCAGATAAATAGTCTTCATAAAAAAGTTTATACAAAAAAACGATTGATAGCTAATATCCGGCCGCTTGTCCATCCTTGCGGGATTCGGAAGCGCCATAGTATACACCATCTTTGAACATAATGGCCTGATATCCGCCGAATATCCCTCTGCTCATGCGAATGTTATGGCCTTTCTTCATCAGTTCGCTCAGCACTTCATAATCAAAGCCTGATTCCAGATAAGTATCACCGACATTATCGGAATGACCGTCATACCATATACTGCCCCGATGGTAGATACGGGGTGCATCCCCCGCTTCCTGTAGGTTCATCCCAAAGTCCAGCACATTCATCAGGATTTGCACATGGCCCTGGGTCTGCATATCGCCTCCCATCACCCCAAAACTCATGAAAGGCTCACCATCTTTGGTCACAAAAGCAGGAATGATGGTATGGAAAGGCCGTTTGCCGGGTGCGTAAGTATTGATATGTCCTTCTTCCAGAATAAATCCTCCTCCCCTGTTCTGCAGCGGAAAGCCCAAGCCTTCCACTACCTCCTTTGAGCCAAAAAGCGCAGAGTTACTTTGGATAAATGAGATCATGTTGCCATCCTTGTCCGCGGCGGTCAGATAAATCGTATGATCACCTGACTGTAAACCGGGATGATAGACACCAGCTTTGTCAGGATCAATCAATGCCCTGCGTTTCGCTGCGTATTCTTCAGAAAGTAATTCTTCTATGGGAATATCACCAAAGTCAGGGTCGCCATAGAAGTGTACCATATCTTCGTAGGCAAGTTTCTTGGCTTCCAAGAAGTGGTGGATATGCTCCACGCTACCATAACCGAAGCTGCCGATGTCAAAACCTTCCAGTATGGTCAGCATCTGCAGGGCACCCATACCCTGTCCATTGGGAGGAAGTTCGTACACATCATAACCACGATAGTTAACCGATACTGGCTCCACCCATTCGGCTTCGTGGGCCGCTAAATCCTTTTGGGTCAGGAAACCGCCCCTTTTCTTCATATGGGCTTCAATCTTTTCGGCAATTTCTCCTTTGTAGTAAGCATCTCTCCCCTGCTCACTGATCAGACTAAGGGTATTGGCCAGAGCAGGATTCTTAAAAATGTCTCCTTTGCGGGGAAAATGTCCGTCGGTGAAGAAGAGGGCTTTGAAATTCTCATGATCACTGTTGATTACTTCTTCTTCCACATCTTTCATATTGTCGGCTACTTCCTGTGTGATAGGAATCCCCTCTTTGGCATAAGCAATGGTAGGTTGTAGCAGCGTTGACATCGGAAGCTTGCCGAACCTTTCGTTGAGCGCAAACCAGGCATCCACACATCCGGGAGTAGTAACAGAAAGGATACCTGTATAATAAGGAATGCCTTTCTCCTGCTGAGCCAGCAGGTATTCTCTGCTCATGTTCTGCGCAGACCTTCCACTGCCATTGATTCCGTAAAGTTGTTGAGATTCCGCATCCCAGACAATGGCAAAAAGATCACCGCCTATGCCGTTCATGCCGGGATCGGCAAAGCCCAGGAAAGCATTGGCGGCAATGGCAGCATCTATGGCTGATCCTCCTTGTTTGAGAATGTCAATACCAATCTGGGTAGCCAGCGGATGATTGGTAGCTACCATACCATTACGTGCTAAGACTTCGGAACGGGTAGCAAAAGATTTACCGGAGGAGCGATCCTGAGCGTAAGTGGTGAATGTGATAAAGCATAATAGAAAAAGTAGAAGGCAATGTTTTTTCATAAGGCTGTAGGTTGTAGTAGGGTTGTAAGATAAAGGAAAATGTCTTTTTGCCTAAAGGAATACATAAATTTACAACGGTAAATCTATATAGAAGAACAGCTAAAAAAGTCCCCTAAAATGTAAAATTGAAGTATTATGAATCAAATAAGAGGGTAAATGAAACAAATTTACCAGTAAATGAATCATATGTACTAACAAGCATAGTTTATTATGATTAGCTTTATGTTAAGTCTAAAATGTCCTTGATAAAGAAGATCTAAATGTCAGGCAGAGAATAATTTTGTAGTACCACATCTGCTTTTCAGTTATTTCAAATGGACAATTGTTGTTTGTGGTTAATATCTCTTAACATCAGTTCTCTATCATGAGCATAGTCAATTAGCCTTTCCTCTTTCTGACAGGAGCTTTTACTTTATTGTTGACCATAACTTTAACCAGCCATGCCTATTTATATTGATTTTCACAAATTAGAAGGCAAGCCTACGGAAGAAGACATAAGGCTGGCCCACCAGGCTGATTTAGCCAGACAGGAAGAATTTGGTGTACGTTTTCATCAATATTGGTTCAATGAAGAAGCCTCTACCGTATTTTGTCTGATTGAAGGCCCGGATCCCGAAGCTGTAAAAACCTGTCATTGGTCAACTCACGGTAACACACCCTGTAATATACAGGAGGTAGAGCCTGTTTATCTAAAACTTTTTTTGGGAGAAGAAGCACCGCTAGACCGCCATATGACGCTCACCATGGAAGGAAAAACGGACGTTGCCAATCGTACGATCCTCCTCACCGACATAAGAAGAACTGATGCTACCGAGAATAAATACTATCTGGTCCCTATCAAACCTAAAAACCTGGTAGTAGATGCCATTGCCAAGTTCAATGGAAGATTTGTTGAGTATACGAATGAGGAAAAGATTGTAGGTGTATTTGATTCACCCATTAATGCCATCAGGTGCGCAAAAAACATACGAGAGACTATTGAGCGGCTGCGCAAAAAGCATGAAGAAAGTAGCGAGTGGAATATTACGTATAGAATCGCCCTAAACAACGGTCAGCCTTTAACTGAAAAAGACGGCTTTTTTGAAATTGCCATCAGGCAGGCCAACAGGCTTTGTTTGATTGCCCAGCCTGACCAGATCATCATAACTGCACAACTGAAAGAACTGCTAAAGATGGAAACTGAGGGATCATTGTATCCGGCAACCCTTTCTTCTGCAAGGGTATTGACGGGGCCTGAAGTAGTTTTTACTGATAAGCTGTTTACCATCATTGAGCAAAACCTTCAGGCAGAACCATTGAATGTTTCCAAGCTCTCCAAATTAATAGGTTTAAGCAGGCCTCAGTTATACCGTAAAGTAATTGCCCTGACCGGGAAGTCTCCTAACGATTTTATCAAAGAAGTACGCATGAGAAAAGCATGGTTTCTATTGCAATCTAAAAAGAAGAGTATTTCTGAAGTTGCCTATGAAGTCGGTTTTTCCAGTCCATCTTATTTCAGCAAAACATTTCATGAAAAATACGGGTACACGCCTTCAGAACTACAATCAGCATAATCGGACACCCTGAATCAATTTTACAAACATTTGAATCATTTGTATTAGCAATAGCTTCACTAAAATTCTAGTTTGACACTATTGGTATTGAAGCCCTTTTTCTTTCAGCATATATCTTCAATCTGACTATAGTTTTTCTCAAAGAAGCGAAACCTTGTTGGGCTGAAGACTTAAAGCCATTAACCCTGCTATATAGGAAGCAGCTTGTATAGAAAACAGTGGAGCGTGTCAAAGCAATTAATCACAGTACAGCAGAATATTTTGTAGGTACACTTAAATAATCTTCAACTATGAAAACTACACTTCACCAAATTCGGAATCAGTCAGGAGAATTACTTCAGGAAAACTCGCTGGATACCCTCAGTGCTACTTTTATGGGGGATATATTACTGAATGGCGACGAACAATATGATACTGCCCGATTAGTATGGAACAAGATGATTGACAAAAAGCCAGCTATCATTGCGCGCTGTACCGGGACGGCTGATGTAATACAAGCCGTTAATTTTGCCCGTGAAAATAAGCTGCAACTTGCTATTAGAGGGGGAGCACACAATGTAGCTGGAAATGCTGTTGGCGACAATGCGCTGGTAGTTGATCTGTCTAATATGAAAAGCGTTTTGGTAGACCCAAAGCGAAAAATTGCCAAAGTACAGGGAGGAGCTACCTGGAAGGATGTGGACCATGAAACTCAAATATTTGGTCTGGCCTGCCCCGGCGGGGTAGTCTCTGATACCGGAGTAGCAGGACTTACCCTGGGTGGAGGATTAAGCTGGATGCGCAGAAAAGCAGGCATGAGCATTGATAACCTCATCGGTGCTGATGTGGTTTTGGCCAACGGCGAAATGGTTTATGCCAGCGAAACTGAAAATCCTGACCTCTTCTGGGCACTGCGTGGTGGTGGTGGAAACTTTGGCGTGGTTACTTGTTTTGAGTTTAAACTCATGGACCTGGGGCCAGAAGTTTTCTTCACTGCCTGCATGTACCCGAGAGAAGAGGCTGAAAAAGTGATGCGCTTCTGGGTAGAGTATACCCGAACCGCACCCCATGAGATCACTTCTGATTGTATCCATTGGGCCATTCCTGATCACCCTAACTTTCCTGAAGAATTGCATGGCAAAGGGGTAACTGTCATTGCCGGAATGTACTCTGGAGCTCCGGAAGAGGGGCAAAAGTTAATGCAACCCCTAAGAGAAATCACAACACCAGTACTCGATCTCAGCAACATTTACCCTTATGTAGGCGTACAACAGATGTTTGATCCGTTTTTACAAAAGCAAACACTCTATGGATACTGGAAATGTATTTACCTGGATGATTTGAGCGAAGAGGTTCAGGATATTATCATCAACAAAGCCAAAGCATTACCCGCACCTGAAACACTCTTGTCCATACGCAATCTACAGGGTGCCATCAGTAAGGTCTCCTCTGAGGCTACTGCCTTTGGGGATCGCTCAGCGAGGTTTTTGTTGAGTATAGATACCATGTGGACTGACCCTCTGGATAATAAAAAAAATATTGAATGGACCCGTAATTTCTTCAATGAGATGCAAAAGCATTCTCAGGGAAAAGTATACTTCAACTTCAACGCTGATCTGGTTGGTCCTTCGGATATGTTGAAAGACTCTTTTGGAGAAAATTATGAGAAACTGGTGTCTGTCAAGACAAAGTATGATTCCCAGAATTTCTTCCGACTGAACACTAACATTAAACCAGCTTCTCATAAGTAAGTATTAGCTATAGCGGAAAAAGAGGGGCTTCCCCTCTGCTTCCGCATTCTTCTCCCTGCATACTATAGTGAGGTTACTTTCTCCACTGAAATTCATCTAATAGTATGAAACTATTTATTTATACCACAATAGCATTGCTATCCCTAAATCAATTAATGTATGCTCAAAGCAGCATTCAGGGTAGCATTCACGACAACCAGCATAAAGGCCTTGCCTATGCTAATGTATTACTGCGTAGCCAGTCAGATTCAGTACTGGTAAAAGGAGCTGTATCTGATGAAGAAGGACATTTCAGCTTGGCTGATGTACCCAATGGTAGTTACTTCATTGAGTATTACATGATAGGATACACCAAAACCTACTCCCCTCCTCTTGAGATTCAAAAAAAGGATCTGCTTTCTGTAGGCATAATTACACTCGCCGAAGACACGCAGGAACTGGATGAAGTAGTAATACAAGCCTCCAAGCCTCTCTACGAAATGAAGATGGGCAAGATGGTGATCAATGTGCAGAGCAGTATAACCTCAGCAGGTCTTTCTGCTATTGATGTACTGGAAAGGTCTCCGGGAGTATTTGTAAACCGGCAAAACAATGTTTTCTCCCTTAGTGGCAAAGAGGGAGTCATCGTACTGATGAATGGAAAGCGAAGCCGTATGCCTATGGAAGCCGTTTATCAAATGCTGGCGGGAATGAATGCCGGTGACATAGAGAAAATAGAGATTATGACAGTACCACCTTCTAAATATGATGCTGATGGAGATGCCGGCTTCATCAATATCATCACGAAAAAAGGAAATGGGGTGGTAGGCACACATGGTACTTTTACGGGTAGCCTGGGGCATGGTAGCGGAAAGTTGGCCAATACAAGTGTCAGCCTGAACCATCAGGGAAGAAGACTAAGTGTATATGTCAATTATTCCTTGAATTATACTGAACAACTACAACGCTGGAGGAACCAAAGGGAAAGTGAAAATGATGTTGAATCCGTATCTTCTTTAAATATTTCCAACCGAAACACAGACCGTACAACGCACAATTACCAGTTTGGATTTGATTATCTACTGGGTACAAATACTATTTTCAGCGGATTAATGAGTGGATATAATAATCGTTTTCAGATGGTGGCACCCACTTACTCTGTTTTCAATTATACACTATCCACTGATACACTCATTGATTTAAGGATGCTGGAAACAAACCGGTGGAAACATTTGATGGGCAATATTAACCTGCAGCATACATTTCCTCAGGGACAGGTACTCAATGCTAATCTGGATTATCTGACCTATAATAATGCCAACCCCTCGCACTATAGCAATAACTACTATGCCGGGGATGAATCTCTTGTACGAGAAGAAGAAAATAGAATTACCAAAGACACACCAATTGACATTTGGGTGGCCAAGCTTGATTATTCTATTAATATCGGCTCATCCATTACCCTTGAATCAGGTGTTAAGGGCACATTTTCCGACCTGATCAATGATGTAGCCTTTGAAGAAAATAAAGAAGGAAACTGGATCAAAGAACCTGCCTATAGTAGCAATGCTAATCTTACCGAAGATATACTGGCGGCTTTTTCTTCCTTAAAAATAGAGATAGATGATGCTACCACCCTACAGGCGGGATTAAGGTATGAGCATACCAATACTTACCTGGAATCCCAGGAAGAAGGTGAGTTGGTTGCTAGAAATTATGGTAATTTTTTCCCCTCCCTGTTCTTGTCCAGAAAACTAAGCAAAGATCATATCCTCCAGTTTTCTTATGGCCGGAGAATCACCCGACCCACATTCAATGAAATGGCTCCTTTTGTAGTGTTTCTGGACCCTTATACCTTTTTCTCAGGTAATGCTAATATTTTGCCCACTTTCACCCATAATATCAAAGGAGACTATGCTTACAAGAGCTTTATGTTTTCCTTACAATACAGCATGGACAAGAATGTGATCATGAGATTTCAGCCACAGATTGACCAGGAGACCAATATGCTTATTTTCGTATCTGATAATATTGACAGAAGGAATACCATTGCCGCCACCTTCACTTTACCCTTCCAAGTGACGCCCTGGTGGGAAATGCAAAATAACCTCACCGCTAACTGGCAGATGATTGATACCGACCTGAATGGGGAATATTATCAAAGAACCCAGAAAGGATTTCAGGCCAATAGCACACATACCTTTCGGCTGCCCCATAAGTTTACCCTGGAGTTGGCAGGCAACTATAGCTCACCTGTCATCAACGGCTATTTCAACTGGCTGGCAAGAGGCTTTGTAAATCTGGGAATCCAGAAAGAATTCAATAATAATGGTTCCTTGAGATTTTCCTGCAACGATATTTTTGAAACCACACAATTAAGATGGAAAACACATGAGAGTGCTTCTTTTTTACTAGATGGAAGATTGAAGTTTGAAAAACGTCAGTTCATCATCACCTATACCCAGAAATTTGGGAACAACAAAGTTAAAGGAGCAAGACAGCGATCAGGTGCATCGGCAGCGGAACAAAACCGGGTCACCAACTGAGGATTAAGTTGAGACTTTAACTAATGCTTTGGTTGGGTACACCCATTAAAAAAATACCCACATACACACATTACTTAAACTCTAAAAACTATGAAAAGCTTAATTTCAAAAATTTCGCTCTGCTTAGCTATCGGAACGATGATTTACGCACCTCAGCTTTGGGCACAGACAGAAGCCAACCCACAATGGGACTTTAATGCTACAGTCATTGAGGCATGCAGCTGTACTATGTTCTGCCAATGTTTTTTCAGTGGACAATCCGCTCCCCGTCATAGTGGCCAACATGCTGATCATCATGGAGAAGAAGCAGTGCATTTTTGCCGTTTTAATATGGCACATAAAGTCAATAAAGGCAGCTACAATGGGGTAGCCTTAGATGCCGCTAAATATTGGCTGGCCGGTGATCTGGGAGAAGACTTTTCCCAAGGCAATGCCGACTGGGCAGTACTGACCTTTGATACCTCCGTGAGCCCTGAGCAAAGAGAAGGCATTAAAGCTATCCTTAGTCATATTTACCCTCTGCAGTGGAATTCTTTTGAAATAGAAGAAGATGCCGATATGCAGTGGATGGCAGACAATGATAAAGCTGAAGCCCGACTTAATGACGGCAAGACTGCCGAAATGGTACTCCAGCGTCAGCAAGGCATGACTGATGATCCGGTAGTGGTTCAGAATATCGGATACGTGATGGCTCCCCGCAATGATGGCATCATTTTAATGCCCAACCTGGTAGAAGCCTATCATGCAGGTGACAAAGCATTTGAATTTAAAGGTACCACTGGATTTATGGTTACCATAGACATGACCTCCGAGGATGTGATGGCAGGCCGGTAAAGGCACAGTTCAAATCCAGGTATCCTGTCTCAGTGCAGGATACTTGTTTTAGGAAAATGGGAATTAGCTTGACTTTATTCAGGCAAATGGGGGCCCTTCCGGGAAATAATTCCTCTTTTTCACCTCAAACAATCGTAAGAATGAAAAAAACAACTGTTAGCTTTTCTCATAAAAAATTATTGTAAAGATGAAACGTAGATCAATACTCAGTTTAATTGGAGTAAGTCCTTTTGCGCTTATACCTTCACGGGATGCTGAAAAAAATGTATTAATCAACGATTTGAAAGTCAGGTGGGCAAAGTCAAAAGAATATACGCTAGCCGTTTTTGATGCTATGCCCGCTGAGCATATTGAATTTAGCCCTACTGAAAATCAATTGACCTTTGCTCAGCACTTCATCCATCTCAGCTTTTTTAATGTTCTCTTTATGGGCCTCATGACGGATAAAGAAGAGTTCACAGATTTTGAGAGCTTAATGCAAAAAGATTATCTGATACCACCTCCCGATGACATTGACATATTCAAGGTTGGTCATTTGAAAAAACAATCCGACGATCTTAATAAAAAGAGGGTAACCGATTATATCACTGAAACATTTGACGATGTAATCGCTACACTGTCACAGATTGATGATGAGGTGCTTTACCAGGGAAAAGAAAAGCCAAAACCTGGATTTCTGGCAGGACATACAAACCTGGATTTAATACTCCGGGGAGAAAATCACACAGCACATCATCGGGCTCAGGCGATAGTCTATTTAAGGTTGATGAATGTGGAGCCTCCAGGTTATGGCCAGTACAATATTTTATGACGAACGCTTTTAAGAATCCAAAACGTTCTTTAGTACCTCAACATCAAATCGTACTACTTAAATTGAAAATAGACAAGCATGCGTACAGAAATCCTAACCTTTATTTTATCATTAGCCCTAGCTATTCCGGCTATTTCCCAGGATACCCCTGAACCTGTAGAGGTGGCTAAGTTGGCTACCTATACGGAAAACCCTGTCTTTGACAAAAAGGGTAACCTCTATGTCTCCGAACCCCATCAAGGCCCGATTACACGAATTACTTCATCCGGTGAGATATCTGTGTGGACTGAGTTAGGAAACCCCACGGGGCATAAGATTCTTGAAGATGGTACGCACTTAGTTTGTGATGTAAATCGCAAAGTTATATTAAAGTTTGATCCTTATGGAAATGAAATTGGAGAAGTGATAACTGAATGTAGCGGTAGGCTTTTAGGAATTCCTAACGATTTGGCATTGGATGAATATGGTGGGTTCTATTTCACTGATTCAAAGGTACTAAATGATTCTATTGGTATAGTAGGCTATGTGGATGGCAATGGTCAGTCGCTCTTGGTAGCTGAGCTAGATGGATTTCCAAATGGGATAGCACTGAGTGCCGATGGTAAAGTCTTACACGTAGCCCTTAGTGGTAAAAACCAAATACTGAGCTACCTTGTCATTTCACCAGGCAAGGTTGGTAAACAGGAAGTTTTTGCCAAATTGCCGGAAAGGGAGGATGGTGAATGGTCAGGTCCTGATGGCATCGCCTTTGATAAAGCTGGAAATCTCTATGTTGCCCATTATGAAATGGGTCAGATACAAGTTTTGAGCCCAAAGGGAAAATTAATAAAATCCTTGCCTGCCGGACAGAGACGTGTCACTAACATTACTTTTGGTGGTCCGGAAGGTGATCAATTGTACATCACAGGCTGTCCCAATGAGCTTCAGAAATCTGGATATGTGTATAAACTGGATCTGAGTAAGCTAAACTATGAGACTTCTAGAAAATAGCTAAAGCCGATATGCTGCTAAAAGAGATATAAACGTTAACAATTTACCAACCGCTTTGCTCCAACAAATATTCAAGAGAAGCTCTCGCTTCACTGATGATTTTCTCTTTGTTGATGCCGACAAGCTGACCATTGCGTTTGCGGAATTTTCCATCTACCAGCACCGAATCCACATTGGCGGGTTGAGCGGAAAGCACCAGAAGATTCTCTGGATCGGTCAATACTCCCATATTGATATCTTTTACCGAAACCATAATTATATCTGCTCGCTTTCCCTGACTGATAGAGCCAACGCTATTGTCCATACCTAAGGAACGTGCGCCTTCTATGGTAGCGATCTCCAGCACTCTTCTGGGGGATACCTCAAACTGATCCTGGGCCATACCATTCGTCAGATTAAGAAACACCTTCATAAGTGCAAACATATCCGCGTTTCCGGAAAGAGGCGTAGTATCCACCGAAAGACCAATGGTCACGCCTGAGTTTAACATATCTACCGCTGGCGGAAGGCCGTAGCCAATTCTCATTTCGCTGAATGGAGATGAACTTACTGATGCGCCTGCCTCTGCCATAGTTTTAAATCCTTCAGGATTCATCTTCATCGCATGTATAATCTGAAAATCACCGTCCAGCAAACCCTCAAGCTGATCTAATGTATCAGCATGTACTGAAATAGGCAGCCCCATTTCACGGGCTGTAGCCACCTCTTTTTTTCGCCTGGCCTTATCCCCTTTCATTCCTTCCCAGGCCAGTCCAAGTTCCAGCAATCCATTATTGGAATATTCAGACCAGTGCTGATGAAGCTGCTGCAGTAGCTCCAAATCAATATCTGGTCCGGCTGTCGCGGTCTGCCCCTGAGAAAAACGTCCCCTTGTGCCCAACTCTTTCAATGCCCGTAAACTGGCTTGGGCATATTCCGGGCTACGCACATTGTGACTCCAGTCGTGTAGAGTGGTAATCCCGGAATGCAAAGCTTCTGCTACTGCAAAACGGGTAGCCGCATAAGTATCCTGCGGACGAAAGTGCGGTCCAATGATGTCTTTCATCTCAAAGTACCCTACCCCAGGCTTATTACCGATCAGGGAGCGCATCAGAGAATTCCAGATATGCCAGTGGGTTTCTACAAAACCTGGTAATACGATCATACCTTCGGCATTGATCTCTTCTGTTCCGTCAGGTGCATCAAGATTTTCTCCTACTGCCGCTATTTCACCTCCATGGATCAGAATATCTCCCTGCGGAAAGTCTCCGGTATCGGTATCCATGGTCAGGACATAGCCATTGCGGATGAGCAGATGATCAGCATCCTGAGTTGGGGACGAAGAAGCAAAGGACGAGAAAGGGCTAGTGATTCCGGCCGCACCAAGTGCAGCTACTCTTCCCATAAAACTGCGCCTGTTGAGGTTGTTTTGTTTTAATTCTGTATCGGTTATTTCCTGGTATGAAGATTTAGCTCGCATGGGTATTCGGGTTCATGAACATTATACTACTCTGTGTAATCAATAAATCTTTAATAGACACAAAGCCATAATGTTTACATGATCAGAATCAAGCTAAGGCTTAGGGGGATTGACAGGCTGTTTTCGGCTATTCTGCCCTTCAAAATTACCGTTTTCCAGTAGTCTTTCCAGAGGGTCTGGCTGAGGGCGGAATGTTCTGAGGTGCTTCACGATATCTTCCATGACTTCATAATCACTCATTTCCATCATGACAAAGGGGTGAGGCATGTACAAGTCTGTAAACCGCTGGATGTCGTACTGATTGAGATCGGCAGCTACCGATACCATCGCCTCGTATTTCTCTGTCATGGCTTCTTTGATGGACTGATTTCGCTTCTCTTCTTCCTCAATTTTCAGGATTTCTTCAAGTTTCTTTTTCTGCTGAAACTCACTGTTGAAGAGATTGGCAAAAGCGGTCACCGCTCCTTCCAGCCGCGCACCATTTTCTCCACCGCCTACTCCCACGGCGTTTTTCTCTTTGGGTTCCCAGTTTTCCAGCATTGGTGTGCCCTGTGACCTTCTCAAATCTACCGTACTGTCATACTGGCGTGGAATATATTTGGTGATGTCTATGTACTCTTTAAACTTTACCTCATCCAGCACCGTAATCTGTGGCTCCATGCGGACGATCAGCTTGCTTAAACTCTGAGGGGTAGTATCTGCTGGCACGATAAGGTAAGGCTTGTAACCTACACTGGAGAAAACTATAGAGTCGGTGAGGTTCACCCTGATTCTGAATCGCCCATCAGTGTCGGTAACACCTCCCAGATTAGCGTTTTTGATGCTGACGTGTACCAAAGGTAATGCCTGTAGAGAGTCAGCATCCACCACCCTACCCTCTATGATTACTTCTTCCTGCCCATAGCTAAGTATGGGAAGAAACACAAGCAGCAATACAAAGTACCCAAAGTACTTCTTTTTCATAGGGTTGGATAATTGGTACAAGTCATTCTTTCAACGTAAACCGAAACCACTATTGTTATAGTTCACCCGATTATTTTCACTAAGCTGAGCAAATAAGATCAATACATCTGAAAAAGGTTTACGTTCAAGTTACTTATTGTAAAAATTATTATACTCTTTCTCCAGCAAGGGCATCAGCTCTTTAACGACTTTTGGATGGCTCTCCGCTACATTTTTAGATGCATAAGGATCGTTCTCATGATCATACAATTCAATCAGCGGTTCTTCTTCTCTGTAATACTTAGTAAGGCGGTAACGCGCATTGCGAAGTGAAACACCGTTTCTGAAGTAGCTGTACGCCAGCCAGTTGGATGCCTGCTCAGGAGCACGAAGCAGAGGCATGAGGCTCTCGCCATCCGTAGGGTAGGCAGGTTCAATATTACAGAGATCCATAAGCGTAGGATAAATATCTACAGTTTCTACTACCGTATTGATGGTTTCGTTACCTTCCATACCGGGTACTTTGATCATCAGTGTACTTTTGAGTGCCTGCTCAAAAATTGTATGCTTCCCCCACACCAGCTGATCTCCCAGATGCCAGCCATGATCTCCCCATACAACCACAATGGTATTGTCTGCCAGTCCCAGCCTCTCCAACTCGTCCAGCACTTTTCCAATCAATGCATCAGAATAGCTGATGCTGGCAAAATAAGCATGGCGGAGCTTGCGGGCGTATTCATCCGAGACCGCATTTTCCAGACCGGCTTCCTCATCTGTAAGATGATAGCCATTAAACTCTCCGCTTTGATGTAAGCTCTTACGACTCACATTTTCAGGAATGTGTGGCACCGGAGAAAGGGGGATTTCATCCCGCTCATACAAATCCCAATATTCTTGCGGAGCAGTAAAAGGCAGATGAGGCTTGAAGAAGCCCAATCCCATGAAGAAAGGCTGATCCTGGTCTTTGAGCTCTCTCAGTTTATCCATCGCTAAAGCCGCGGTGAGCCCATCAGGATAACCTTCATCGCCTACTTCTCCTTTTTCATAAGGCTTCACCTGCCGGTTCATGCCCTGACGATTGCTACCATCGGCATAGCCAAAAAAGGCGTTCCAGCCGGTACCCCACTTACCATAGTCAAAATGCAGCTCATCCCAGCTGTGGGGCATTTCCTGCTGCTCTGATACCGGCTCGGTATAGCCGTACCAGTAACCATCAGCAGAATGGCTGATTTTACCAAGTCCTACGGTATAGTAATCATTTCTCCGCAGATGATGCACAAAACTTTCCGGCCGTTCTCCTTCCGCCTTTCCGATCATATTGTCAGCAATGGCACTGTTGGAAAGATGGCCCTGGGTAGAAGGCCGCATACCGGTAAGCAGGGCAAAGCGAGAAGCCCCGCAGGTGGGCACCTGCACGTAGTGCTGATTGAAGGTATAAGCCCCAGTAGCCAAACGGTCCAGGTTAGGTGTTTGGATGAAAGACTTTACTTCAGGATTGATTTCTGAACGAAAGTCATCCACGGCAATAAAGAGAATATTGGGTCTATCCGTTTGGGCTTGAATAGGAGGAAGCCGGGAATAAAAAAACAGGGTCAGGAAGAGTATTAGTATATTTCTCATGAAAACAGATTCAAAACGAATTCAATTTTCAATATAAAAAATTTACTGTGCTTTCTTCAATGCGGCTTCAATATGTCTGAGGTGATGCTGATTATGGCTGGCTACTTTATCAAATTCTTCTTTTAAGGTTCGCACTCCGGTATCACTGTGCACAAACTCTTTTGTACCGAGTTTCTCATAATGCTGTGTTGCCAGGTAGATCATATTATCTCTGACAGCAGTGAATAGATTTTTACTCAGCGCCAGAGGATAAGCTTTATAGTTTAAGTTTTCTGCCCAGGCATCCTGGTCAAAGTTCCAGAGCACCTGCCGCGGTTCAGCGATAATCCTTCTGATTCTCTCGTATAATACACTTTCTGCATCAGCGAGATGCACCAGTATCTGATGTATATTCCACTTCCCTTCACCATAAGTTGTGCGCAAATCTGACTCAGATAGTTCAAAGTGTTCCAGAGTCTTGTGTTTAGTATCTTCCAGAAGTTTTATAATCTCCATATTAATATTTATTTAATGAATATATACTTGTCTTTGCCTGAAAGGGAGACGCCTTTATCCATACTGTTATACCAATATCTATTTAAAAAACTTGCCAAGACCAATGGTGAAAAGCGCTACGCCGTAGAAGTAATGCTCAATGCAAACGTTGACCAGACTTTTGGTTTTCAGGTAGTTGTAAATAAAAATCCAGCTAAAGGTAAATGCCGCGATGGGTGCAAACCAGTTGTTGTAGATCACATGCAAAAAACCGAACAGAAAAGCATTGCTAAACAGGAAGATCCATTGCTGGGAAAACAAATCCCTGTAGCGATGAAAGAAATAACTTCTATACACTACTTCCTGCGGAATAACCGAGAGGAAAGGATATAATCCTAACGTAAGCAGATAATTGTGTGTATTTTTTAAAGGATACTGAAAAAACAGATCCGGATAAAAATACCAGGTAAAGCCAACTGCAAATGCTGCAAGCAACAGAAAGCGCAAAGCTGCTTTCTTCCAGGGATACTTGTTAAGGGTGTAGAGTATTTTGTTATCAAAAGTGGGATCATGCCACAGGAAAACAAAAAACAACACTGCCGTAGTGAGTAGAGGAATGATGATATACATTCCTGAGATATACCATTTCGTCAGCAGGGGAAGTACTAAATAAAAAAATAAGAGCTCTGTGACTCTGAAAAACGTTGAATAATACCACTTTCCAAAAAATGAGGACATATGCATTTTATTAAAACAGTAAAATACATAGCATCCCTCCCACCTGAAAATATTATACCTTATTTTATTATTAAATCTCAAATTTCTTATCTCAACATCATGGGAGGTAATAGCAAAAGGCTTTACTGCTGGCTTTTACATTACATTCCACAAAGCACTGGCTTTCTTATGACCAAAAAGTGTAAGCTGTTTTTTTATATCATTACAATGCCCCTACGAATCGCTATTTCAACGGGTGAATACGCTCCTTCTTTTCGTTCAAGCTGAAGGTCCGCCACTGAAAGCAAAGGTGGCTGCGCCATAAAGCGTGGCTGCTTACCATGATGAGGCTGGGCGGCATGCACCAAAAAAGGATGACAAAGGTAAACCGTCCCTGCCTTCCCTGTTGCCAGCACTTCCTGACAGTGGGCAGTTACATCAAGCTTTTCTGCCAGTTCCATAAATGACAGACCGGCATCACCATAAGGTTCCAGCAGTCTGGCTACCTCCAGATGAGAGCCTGCACGAATACGGGTGGGCGCGTCTTTTTCCCCTACATCGGAGAAGAGAAATAGCATCAGCAAAGCTCTCCCCCGGGAGTGTACATTGATTCTCCATGACAGATAATCCTGTGGATTATCACCCGCAAAGCTGGCATCCACATGCCAGCCGGTATCAGCAGGTGCATCGGCACTGGGAAAGCGTACAGGAAAGCTTCCCAGATCGTTACGTGGCAGCCAGCGGCCCTTACCTACCAACTGATCAAAAGCAGTATGTAACACAGGCGTATTAACCGCCTTACGAAAGGCTTCCTGACTATAATTCCCTAACCTGACTACCGGCTGAGTCCAGGTGGAAGGATCATCAGCCTCTGCGCCTATGTCCTGCCACAAAATCTTACGGCCTTCTTCAGCTAATCGCTGAGAAAAAGCATGGTCCAGCCGTACAAAGCCTTCATGTATAAATTGTTGTATCTGTATTTCGCTCAGCTTCATACGAAGTACTTTCTTTATACTCTAATGTAACAATTTCAGCACATTATAACTTCCTTAGGCTCCAAACACTGGAAATAGTCAGCCAAGATACTATATTGCCATATGCGTACTAAGACCAGTCAGCCATGATGAAAATACACGTACATTCCTGTTTGTTTTGGCTTTTCTTTCTGGCTTTCACTTCCTGCCAGCAGCCATCCCAACAAAATGAAGGAACCAGTAACGACATATCCATTCACACCAATTTTGAGGGAGGTAATCTGGGTGAGGTACGGCAAATTGAGGCCAACCACTGGGAGTGTGCCGTAGCCGGTGAGTCCGACTCAGAAGACCGTAACCGGCAGGCCAGCTGGTACTACTTCCGCATTGATGGTGCCCAGGGCGAAAAGCTTACCATTGACCTCACCAAGCTATTGGGAGAATACAATTACAAACCCGGTGCGCATGCCATCACTGCCGAGACGCGTCCGGTCATCAGCTACGACCAGAAGGAGTGGCGACATCTGAATGATAATGAGGTGGAGTGGAATGAAGAAAAGGTAGAACTAAGACTGAAAATCAGACCCGAAGAAAACAAAATGTGGGTGGCGCATCAGCCGCCCTATACTACTGCCCGTCTTGATCAGCTACTGAACTCATTCCAGGGCGATCCTTTTGTGCAGATGAATCAGATTGGAGAAAGTGCCGAAGGCCAAGCGCTGCACCTGCTTACCATCACCAATCCTGAAGCTCCCCAGGAAAATAAAAAAGTAATCTGGCTGATGGCCCGTCAGCACTCCTGGGAGTCGGGCACTTCCTGGGTGATGGAGGGTGCGCTCAAATACCTGCTGGAAGCTGAAGAAGGAAAGGAACTGCTGGACCAAAATATATTTAAACTTATGCCCATGGCTGACCCGGATGGAGTAGCTCGTGGGGGTGTACGTTTCAATACGTTTGGGCACGACCTCAACCGCAACTGGGACCTGGTAATACCGGAGGAGATGCCGGAAATCTACGCACAGAAAACCGCTATTGTCAATTGGCTGCTGCAGGGCAAAAAGATAGATATCTTCCTCACCCTGCACAATACTGAAGCCGCGGATTACATACAGGGGCCGGATTTGCCGGTAGGTCAGAGACTCTTTGACTATATGTCGGAACATAGCTCTTTTAAGGATGAGCGGGGATTAAGAGAGATGCCTGCCACCACTACCGAAAGCCAGCGAGGACGCATGACGGTCAACCAGGCACTATGGGCGGAGCAGAAAGTACCGGCTTATCTGATGGAGCTTAAGGTGGAGGAAGTAGAAAAGCTAAACGCCAGAAGATCGGTAGACGACTGGCTGGCACTAGGCCCGGAAATAGTAAAGGGATTGGTTGCGGCAGTAGAATAAAGATAGATCTGCCGCCCTGAAATCTGTTCAGGGTGGCAGATCTCCTCATGATTACGCCATTTCCCAGCCCTGACGAACAGGCTCACGGATAAAGTCATCCGCTTCGGGTAAGCCTTTGGCTTTCATGTTCTCATAATCCCACTCAATTCTCTTGCCACCCATCCGTAAGGAAAGTACACCCAGCAAGGTAATCTCGGTAAGGCGAGCGCCGTACTCAAAATTAGCACTAGACGGGTCTCCTCCCTTAATCGCATCCACCCAATCTCTGAAGTGGCCGTTGGAACGAGGAATCGTCTGCTTGGGAGGCTTGATAGAGTCACGCAGGCTTTCCGGATAAATCTCAGGGGCACGGTTACCTCCATCATTCATGATAACACCTTTCTCTCCTACAAACATAGAAGCACGGCGTCCGTACTCATAGCCTTCAGGTAAAGCCTCATGCAGGTCGGGGCGCAGGCCACCGGAATACCAGTGCAGCTTAAGCGCCGCCTGATCTCCCTGCTCTTTGAAATCATAATATCCGATCTCACCATAAGGCGCTATGTTTTCATCGCTATAGCCAGCCGGAAAAATCTGCACACTCTCAGGAGCTTTGAGGTTAAAAGCCCAGGTAGCGGCGTCCATATCGTGGCAACCAAAATCACCCAGAGCACCACAGCCGTACATCCAGAAGTCCCTCCAGCTCACCGGCACATATTCTTCCTGAAAATCCTGTGCTTTACGAGGTCCCTGCCACAGTTTCCAGTCAAAGCCAATGGGCAGGTTGGGATTTCCCTGGGGAAGCCCTTGCAGACCGGGATTCCATCGGCCCGCCGGTACCCAGGCATGGGCTTCTTTCACTTTGCCGATGACTCCGGCTCGCAGATATTCTACGGTCTGACGGATACCATCCGCACTATGTCCACTATTGCCCATCTGCGTAGCCAGACCAGTCTTTCTGGCTAGTTCCAGCACCTGACGAGCTTCCCAGATGTTATGGGTAAGGGGCTTTTCGCAGTACACATGCTTACCCGCTTGCAGACCCTGCAAAGTAACGTAGGCATGCGAATGGTCAGGGGTAGAGCAGACAATCGCATCCAGGGCAGTTTCTTTTTCCAGCATCTCCCGGAAGTCCAGGTACTCAGCCACTTTGTAGTTGGGTGTTTTGGCGGAATAATGTTCTTCTACCATATCCATCACCGGACCTCTACCTGCTTCTGAGCGATAGTAGAAGTCGGCCAGGTTCCAGTAGTAAGCAGGGTCGGCAATGGCGGTGACCTGCACATCATCCAGCTTCAGGAATTCCTCGGTGTTTTTTCTACCTTTACCTCCTGCTCCTATGATGCCTATATTGACCTTATCGCTGGGCGGTACAAAGCCCTTACCTCCCAGCACGTGGCGGGGCATAATCATAAATCCCGCCGCTGAAAGGGCCGTACCTTTCACAAAATCACGACGGTTTACTGTTTTCTGCTGACTGCTGTCTTGATTCATCAGATATGAGTTAGTTGTTAGGTATAAAAATTAGCATGGCTAAGCCATTAGTAAACCACAAGATAAGCAGATTATTTTATTTTGGTAGGAGACAATAAGTTCTAAGTGAACAACAGGAGAAGCATTGCGCTATGCTTCCACTTTTACCACCACTTTACCAATGGACTTTCCTCTCTGGAAAAGCTGAATGGCCTCATGCATTGTTCCGAAGTCATAGACATGTCCTACGTGCTGGGGTTGGAGCTGTAGCGACTGTAATCCGCTGAGCATCTCATGCATCATATCAGTCTGCTCATAGAGGTAGATCAGGTTAAAACCCATGATGGATTTGTTCTGTGTAGGCAGGCTCATAGGGTCAATCTTAGGCCTCCTGAGGTACTTCCAGATGAGCCGGGGATAGTTGGGGCTGGAGCCATGACTGGTAAAACTGGCGGAGCCGTAGGAAACCATACGTCCCATAGGAGCCATCGCCTCCCACCCCTGTTTGAGGATTTTGCCCCCTATGCACTCCATGATCAGGTTCAACGGACGATCGCCCAGAGCAGCTTGCAGCTTTTCATAAAAAGCACCATCCCGCAGGATAATGTCATCATAAGCTTCCTGCTCTCGCAGAAAATCTACCTTATTTGTTTGGCTTACCGTGCCTATGGTGTAAGCATCGTATTTTTTACAAATGCGATTGGCCAGAATGCCCACTCCCCCCGCTGCGCTGTGAATAAGCACGGTCATGCCTTGCTGTAAATTTCCTAATTCCTTAAGCGCGTAATAAGCGGTCAACCCCTGCACCAGAAAGCCCGCCCCCTGCTCAAAGCTCCAGGCCTCCGGCAGGGGAATAACATACCGATGATGGATGTTGATATGCGAGACATAGCCCCCAAACTTGGTAGCCCCCATCACCTTATCCCCTACTTTCCACTCCTGTACCGTATCCCCTACCGCTATAATCTCACCGGAAAACTCCAGGCCAGGAATAAACTTCCCCTTGGGAGCCGCTTTGTACAGTCCCTGCATGGCGAACACATCAGCGAAGTTGAGGCCTATGGCCTTCACCTGCACGCTTACTTCATGGGGTTGAGGATCAGGAAGTTCTTCAGTTTGTAACTTCAGATTGTTGATAGAGCCTGGTTTCGGCATGCTGTACACCTGGCGCTGGAGCATAGGTAAAGGGTTAGTTGGGTGATTTTAGAATTATCTTTTTGGAAAACGAATGGCAGAAAGTTAATCCAGCCCCTCCAGTGAAACAAATATTTCTGATAAGCTTTCTACCAATACCAAAAAAACAGGAGGATCAATTACTTTGAGTAGCGCAAAGCATCGGAGTGGATAGCTGGTGTTTTGCATAAATAAAAAAAATAGTACTTCCACCGTATGCTCAGTATTTGACCAACATACATAACACCCAATACTGAATCTTTTCAATGTGTACGTTACAGTCCTCTCACGCATTTTACTACTCAGACAACAGCAACACCAATACTCACCACATAAATGCACAAAACGCACTGCTTACCCATGAAACATTACCAGAGTATAAATGCTCACATACCAAAAACTGGAATCAAATTAGTAAGAGAGTTTTTCATAAATTTCTGAAAATAAATGTTTAACAAATCTAAACGAAAGAATGGCAAAAGTTAAAAGTAACATTGTCAATGAAGGCCTGAGCGGTATGCTGGGCAACCGTATCGTTTTTCGCCAGAGGGCGGGAAAAACCGTAGTATCGGTGAAGCCCAGACTCCGGCAAAGCAGAGTGAAGCACAGCTTATGCAGGTGCAGAAGTTTAAGGAAGGGGCTCAGTACGCCAGCAAGGCTATTCTTGATCCCAACATCAAGGCGGCTTATGCGGAGCGTGCCAGGCCCGGACTAAGTGCCTACTCGGTGGCGCTGACGGATTTCCTCAAGGCTCCCGATATCAGTCTGGTGGATTTCAGCCAGTATGATGGTAAGAAGGGGAGCCAGCTCATCATCCGCGCTTCTGACGACCATATGGTCGCTGAGGTGAGCGTAGCCATTTATGATGTGAATGGCGTATTGCTGGAAGAAGGCAGCGCCATTCCTGAAGAAAACGGACTGGACTGGACCTATGCCACTCAGAAGGCGACCACTGAGGTGCAGGGCAACCGACTGGAGATCAGAGCTACTGACCTCCCTGGCAACCGCTCCCAGCGCTCCGAAGTGGTAGCCTAAAGCAAAAAAACACTACACAGCCTAACCTATATTTCTTAGCCCCTCCTATTTCACTCTACGTCTACCACTCTCTACTCTAGCTTAAGTTTGCAACTTAAGCTCCCATCCAAACACCTTAACCCCTTCTCAAAAGCTGGGGCGCTTTTGTAAAGCGTCCTGATTTACCTTGGTATTTGCAATACCATCAGCTCATTAACACCATCTTTTCTATAGAGCAATTACACGCAGCTTAAGCCTCATCCTACATACATTTTTTATATATTGTTAGCACAAGTGTACTACAATATCTCTATGAATAACGACCTCACCCAAGCCCGTAAGCTCATCAAAGCATGCCAGGAAACCCAAAACCCCTATTTAGACTTAGGCAACTGCGGTATTACCGATCTGGATGACATACCTGAGCTTTTTGAATGTAGGCATTTGGAGACGTTAATACTGAGTAAACAATGGCGTGAGTTTGAAGATGGTGAGATACTTATAAAAGAAAGTACGAACCAGGGACCGGAAAATAGCCTTACACACTTACCTTCTTCCCTTGCCCAATTAACCCGACTCAAAAAATTAGTCTGTAATGGATTTGCAAAAACTCCCAGTAAAATCACTGATATCAGTGTGATTGGACAGCTTACTCAATTACAACATTTAGATTTGACAGGAAATAAAATAACAGATATCTCACCTCTCTCAAACCTAAAGAAATTAAAGTTCTTAGATCTATATTTTTCAGAAGTAAAAGATATTTCCCCCCTAAAGGATTTAACTAATTTACAGTATTTAGACCTCCGTGAAGGTTGGAGCGATGATATTAGTTCACTCGCTAACTTAATTAACCTCATATATTTAGATTTATACTGGTGTAGAATTAGAGATATTTCTCCCTTAGTTAGACTCAAAAAATTAAGATACTTACTTCTTAGGGATAATCAGCTAGAAGACATTTCCCCACTATCTATTTTGGAGTCACTAGAAGTGTTAAACTTAAGCGAAAATAGTATAAAAGACATTTCACCTATATCAAAGCTTACTGAATTAAAATCTTTAAATCTAAATGCTAATTATTTAACCGATATTTCTCCTCTGGCTAACCTTACAAAACTAGAAACATTAGGACTCGTTGATAACCAGATCACGGACCTTAAGCCTTTAGCCAACCTCAGATCTTTACAAACACTAAATCTTAGATATAATCAGGCACCTGATATTTCCCCTTTAAAAAATCTCACCTCTTTGCGTAAACTGTTGTTAGACAGAATGCAAATTTCGGACATAACACCTCTAGCTGAACTCACTGAATTACAAGAATTATATCTCTCAGAGAATAAAATCTCGGATATAACCGCTTTATCCAAGCTTACCAAACTGGAATTATTGCACCTCTACAAAAATCAGATTATAGATATTGACTTTATATCTGTAATATCTGAATTAAAAAATTTAAAATCATTGAGTATAAGTGAAAACCCTTTTGAAAAAAGATATGACTTAATATTAAATACAAGGGAAAATCATTTAGATGTGCTTCAAAATTTCCTTACTCGGCAAAAAGAAGAAGAAAAGATCCAAATTACTTTACCTGCAAAGGTTATGCTATTAGGTAATCATGCTTCCGGTAAATCAAGTCTTCTGCATTATCTTAAAAAAAGAAAATTAGGATATAAAGGTAAGAGCACACACTTATTGAGCATTGAAAATTACTACGTAAATGGTAAAGTAGCTGATAATTTACCTGATGCTATATTTTATGATTTTGGAGGTCAGGATTATTATCATGGTATCTATAGAGTATTTATGAGTATTGATGCTATTTATTTATTGCTCTGGAACAAGGAAGGTAATCATAATCAAACCATAACTGACAGTAATGAATTGTTGTCTCGTAATTATCAGATTTCTTATTGGTTAGGTCAAAAAGACTATTTTGAAAAGCAAAAAATTCACTCGGATGACCCTACCTTACTTATTCAAACGTATGCCGATAAAGATAAAAGAATCGGACTAGCCACTAGTAATCATCCTCATAAAATAAACAACGAGTTTTATATCTCTCTTAAAACAGAATACAATGATAAAGTAAATTTAGCTGCTTTGGCTTATTTAAAGGCTTCTACTGATGTCCTGATAAAAGAAAAACAGGTAAAAAAAGAAGAGCCTATTTGGTATAAGGAGTTCATCAAATTCATACTTGAAGCAAAAAAAACAAACAATCACAAACCTACTGATATTGAGAAAGACCTTTTGCCAATGTATAAACTGCATAAAGCAAAAGACAATGATAAACGTTTAGATTCTTTAAAAACAGAATTGAGTCAGTTCCATAAAAAGGGAATGATACTGTACTACCCAGAACTATTCTCTGATTTAGCTTGGCTTAACCCTTCTGCATTTTCAGCTTATGTCCATAAGGACATTTTTAGTAAAAAAAGTATCAGTGCATCAAAAGGAATTATTCCAGCAGATAAACTTAAAAAACTGGATGATAAAATTCTTAAACTTCTAAAGCACCAGAAGGTGCTATTTGAACACAATAATTCAGGTGTAAAAGAATACATCATCCCAAATTACCTACCTCTGGCAGAAGAAAAGGAAAACTTTTTAGATTATGAGCTTCTTACTTTTGAGTTCGGCTACCCCTTATTTACCCTTAAATTCAATGACTTTCTGCCTATTGGATTGGTCAATCAATTGATCTGTTGGTTTGGGGAGTTTACAGATAAGAAAAAGTTCTGGCGTAATCAATTACTTTTTACATTTCAGGAAAGTAAAGTACTAATTCGCTTAGACTTTGAATATCTGGAAATCAAAGTATTTATAGTAAGTAAACATTCTACTCAAATAAGGTCTATTGCAAAGTATATTTTCTACTGTATCATAGGGCTATACTGGGACTTGGACCTCATGGATTATAATTCATTTGATCAACCAACTAGCAATGACCTTGAATCTGAAGTTTCTGGAACTTCTTCAAAAAGTAGACAAGAAGTACTCGGTACATGTGATTATCAATCCATAGGCTTATATATTTCTTTAGATGATCAATATTTTGTGAATTTTAAGGAGTTATGCAAAATTAAAGATGAAGGAAGAATTGGAGCATTTACTATCAATGAGCAAAGGGAATTTAAAGATACGCAAAGAGAGATTCCTGTTTACCCCTTCCATATCTTTACTACACAACAATTGACCAAAATGAAGAAAGTATTTGTTTCTTACTCCCATGATGATATTGATTACAGAAGAGAACTCCAAAAATATCTTGTCAATCTAGAGCGAGAAAACATCATTGAAATATGGCAAGATGGGCTCATAGAACCCGGTGAAAAGTGGGATATTAAAATCAAGGATTCCTTAGAAAAAGCTGATATTATTATCCTTCTAGTCAGCCAGAGCTTCATAGCATCTAATTATGTACACGAAGTAGAAATGCGTAAATCTTTACTTAAAGTTGAGGAAGGAACTGCTAAAATTCTCCCTGTTCTTTTAAAAAATTGTGACTGGCAGCAATGGAAAGTATTACCACAAGGAGTGAATGAGGATGAGATAAAGAATAATGATGGAAATATAGGAAGCTATCAATTTTTTCCAATGGATGAAAACCAAAGGCTAAAAGCAGTCAATCGTTGGGAGTATCAGGAAGATGTATGGACTGAACTTACAAACTACATCCGAAAAATGAGTTACCCACCCTCTAGCTGAAGTTTGCAACTTCAGCTTCAACACCCCCTTGCATATCTGTGGTCGGTGTCTCCACCGACCACAGCATCCCTGCTTTACTACAGCAAAAAGAAGCCCTACCCCCAAAAAGTACAAAAACTCTAGCATAGTCCTAACATGGAGGATACATGGACGATACATGGAGAATCACTGGACGCAAGCTACACCCCCTTTCTTCACAAAATACAATTTCTTCCCTCAAGCACTCGCTTCATACTGCCTGAGGATTACCGTAAAAATTCTGGAGCAATCACTGGACAGAGCTAATAGGAAATTAAGTAGATATTTGCGGAAAGGTATTCCCTGTAACTTTTAACCTCTAACCTGCAACCTTCTACGCTCCTTCCCCCATCTCATGCTTCATCAGACCAGGGTTATCTGCTGTGCTGAAGTCTGACGAAAAGCCCTTTTTTCATATTCTACACCGGCTCATCTACTTCCCAAGCACGAGAAAATTCACCAACTGGGTTAAATTTTTACAAAAAAGTGCTTCAAATGCTAATCTTTTTCCAATAGAGTTGTTAAATAGCAGTTATTATTAGTATTGTGTTCAATTCAATTTCATGAGTTTTATCATACAATGAGGCCCTACAAAACTTCAACATTCAGCAAAAAATTATTAGTAACGCTTCTGGCTTTAACGCCTATACTGTATTTCTCCTGTAGTAATCAGAGGGAGGGAGCGCCCAAGGTACTGGTCTTTTCTAAGACCGCGGCATTTCAACATGCCTCTATTCCCGCAGGTGTAGCCGCCATTCAAAAACTGGGAGCAGAAAATGGCTTTGAAGTAGATACCACTACCAACTCCGCCATGTTTCAGGAAGATACACTGACAAAGTATGCTGCTGTTATCTTTCTCAATACTACCGGAAATGTACTGGATTACCAACAGGAAGCTGCTTTTGAGCGCTACATACAGGCCGGGGGTGGCTATGTAGGCATACATGCCGCCAGTGATACCGAATACGACTGGGGCTGGTACGGACGCCTGGTAGGTGGCTACTTCAACGGTCACCCGGCACCCCAGGAAGCCAGGTTTATCATCAAAGACAAGAACTTTCCGGCAACGGAGTTTTTTCAGGATACCGTATGGACTCGTACCGATGAGCTGTATAATTTTAAAAAGCTTAACCCGAACGTTAACGTATTGATCACCATAGACGAGTCGTCTTATGAAGGGGGTACCAATGGAGATTATCACCCCATGAGCTGGTATCACGACTATGATGGTGGACGCGCTTTCTTTACAGAACTGGGTCATACCGATGAAAGCTATCAGGAAGAAAATTATCTGAAGCACTTACTGGGAGGCATTCAATATGCTATTGGCGACAATAATAAGCTGGATTACGCTCTGGCCAAAACACAGTTGCCTCCCAATCAGGACCGTTTTACTAAGGTACAACTTGCTCAGGGTGAGTTCTATGAACCTACCGAGATGACCATTCTGCCTAATAAGGACATTCTCATTACCCAGCGTCGGGGAGAGATCCTGAGGTATAAGCATGACACTCAGGAGGTCAAACAGGTAGGCTTTCTGGATGTGTACTATAAAACTTCCGTACCCAGAGTGAATGCGGAAGAAGGGGTACTGGGTATTACTAAAGACCCGGACTTTGAAAATAATCACTGGATCTACATTTACTACAGCCCAAGCGATACCTCGGTCAACCGCCTGTCTCGCTTCACTTATGAAAACGATACGATTGACAAAGCTACGGAGAAAGTGATACTGGATGTAAAATCGCAGCGGGAGATATGCTGCCATACGGGAGGCTCACTGGCCTTTGGCCCTGACGGGCTTCTGTTTCTTTCTACCGGGGATAACTCCACTCCTTTCAACGAGCCGGATGAACCATATGTCAACAATGGTTACGCTCCTTTGAATGATGCACCCGGACACGAGCAATACGATGCCCGCCGCTCTTCAGGCAACACCAATGACCTACGGGGTAAAATATTAAGAATTAAGGTGAATGAGGATGGCAGCTACGATATACCGGAAGGAAACCTCTTCCCGGAAGGAAACGATAAGACCAGACCGGAAATCTATGTGATGGGTAACCGAAACCCCTATCGTATTGCTGTAGATCAAAAGAACGGCTACCTCTACTGGGGTGAAGTAGGTCCCGATGCCCGGCAGGATAGCCTGAAGACCCGTGGTCCCAAAGGTTATGATGAAGTCAATCAGGCACGTGAGGCCGGTTTCTTTGGGTGGCCGCTGTTTGTGGGTAACAACTACGCCTACCACGAGTACAATTACGAAAACGGAGAAGCCTCTCCCCAGGCATTTGACCCTAATAAACCTGTCAACAACTCAAGAAACAACACCGGTCTGACTGAGTTGCCCAAAGCGAATCCTGCTTTTATCTGGTATCCTTACGATGCTTCGGCTGATTTCCCTCAGGTAGGTACAGGAGGCCGTAATGCGATGGCCGGTCCAGTCTACTATACCGATATGTTCCCCGAAGATACCCGACTGCCAGACTACTATAATGGCAAACTCATTATCTACGACTGGATCAGAGGCTGGATCAAAGCCGTTACGCTCCAGGAAAATGGTGACTTTGATAAAATGGAACCTTTCTTTGAGGATATTGACGTCAACTCTCTGATAGATATGGAAGTAGGACCGGATGGCCAACTGTACTTATTAGAGTACGGCAGCGGTTGGTTCAGCAAAAATGAAGATGCCGGACTGGCCCGGATTGACTTCAACGCTGGCAATCTTCCTCCCAAAATCAATGACTTTATCGTGAATGAGACTTCCGGTTCTCTGCCCTTTGAGATTACTGCTCAAGTGGAGGCTCAGGATCCCGAAAAACAGCGTATCACCTATGTCTGGGATTTAGGCAATGGAGAAACCAAGACTACTACTACTCCCGAACTTACTTATATTTATAGCAAGCCAGGGGATTATGATATTTCCGTAGAAGTAAAGGACGAGGGAGAAGCCTCTTCCAAAAGTACTCCAGTCTCACTCTATGCGGGTAATACCAAGCCCGATGTAGCCATTGAGGTTACGAAGGGAAATCGCTCCTTTTATATACCAGGAGTCCCTTTTGAATATGCGGTAAAAGTTGCTGATCCTGAAGATGGAGACGAGATCGTTACTGACAACCTGATGGTTTCCATGGATTATGTACAGGGATACGATAAGGCAGAAGATGATATGGGTCATCAGGAAGGTGCAGCACTGATTGAGGGTAAAAATCTGGTGTCTAACCTGGACTGTAAAAGCTGCCATAAGGAAAATGAAGCATCCATTGGTCCTTCGTATATGAAGGTATCAGAAAAATACCGGGATGACCCTGAAGCTACCAATTATCTGGTGCACAAGATTATTAATGGTGGCGGCGGTGTATGGGGTGAAACCCAGATGGCTGCTCACCCTGATCTTGCAGAGGCTGATGCTACCCAGATCGTTTCCTGGATACTTTCTTTGAGTGGAGAAGTAGAAAGAGCACCCTCTTTACCTGCCAACGGCACCATCACTCCTGAAGGTGGCAACCCTGAGGCAGCCCTGGTTATCATGGCCAGCTATACTGATCAGGGAGGACAAAATATCAAGTCGCTTACTCAAGGGGCCTCTTTGGCACTACCTAGCAACCGTATTTCTTTCTCAGGAAGTGAAATGGTTGAAGGGTTTAGCCCGATGACATTTAATAGCAATCACATTCTGGTTTATCCGGAAAATGCAGGGTGGTTTGCTCTAGAAAGCGTGGATCTGAGCAATGTTACTTCCATCAATGTGATGAGTGGCTGGCAGGAAGCGCCCAGCGCCGGACTTAGTTTTGAGCTTCGCCTGGATGGTCCAGAAGGCAAAGTTATTGGAACAGGTAAGATGGCAGCCCCTAAGCCAGGTCAGCAGGGTGGTGCAATTGTCATTAACATTGATCCTGTTACAGACAATAAATTCCACGATCTGTACTTTGTCTATCAGCCAGACGCTGCACAGGGTGCTATGCAGGCAGGTGTAATGGGCATACAGTTCAATGGTGATTAATATTTAGAAGTAGCAATACTACCAGAAATAAACTATCAGGATTATGGTTTGCAATAGATATGCAAACCGTAGTCCTGATTTTTTTTGTGATGGTTATAAGACATTCAGTAGCGCTAGGAAGAGCTATGTTTTGATTGGAATAGATACGCCAACAGGCATAATTATCTCGCTCTTCCTTATGAATTGAACATCTGATTACCTGTATTCTAACTCATCACTTTATCCAATGTCATAGGCAGGTCGCGGATACGCTTGCCGGTGGCATGGTAGATGGCGTTGCCAATGGCAGCGGCAACCCCTACCATACCAATTTCTCCTAATCCCTTCACCCCTATCGGACTTACCACCGTATCTTCTTCTTCCACAAATATAACGTCTATGTCCTGTATATCCGCATTGACTGCCAAATGGTACTCTGCCAGATTATGGTTCATAAATCGGCCAAAGTTGTGGTCCATAAAGGTATCTTCTTCCAGTGCCATAGAAATACCCCAGACTACCCCGCCCAGAATCTGGCTGTGGGCTGTTTTGGCATTCAGGATACGTCCACCAGCCACAGCACTCACTACCCGACTTACTTTGACAGTTCCCAGATCTTCGTCTACTTTTACTTCCACAAATACCGCTGAGTGTGCATTGCGGGCGTACTTATTCTGCTTGAGCATATTAGGCAATGCTGTAGTATCTTTTTTTATAGCACTAATCTCCCGCTGCCACATCACATTGGTAATAGGCACTGAAAGAGAAGGATTATCTTTCCTCCTAATATGACCGTCGGCAAAGACCACATCTTTCATTTTAGCATCTTTGAAGGGAGAGCCTTCCATCTTAGCGGCTTCTTTCAACAACTTCTTGGCGATCTTGTCACACACATACTTCACCGCGGTACCTACTGAGGCAGCAGTGGTGGAACCTCCCTCAATAAAAGCGGCGGGCATAGAAGAATCACCCAGCTTGAATTCCACCTTATCCAGCGGTAGCCCTAGTGTCTCCGCGGCAATCTGCGTCATGATGGTATAGGTTCCCGTACCAATATCGGCGGTAGCACTGCTAACAGTCAGTTTGCCATCGGCAGTAAAAATAGCATCAGCCCTAGCAGGCATCTGCATAGCATCCCACATCCCGGTAGCCATACCCCAGCCGATCAGGTTATGGCCTTGCTGCATAGAACGGGGTTCCGGATTACGTTTGGCCCAGCCAAAACGCTCGGCACCTTCCTCATAACACTGACGCAGGGCTTTGCTGGAAAAAGGCTTGCCCTGGCTCATGTCTTCATCGGTATAGTTTTTCAGGCGCAGCTGCATGGGGTCCATCTTCAGTTGATAGGCCAGTTCGTCCATCGCACTTTCCAGCGCGTATACGCCGGTAACCCCACCGGGAGCCCGCATATCCAAAGGAGTATACATATCAAGCCTTACCAGCCGGTATATTTCTTCTACATGATCACACTTATACAGCTTACCCGACCAGTTGACTACATTTTCCATGTATTTCTCAAACTGTGAAGTTTCGGCATAAGCAGCATGACTTATAGCATTAAGCGTTCCGTCAGGGGCAGCTCCTAAACGAAGCTTTTGCAGCGTCACCGGTCTGTGACCGAAGGAAAACATTTGTGGGCGTGTAAGTTCTACCTTTACCGAGCGTTTGAGTTGCAGAGCAGCCAGCACCGCCATAAAAAGCTGGTATTGTGGACGTAATGCTGAGCCAAAAGCTCCCCCAACAAAAGGTGAAAGCACTCTTACCTTCTTTTTGGAAAGCCCAAAGGCCCAGGTCACATAATGTCGGCTGTTGATCGCTCCCTGGGTTTTGTCGTAGATTGTCAGGCTGCCGTCTTTTTCATAGACTACCGTAGAGGCATGCATTTCCATAGGGTTATGATGCTCCGCCCCGTGAAAATACTCCACATCCAGCTTCACCTCGGATGTCTCATACGCTTTATCAAACTTACCTCTTGATGAAGGAGACTCATAGGCAGGCTTAATACCTTTGGCTTTGATGCTTTCATCCAGATGATCCATCAGTTTGGTATGATGCGGTTCTTCCTCATATTCTACCCTAACCAGCATAGCCGCATAGCGAGCCAGTTCCAGGGTATCAGCCACCACCAGCCCTATAGGTTGCATGCTGAACCGGATTTTATTATCGTGCAAAGGGCGGAAGGGAGAACCGGGTGGCGCATCCATGTCTTTATAGCTCAGGTCCAGCCAGGCCTGCTTAGGCGTGTTTTCGTGGGTAAACACCTGATGTACGCCTTGAAGTTTGAGCGCCTCGCTGGTATCTATGTGTATGATCTTTCCTTTGGCAATGGTGCTGGAAATCACCACGCCATGCAGTAATCCTGTGGTATTGAACTCTGCAGCGTATTTTGCTGTGCCGGTTACCTTCTTACGTCCGTCTACACGGTTCCTGGGTTTTCCGATATGATCTGTAGTCATGGGATAGTAATGTCAATTTGAAGATTGAAAATTCAAGATTGCAAATTAGAAACCTACAATTTGTAATATGCAATCTGTAATTTATAATGAGTCATCTATATGCCCGGCCTGCATCAGCGCACGCACTACTGAACGCCTGACAAGTTCAATTTTAAATTCATTATACTGATAACCTTTTGCTCCCTGCACAATGGCATCAGCCACCGGTCGGAAGTTTTCCCGGCTTGCTTTTTTTCCTTTCAGCAAAACTTCTGCTTCCTGATTGCGCCAGGGCTTATGCGCTACTCCTCCAAGGGCTATACGTGCCTCCTGTATTGTATCGCCTTCCATCTCCAATCCTGCCGCTACTGATACCAGGGCAAAGGCATAAGAGGCACGGTCACGGTTTTTCAGATAAGCGAAGTTTTCAGCAAACCCCTGGGGAGGCAGATCAATGGCAGTGATGATCTCGTCTTTTGCAAGATTAGAGTCTTGCTGCGGCTGATCGCCCGGCAGACGGTGAAAATCCGCAAAAGGAATCTCCCGCTCTCCATTTGGTCCGCTTACCTGCACCCTCGCTTCCAGGGCAGCCAGGGCCACACACATGTCGGAAGGATGAGTAGCAATACAATGTTCACTAGTCCCGAAGATAGCATGTATGCGATTAAAGCCATCAATAGCCGAACAGCCACTACCCGGCTCACGCTTGTTGCAGGGCGTAGCTTTGTCGTAAAAGTAGTAGCAGCGGGTGCGCTGGAGTAGATTACCCCCGTTGGTCGCTTTGTTGCGCAACTGTGGCGAAGCACCGGCAAGTATGGCATGGGAGAGCAATGGATAGCGCTTTTCTACCTCAGGATGATAAGCCGTATCGGCATTGCTAACGAGTGCACCGAGGCGCAACCCTCCTTCTTCGGTTTTATCTATGGTATTCAGTGCCAGGAGGGTGATGTCTACCAGATGTTGGGGATGCATGACATCTAATTTCATGAGGTCCAGCAGATTGGTACCTCCGGCAATGAACTTTGCTTCCTGCTGTTCTGCCACTTCTCCTAGCGCTTCGGAAACTTCGTGGGCTCTATGGTATGAAAATTTTCTCATGACGTCTGATTTTTTTCTACAGCTTCCTTCACTACTTTAAAAATATTGGAATAGGCACCACAACGGCAGATATTGCCACTCATCAGGTCACGTATATCATCGTCTGTCTTGGCCTTCCCTTCGTTGAGGAGTCCTACAGCAGAGCAAATCTGTCCGGGAGTACAGTAACCACACTGAAAAGCATCCTGCTCTATAAAGGCCTGCTGTACGGGATGCAGTTCATCGCCATTGGCCAGCCCTTCAATGGTAGTAATTTCCGCACCATCATGCATTACTGCCAGCGAGAGGCAGGAGTTAATGCGCTTACCATCCAGTAGGATTGTACAGGCACCGCACTGACCATGATCACAGCCTTTTTTGGTGCCGGTGAGTTGCAAATGTTGGCGCAGCAGATCCAGAAGTGTAGTCCAGGGTTCTACCATAAGTTCCCGTTCCGAACTATTGATGATTAATGTGATTTTTTCTTTTTGCAGGGGCTTTTTGGGTGCATAAGATACTGAAGTGTTTTCCATAGCCTGGGTGGTTAATGAAGAGTGCATTACAGCCCATAAAGCAGTTGTTGAGTGATAAAAAAATCGCTAAGCGGATAGCTGTATCCAAAAAATCAGCCTGGCCATTCAACTACTACACCAATCCTACCTTTGAGCTTGTATAACAAACACTCCTTTGGTTAAATAAAAGGTGAACCACCAACTTGAGATAAGGTTTATAAAAAATATATTGCGGCACCAACTTTATGACAAAAAAATAAGAGTACTGCTTATGATAGAAGAGAAAAAATAAGACTGCAAGGTTACCGCTTTATTGATTTCTCTCAATCGGTATTTTATTTTTTTGCAGCACTGTAATCCTTTGCAGTATGACTGAGAGCAGCAGACTAAACAGCACAAACGCAATAAAAAGAATGAAGCCGGGCTGAAGCGAGGTTTTATTAGTAGAGATGCTGACCAGCGCATCGGATTCCACGTTCAGAATCTCCAACTGATCTTCAAGTATACCCTGAAATCCGACATAAGCCATAAAAATAGCAATGACATAAACATCAGCCATGCTCCATTTTCCGGATTTGAAAGCAAAGAAATGGACAATTTTGTTGTGCTTCCACTTCTCTTTACCTGTCAGGTAGATCTGAGTGGCGAGTAGCTTTGTGATGGGAAAAACAATACTAAAAACAAGAATCAGCAGGCCTACCAGAATGGAATCATATTTTCCGGTTTCCAGAAGAATAAGTACCACATCTACGATACTTTTGCTTTGAAAGAAAAGAATCTGATCATTGAAAGAGATTTCTTCCCCTATCAGAAAAAAACTCACCTCTTTGAAGCGGGCATCAATTTCAATCATGGGGGTTGTCAGTCCGGCGCCCAGTACTACTAGTGCAAGCAATACTGATATGATGAAAAAAGGCTTATGTACAGCTTTCTGATGCCTCAGTATCCACCACATGAGTAAGTAAAGAAGAATGATCCCTATCACAATATAGGTGAAAAAGTAGGTTTCTTCCTTCAACTGTAGAAGAGTAGCTTCGCTCTTGCGGTTAAACGCTTCTAAATTTTCCACTTCATGTTTCTCTAAAATGGTATTGACCAACAAAGAATCATTAGCTTCGGCATAGGTACTATCTGTGTACTCCTGCACTTTTGTTCTCACCAGGTACTTGAGTGCTCTTTTGTTCTCAGGCTCCTGTATTTCATCCGTAAGAGTTTGGGAAAAGGTCGGCACCAAAGCCTCTATCTTGTCTTTGTTCACAAAAGTATTGACGGCAAATTTGGTTAGCTTACCTTTAAAAGTCGTCTGTTTCTGATTTACCAGACTATCCGCTTTGCTGACGACTGCATACAACATCTGGTCAATGGCATATTTCAGCGTATCTTCCTGAGCAGGACTGAGTTCAAAATCACTGATCCTGTTCATCGCAATATTGGTCAGATGCTCACTCCAGACATTGATGGAGAGCAAGCCATAACTTATGCTGTTGACTTCGCTGTAATCAAACTTGATTTCTGCCCTTTGGGAAGATAGGTTGTAAATCTGAAGCGTACACCAGCCGGCTGTGACGAGTAATGCTCCTGAAAAAAATATAAGGAGCGCACGTTGAAAAAATTTGTTCATACACAGAAATTAGACTCTACTACAATACACTTATCAGTCAAATTGTTTATAGAAGGTCTAACTACTGTACTTCTTAACGGCTAAAGGTTATCTATCCTGAATCAAGCGACCAAGAATCTGGAAAGAGAAGCATATTCATGTTCATTAACTACATCTGGAATAATACTTAACTCAAGTACTTTTACCTCTTCCAGATTTACGCTATAATTTTCATGTTCTTCTGTGGCGGAGTCAGGACTGAAATTGTACTGTTGCCTTACGATCTCCCGGTATAACTCCTTGTCAGGAGACCAGCGTAATACAAACTCCTGAGTTCGTTCCTTTTGCTTTTCCTCAAAAAGAAGGTCAATACTCTTTATGCTTTGCGGTTCATCAAAGATGAGGCGGATTGTCTGCCTACCTACTTCAGACGCCTTCCACATTGACTTACTATCATCGTCTAAGGCTCCTTCAATAGGATAAGCTGTATCCTCAGAAGAAATTTCCACTTGAGCCAGACGCTTCAGGTCCAGCCATTTACTATCAGCAGAATTTTCAGTATGTGGTTTTTGATCAATTATCTTTTTACGCATAGTATAATAATAGCTCAAGGTCCTTCTTGTTTAGGCTACACATACAAAAAACCAATCAAGCAGCGGGAAACTGATGCGTAATTTTATAGTTATTGTGCTTACTTTCCGATACAGAATGTAATTATATAATATAAATTACTGTATGTCAGATACTTGAATTGATATTTACAATTTTTAGTAACAAATGAGCAACGAAAAGCTTTTGCATTATTGGAATAATATACAAAGTGGTGAATTCACCGGTAATCTCCCCAAAAAAAATAAAGTTTTTTAGAGGGTCACTTTTATCACTTTCGTCACTTTTCCCCGAACTTTCCACCGAACCTTTCCCCGAACTAAAATTCTTATTTCATAAAATTATCAAACGAGAAAAGCCCGGGAGTGTAAGACCGGGCTTAACTATGTTTAACGTAACAGCAAAGTAAAACTATGCAGTGTAAAGTACGCTACTCCTGCGATAAAATGCCGCTTCAATTGCTGGACTTTATTACAGTGTAAGGAAAAGAAAAAAGCCCAAGGTAAAACTCCCCCGGGCCTTAATCAGCAATCTACTCCAACCTAATCAACTCAATCTCTTTCTACGATCTTCTATTCTTTTAATATGGAACAACACTTTATCCCAGTTCCACTCCTGCGTTACTGTAAATGAATCCCCGCCAGCTGTAGGCTTCATATATTGATTGATTCTATCCAACGGTATTACGGCCTCTTTTTTATTGCCTTCTCCCATCCTATACAAACCATCTTTTGAAACTATACCACCATTGGCAAGCTGTGGCACAGAAAATTTAAACAGGCTGCCAAATGCTCCTTTACTGCCTATAGCCCCCAGCGCCCCGGCAAGCTTAAACGCTCCGAATCCCGGTAGAATAGTAGTGACCAATGCACTAAGTATTGCCTGCTTTATTAAAGCTGCTGTGATCTCTGAAAGTGACGCTACTGCAGCACGCTTAAAACTCTCAAAAACCTTTTCCCCATTGGCTAAGCTATTGGCTAAGGTTGTGCTGAATATATCCAGCCCCCCAGCTGCATCTGTAAAAGCGTTTCCTGCCTCTCTTATTGAATCTGGAAGATCTGCCACTACTTCTCTGTACTTCTCTGCCTCTGCTATTGAATCACGCATCTGCTCAGTGAATTCATCACTGAAATACGGATTCCTGCCTATACCTAAAGCCTCGGTTGGTGTTAGTGTATAGTCTGGCAGCTTGGAAGATTGTATGTCGGTCTGTATGGCTATTTGCTCCATTACAGACAACCTTTGTTTTTCAAGGGTAAGCAATGCCTGTTTTCTCTTCTCTAGCTCCTTAGCTGCCACCTCTTCTGCTTTCTGCCTCTCTATTTGTTTTGCATTAAGCTTATCTCTCTCAATATCAATTTGAACCTGCTTACTGTATTCTTTTGATTGTTCTTCAATAAGCCTGAGTATTTCAGCCTCTTGCTCTCTTAACTTACTTCCTTCAAATGGAAGTAGCGGACCGCTTAGGTTTGTTCTTACTTGATTAAGCCTTTCTACTAAATCATCAATATTATTTAGCAGGCTTCCACCTACCTGATCACCACCGGCATTAATAGTGATTGGCTTAGATTCTAGCTGCCTGATAAGCTTTATAAAATCACTGGCAGCATAAATGCCATCAGTGAAGAAGCTAAGAAGTTTAGAACCTTCGTTACCTGCTAACTTCCCTATTTCATTTCTGAGCTCTGATACACTATTATTAAATCCATCTATGCCGGTTGAAGCTGCTTTGGCGGCCCCTGCCACCCCTTTTAGTTCTCCCAGGCTAAAAATGTAATCTTTAATGGCCTGCTCGTTCTTCTCTACTTCAGTGGTAATGCCTCTGAATGAAAATTTAACAGTATCACCGGCATCTTTGGCCCGGATTCCGAGTTCTTTCAATCGCTCGTTTTCTCCTACTACCGCATCAAGTACCGCCTCTGCTACCTGATCAAAACTTTTCCCTGTGGCCCCGGCCAAATCTAAAAGGCTTTTCAATTCCTTCTGAGAAGGCTGTAAGCCTCTATTGGTAAGGTTTACATATGATTGTGTAAGCTTAAGCGTTTCCTGATTGTTTTCTCGGGCAAATTGAGACAACCTTTGTAATTCTACAGCCGCAGCACTATCGCTCCCCAGGGTATTGGCCAATACTTTTTCAAGCTTAGAATACTCTGTTCTGGTACCAATGATTTCCTTTGTCACTTGGGCAAACTCTCCCACCAAAAACCCACCGGCTGCCAAGCCTGCCACCTTATTTATTCCCCTGGTAAAACTAGCAAATTCACCTCTCGCCCTCTTCAGTTCACTATTGAACTGCTGAGCGTTAGCAAGTAGCTGAAACTGTATATTGCTGTTATAATTAGCCATTTTCTAAGATTTGTAAACATACCGGCCCAAAAGAACCGGTATGCTATTACAGGAATTTAATTTCCGGGAACACCCCGTACCCCGGCAACCCACCGGGGGTATTTTAATTACCGCTTTCCGGATCCGGCTTACTATTGGCGTCTACCATATTCAGCGGCACGTAATGTTTATCTAGTCCAGGCTTAGGGTTCAGATCTTCATAGCCTCTTACTTCATTCTGAGTATAGACTCCCCAGGAAAGCATAGAACTGTAATACTCTCCTTTGGCCTTCATATCTCCCCTCATCAGGCTGTTTACATCAAACTTCACAAAGTAGCGCCCTCTTTCATCTTCTCTGAATAGCTTGCGGTCCAGCTCCTGCTCGTAGCGCTCAATCCAGGATCTTAAGCAATACTTTACAAACTCAATAGATTGGTGTTCAATGTTATTGAAAGTGGCCCGGTCCAGGTGCCCCACCATATGAGGAGGAACTCGGAATAGTGAGCAAATATCTACAGCTGTAAGCTTTCTAGTCTCAATGAACTGGGCATCTTCCGGTGCAATGCTCATACGGCTGTATTTCAAACCTCCATCTAAAAGCATAATGCTATGAGCATTATCTAAGCCCGTATGCCTATTTTTCAATTGCTCGCGAAGAGCTTCACGCTGCTCTTTTTTTAGGCTTTGGTCAGTTTCTAAAACCCCACTCATATTGGCACCATTGCCGTAAAAGCTTGCCCCAAATTGTTCGGCTGCCATCCCCAGGCCAATAGTTTCTTTAGCGTATGATATAGGGCTTAATCCCTGCAAGCCGTTGAGGCTCATCCCCTTGAAATGGACTATATCATAAGGCATTACCTTTTTGCCGTTGACATTGTAATAAATATCATCCCGGTCCTTATTGTATACCAAGCTACATTCCCCAGGTATCAGAAGCTTTAAGCTTCGCGGCCTAAAAGAACGGTCTCGCTGTATAAGTGCATAGCCATTACCTCTAAGCAGCGTATTAACCATACTGCTGTGCTTAAAAGTAAATGGCGTCATCAGATCGTTAGGCTCGGTATTTACAAGACTATAAACCGGATGATCAAAAGCTAATTCTTTACCTGTCTGTGTTCGCCTGTAGACGTGCACCGGCAAGCTGGCTAAAGTCTCAGCTATCAGGTTCACGCAGGCATAGACAGTAGCTAATCGCATGGATTTATCAGGTGTAACTGATATTCCTGCTTTGCTATTTACTGCCGTGAATCCTAGTTCTTGAAATAGATTAGGGTCATTGAGTTTTACACCTTCTGAACTCCTTACCTCTACATCAAAAAAACTCTTTATATTTTGGAGTAACCCCATATTGATTATTTATAAAAAAAGGGTACCGGATTAATGGCACCCTTCCGGTGAGCAAAAGAAAACATTCACATCATTAATCTTAAGAAGGGATAACCCCATCAACCACGACAAACGCGCTTTCATGGTATGCCTGTACATCTGCTCGGAATGTAAGCAGGAAACCAGTTTCATTATAGTCTGCAAAGCGCTCATTAAGCACTCTGATAGTCACATCCTGACGTAAGCCCAGGAATAGCTGAGTAAAGTCTCCAATAATCATTTTTGAAGCATTATCAGCGGTCCCTTTTGTCAAATCTACCGGCATTGCAGTAGTCTGATACATTGGTAAATTCTGAATAGCCTGAGGCTTCATTAATGGCTGCCCATCACCAGCTGTCAAGCCTGCATAAGCCCTCCATTCTCTGGGAGACATGATTGAGGCTGTAGGCTCGTTTAGATCTACATCAAATAGCTTTTGGTAAGCGTCCAGTATTTCACTGTAATCAGCAATAGCACTACCATTGGTGCCCTGGTCAATGGTCTGGATCCCTGACATACCCACTATGCCGGTAAAGCCTTTAGCATCTGCTCCGGTAAGGATTGCAGCATCAATGAAGTTAGCCGCTCCCTTGGTAAGCTCCATATCAAGCGCCTGCTCAATATTTACACTATCTGCTAAAGTTTCATTGGATACTCTTACCAATGCTGCCAAATTCTTTACACTCCAATCTACAGAAGTAAATGAAGGCTCACTGGCACTGATTAGCTCAGACTCATTTCTCCATGAGAAAGTAACCCCACTGGCAAGCTTAGCCATTTTCAGGTTATTGCTATCCAGCATTACCGTATTCATACCGGCCCGGTTCATTACCATCTGGGCACGTAGTCTATCAATCATATTGGCAGATAGTACCGCCTCAATGGTATCAGAAGTACCGTTTTCATCACCTGAGTTCAAGGCTCTTTCCTCAGCATCACTCTGAGGTCCAAACTTTGCTATTCTGGCATATTTACCAAAGCTCATTCCATCATCCGCTTTACTTGCCCGGGACCGTGAAGAAATTACATTAATACTTCTGGTTTCACCGTTAGCATTACGCTGATTGAATACATATGAGCCGTTATCGGTTCTTAGCTCAGTATTAGAAGCTTCAGCGCGCTCTAACAAATCATCCTGAGCATTTTCTATAATACCATTAATTGACTTAACCTGTGCATCCAATTCGTTCCACCGCTTTTCATCTTCAGCAGTCATATTTCTTTTTTCCTCTAAAGCCTTATCGGTAATTGCCCTCATCATTTCAACCAGAGAGGCCCGCTGCTCCTTTAATGCCTTAATGTCTTTCGCTTTCATATCAATTTAATTGTTCATATGTTAAATTCCGTTCTTTGATAATTGCAGCGTAGAACTTTAAGTAATTCTTTGGTAACCCCGTGTAGAAATTTGCATTAGCTAAAAAGGCTCCAGGCTTTCTCTCATCTAAATAAACCGCGTCTATTCCATCACTAGCCTCTATATATGCCATTCCTCCAGTTTGAGAAAACATGATGATACGCAGACTATGAAAAGACTCATTTTTTAGAATCATAGTAAACATATCAATAAAGCTTTGTCCGTTGGGTAGCTTAATGTGTGTGACCTCTTCGGCTGCACGCTGTACACTGGCCTCCACATCTGTTCCAGGACTGGCAGCAAGGCAGTAAAGGTAAATAGCCGCCTCTCTGTATGTTAGCTCTCTACGTTTAGGGTATAAGCCCAAGTCACGCAAAACATGGGCGGTTACATAGCATTTGCTATGGCCGAATAAATCAGTTACAAGATTGTGCGTGTAAAGTCTTGGTGCATTTATCATGGTATTAAAGATATTATTAAGAAAATAGATATTAGCAGGACTAAATCCCCTTTATTTACTAAGATGTTTGCGGATCATCCGCCTAAAACTATCGTAATCACTGTACTTGCAGTGTCCGAATAGTCTAGCATACTGACCATTAGCTCTGTCAAAAGCCTCTTTATTGGTTTTAGCAGTGGCCAAATAGGTGCTAAATAGGTCATAAAACCCCTCAAAAGTGGTCAAATTCTGCACGTTTTTGGGGTATTCTGGCACGTTTTCAATGTCCTTGGTACTCATAATTACTCTTATTTGTGGCTTAAAGCCGGTTTTTGATACCCCCACCCTGACAGGGGGGTCGTGGGGACTCGTTCGGAGAATAAGAAAAGTCCACTCCGATTGATAGATCGTAAGGCCTCAACTAATGAACCCGCCCCTGGCTTATCGAATTAAAAAGGGGACGAATCCCCTTTAATCATTGATGTTCATTAAGCTACAGCTTTTTCTTTTGCGTTTTGAACAGCTTTGTTTATGTCATCAATGACATATTCTAAATGCTGAATGATCTCAATGTATCTCTTTGCATCTTCTATTTCTTCAAAGAGTGGCGAGCGTAGAGCTTCCTTAAACATATTCCTTAAGTCCTCCCTTAATGTGGGTGTATTAATCGAAGAAATATCATCCAAAATTGTGGTTAATAGTTGGCACTTCTCTTGAATGTCAAAAGTGTCATTGTGGAAAGCAGCTTCCAAAATTACTGGCTGTGTGTTTTCTTTTGCATTTTTCATGATGTGAAAATTTAATTGTGAATAAAAGATTGATTTTAGATTTGATCTGATTTGGAAAGTGCAAGCGCAGCAAGGTCATCTATGAATTCCCTAAGCTCCCGATTTACCACACTGAGAGATTCAGAATTTTTAACCTCTGGATGACTTGAAATGAATTTATCTGCTTCACTCAAGTACTTATCGTATGCGAATTTGAGTCTTAAACCTTGCTTCACTCTCTCAGCAATTTTGTGCTCTTGAAACTTGGTAAGCAGCTTGGTTCCAAAAAGAACTTCGTGTTCTTCCTGGCTTAATTTGGGCACTGACTCATCGAGGTTTTCAAATGAATCTAAACCACCACCTTCAAGTTCCTCTCTGGATACGTAGCAATACCCCTCTAAATTCTCAACATTAAATTTTGCGTTTCTAAACGCTTCATCTTGATTTTCTTTTTCGTTTGCCATGATTTGAAAAGTTAAATTGTTAAAGAAATTATTATTGATTAGAATCTAATCCTTAGTTGATTCATGCTGTCCCGTCCCACTGATTTACTAAGGGACATGGGACAATGGGACACCCTAAAACGGTGCCTTTTGATACGAATGTCCATTCATCTTTACCTGTCCCGTCCCACTGTTTTCCTTAGTGGATTCGTGGGACGGGACAACTCCCTTTGTCCACCTATCAATGGTTGACTTACCCTTTCCCAGTTCTTTTGCTATCTCACGAACGGACTTGTTTTGCTGGCGTAGCTCAATTGCCCTTTCCTTTAGCTCTTCTTTTTCAGCGTCACTCTCAGTTGGTTTAGCAAGATCTTCAAAAGGCACTCTTCTACCTGTATTATGAAAAAGCATATACTCATCAAATCTGAGCACATAGGATTCTGACTTGTACTCCTTAGGCAAGTAGTTACCCTTTACTATGCATAAATGCCTTAGGTCTGGATCATTCCAATCTTCTCTTAATTCAATCACTAAGCGCATTTTAGCCTCATAACCTTGGGAGCCAATTACACTATTCTTGCTAGGTTCTTTGTATTCTGAGTTCTTTCCACAATGATGTAAAAAAATTATTAGGCATTTATACTTTTTAGCCAACCTGTCAAATTTGGTTAAAAAGCTTCTAACTACATTATTTTGATTCATCTGACCAGTAAATACATCGCCAAAAGCGTCTATCACAACTGCATCATAATTATTAGCCTGAAGCTTATCTTCCAATGTATCTAGTAGTGAGAGGCCGTAATCAAATACAAACTCAATATTTTTAAGGATAGAAGCCTCTTTGCTTATTCCACGTAATTGCTTTTTGAGCAAATATGACATACTTTCTTCCCCATCTTCAGTTGAAAAATAAATCCCTTTCTTGTGTTCTGCTTTAACTTCAAAGCCTATGAAATAATCAAAATCAGCAACGAGATAAATAAGTAGCTGCCTAAGGAAAGCGCTTTTACCAGCATCAGACAGCCCGGCTACTGTTACTAGTCCTACTTTCGGGAATATTGGGTCAAAAAGTGTTGGTATGCAGTCAACATCTCTATTAGCTAGCTCTTCCCCTGAAAAGCTTACAACTTCATTTAACCCTTCTTCTTGCTCAAATCCTCCGGGAGTTTCATCAAATAAACTCATTCTTAGTTAGGGCTTTTTGAAGATAAAGAATTTATTATGTTGCGCTGCCTTACAACCTCCTTTACTAGGCTTGATATAGCATCAAAAGCAGCTTTTTCGGCAACATCCTGAGCATGGATTTCCTTTGCACCAAGGGCTATGTAATTTTTGCCTACCTTAGTGTTTTTCTCAAGCTTACTCTTAATGTAAAGTCCATTTTGTTGCAAACTGTGTTGAGCTTTAAGTGCTGTTTGCAACTCATAATTTTCAGGAAAGCCCCAAAACTCATTCCAAGCACTATTAAGCGCACGATCTTCTTGTAAAACTTTTTTGAAAAGTTCTTTTTCGTTATTTTGCATCGTTATTGAAATTATTATCCCTCTGAAATACCGGCCCCTCATGGACCGGTTTTTTTTATACGAATCGAGTATTATAAGTAGCTGCCTCAGATTCTATTTGAGCTTGTGATTTTATCTCGTTCTGAAGCATGTACTTGTGTAAATCTTCTTTCTTTACATAAATCAGCTTACCCCCAGGCTTAAAGTGTGGAAACTTTTTATCCATGGTCATTTTGTAAAAGTGGCTAAGCTTAACCCCTAAATAATTGGCCCCCTCTTCAGCTGATAGTATATCTTTCTGTTGTGACCTCAGCTTTTGAAGCTCCGACTTAATGTCGTTCAGAGTATCAAGTACATTCTTATCAGAACCCATATCATTTATGATTGTATTTTTAATGTCGTAATAATCAAATATAGAAGGCTCCGAACTATTCAAAAACTTCTAAATGGGGAATGTTTTGCTATTAAAAAATACAATCCTATCCCCAATGATTATCAAGATTTTACATCAAGACCAACCCTTTTTATCAAGTCTCTTTTTTCTTTTGAAGAAAGATTTAAGAAAGGATTTAGGGCTTTTTTTTCATAAGTATCTATGTAATAGATCCCTTGAGCGAAAAATATTTTTGCAATTACAAAATATATCTGGGTAGCAACCTGAATTTGGTATTCCTTCTGAATCAGTTCAAAAAGAATTTTTGCCTGCTTCTTTCGGTACCTTGACGTTATCTTTACTACTGGAAGTCTTTTTGTATCATATTGAGGATAAATGTTAGCTGCATGATTAATTGCCTCTTCCCCTACTATTTCAATCTCTTTTCTGAGCATATTCATAATATCTTCAATTGCAAAACCATTGGTTAAAGTGACTGATTCATTATCATCAGCATGCAATGTTATCTTTACAACATTCTTTTCTCTGATTAAAAAGTCTGTTAAATCATATAACTCATGCATTTGAGCAGGAACTGACACTTCTTCAATAGTCATAGCCTCTATTCCTAATTGCATACAAATCCTAGTTAACCTTCTTGATGGCTTTTGGCCTAATGATTTAATCAATATCCTTTCCATCTGGCTAAGTTTGGATACAGCTTCTCTAAACTTCATCCTCACCAAAATTCAAATTAGGCATCTTGTTTACCGCTTCCTCTTTTTGCTTATCCATTACCTTAGCGTAAATCTGAGTAGTCTTTAACTCCCGGTGCCCTAAAAGCTTTGATACTGTATAAATATCTACCCCCTGGCTAAGCATCAAAGTAGCAAAGCTATGCCTAGCTGAATGAAAAGTAATTTCCTTTAGGATACCGGCCCTCATAAACCATTCTTTTAGCCTCAGATTGTGCCAAGCTGAATATTTCAGGTGTTCAAACACTTTGCTATCATTTTCACCGGCAGCCCCTAATATATCCCTGGCCTGCTGAGTGATGGGTAATACTTCTTGTGCTGCTGTTTTCTTTTGCTCAAATACTATATAATGCTTCTCTCTGTCTTTCCGGATCTCGGACCAAGTCAGCTTCTCAATATCAGACCATCTTAGGCCGGTCAACGCAGAGAAAAGAAAAGCCTTTTTAAGCTCAGGTACTTTACACTCAGTATGCACCAACTTTTGAAGCTCATCCAAAGTAAGAAATTCTCTTTTAGTCTCAGGCTGCTTTATAGACTCTACTTTATCAGCTGGGTTCTCTTGTATTAACCCATCTAATTGAGACTGATTGAGAAATGCCTTGAACTTACCATAATATGCATAAGCAGAATTCTTTGATAGTTTGGCACCCCCTCTACCTATTGGAGAATTCAATAAGTAATCTCTAAATCCTTTTACCCATTCTGAAGTAACATCATTAAAAGTAAGGTTATCACTGGCATAGTTTTTCAAGTGCTTATAAGTGCTAAGCCAATTCTGATAATTGCTTTCCTTTCTTTCCTCTGTCAGTTTCAAAAAGTATGGCAACACTTCAGTTTTACCCTTGCCCCTATTGATGAAACCAAATTTATTATTTTGAAGCTCCAATATTTTCTGGCTCTTGATTGAGTTGGCCAACTGCAAGACCTCTTTATTCTGTTGCTTCTCAATAGCTGTTTTTGGCTTGCTCAGGACATACAGCTTTAAGAATTCATAGCTACGCTTACCATCGTGGTAAATGTCCAGGTATAAAGAGATGTTTCCATCCTTCATAGTTCTTTCTCGTAGCCGAACTGGCTCTTTGACTTTACGCCCTCTCATTTGTTACTTTATTTGTTGTTTTCTGTTACTGATACCAATGTAGTAACAAAAATAACATTAACAAAGGAATGAAAACGAAATAAAAACCCCTTAATTTAGCTTTAAAGAGACAAAAAGAACATAAAGGAAACTATTTAAAAACTAATTACTTTCCGATACAGAACTTACTGAAAATATTCCCCAGCAGATCATCGGTGGTAATTTCTCCGGTGATTTCGCCAAGATGTTGCAAAGCATGGCGGATGTCCTGGGCCAGAAAGTCATGGGTGATTTGATTGGCTAAGCCATTAAGCACATCTTGTAGCGACTCACGGGTTTGCAGCAGACTCTGATAGTGGCGCACATTGGTGACAATTGTGCCGCTGGTTTTGAGCTTATCCAGGTCTACAAAATCAGTAATCTTCTGCTTAAGCCCTTCCAGATTCTCTTTTTTCTCAGCGGAAATAAATACAACATCATCAATTTTTCTCACAGCTTCCAGTAGGTCCGGCTGCGCTTTGTCAATCTTGTTGCCTACTTTGATGAAAGGAATACCCTGGTTCTCCAACTGATTAATGGCCCGGTGTACATCCTGAATATTATCGTGTTCAAGATCAAAAAGATAAATGATGAGCGAAGCTTTCTGCATCTTTTCATAAGTACGCTTCACCCCAATAGCCTCCACCTTATCGGTGGTCTCGCGCAAACCTGCTGTGTCAATAAAACGAAAACTGATGCCTCCGATATTGATCTCATCTTCAATAAAGTCGCGGGTAGTGCCGGGTATTTCGGAAACGATAGCTTTTTCTTCATTCAGTAGAGCATTGAGCAAAGTAGACTTACCGGCATTGGGCTTACCGGCAATCACTGTAGGTACGCCATTTTTGATCACATTGCCTAGGTCAAAGCTGTCAATCAGCAGATTAATGACCTTTAAAATTTCGTTAATGAGGCTTTCCAACTGTTCACGGTCGGCAAACTCTACATCTTCCTCCACAAAATCCAGTTCCAGTTCAATCATAGAAGCAAAATGGACTAACTGCGCCCTGAGTTCTTTGATTTCTTCAGAAAAACCACCTCGCATCTGATTGATAGCCGCTTTGTGAGAGGCTTCTGAATCAGAGGAGATCAGGTCGGCTACCGCTTCGGCCTGGGCAAGATCAAACTGCCCGTTCATAAAAGCACGCTTGGTAAATTCACCGGCCTGAGCCAGGCGAGCACCCTGCTTCAGCAACAACTGAATGATCTTGCGAACAATGAAAGGAGAACCATGACAGGAAATTTCTACCACATTTTCTTTGGTGAAAGAATGAGGCGCTTTGAAAAGGGAAATGACTACCTCGTCCAGAATTTCTTTTCCATCTCGTATAGTACCAAAGTGAAGGGTGTGAGAAGGCTGAGCTTCCAGATCTTTGCCTTTAAAAACCTGATTGGTAATCTGAATAGCATCTTTACCGGAAAGACGGATGACAGCTATGGCTCCTATGCCTTCAGGAGTGGAAAGGGCTACAATGGTATCTTCTACGCTATACTGCATAAAAAAAGTCAGTTATCTGTTCTCTTTTGCAAAGGTAACGGATAACTGACAATCAAAAATTTTATAGCAGCGTTTATTTACCGGCTGGCTCTGCCTGATTAAATGATTCCAACATTTTCAGAAACTCATCGGCCTGACGATAACCGCTCACCGGCTGAAATTTTGAAAAATCTTCGGCAAAGAATACTACGGTAGGATAACCACTCACTCTCAGGGCTTTGGTAAACTGAGGATTGGTAAACTCCTGACCTTTGAATTCAAATGTTTTATTGGCTTCTGCGTCAAACTTAACCGCATAGAAATTTTCGTTCACATAATCCACCACCTTTTCATCGGCAAAAGTGGTTTTATCCATTTTCTTGCACCATCCACACCAGTCGGTGTATACGTCCATGATGACCTTTTTAGGATTTTCTTTAGAAAGCTCCTGTGCTTCCTCTATGGTGACCCAGTTAATTTCTTTAGTTGGTTTGTCTTTCTTAGGCGGCTCAGTAAAAGAAGAAACCAAGAATAGTAATCCTAAAGAAAGTACGCTAAGCATTAATTTATTCATAAGTGTGTTATTTTCTTTACTAGCAAACGCACTAATAATACAAAAGATTCTCTAAAATTCAGACAAAGATTAAGCCAGATGTCATAGAGATGACTTTGTTGCAACATTTCTAGGCATATTGCTGCAAAAGTTTTTCATAAGGCGCTACATTTTCTACCTCTCTTATCTTCACTTTCTGCTCTGAATGTTTGATCAGTTCAGAAGATCGCAGCATGATTTGTGGCAGATATTGACTGATTAGTGGTATGGAAGCACCATAGACTACTTCCTTTATTCCCGTATACAAAGCTGCAGCCGTACACATAGGACAGGGCTCACAGGTAGTATACAGTATCGCATCTTTTAGCTTTGTACTGGCAGACTTCTGACATGCTTCCCGGATGGCATTTACCTCGGCATGAGCCGTAGGATCTTTAGTTTGACTCACAGTATTAAACACTGCTGCCAGCACCTTATCCTCCTGTACGATGACAGCCCCAAAGGGAGTTTTTCCCTCATGAGCTTTGTCAATGGACAACTGTAAATAGTCTTCTTCCGGCATAAATTATAGTGTAGTAGTTACAATTATAACAAGCCAATAATGCTAAACTTAATTGTCAGGATTTTGGCTGGCATTCTTTTGCTCCTCTTCCACATGTTTTACCAGTTTGTCGCAGAGTTCGTTGATTTCATCAGACATATAGGTATCACCCGTAGCGGAGAGAATGGTCTGGGCAATACCGCCGATGGTGTCAATAGAAAAACGCTTCATCTCATCTACCGGCATTTGCTTCGTCCATAAGTCAATTCTGAGGGTGTTTTTTTGCAGATGATCCCAGATAGATAGGCTTATGGCATTGGCAGCGGAATCCGCTCCATCATCTTTGTCAGTAGCATCCCAAAAGATCTTCTCCGGCACATTTTCATCATCCAGATGTATGGTCAGGTTGATTTCTGACTTTTTCATAATTGCTTGGTTTACTTTACAAAATATACAGGCAAAGTTAGGCAAAGAAATGGGTATAGAGCAATTAGCCTCATGATACTTTTATCCAACTAAAAAGCTTTAGCCTAACTGTTTGCCTGCACATCTGGGGGTGTAAGCAGATAAACGACCAGCATAGAACAGTTTTTATCTGACTTATTTACGGGTACATGAGGAGTACGCCCATCAAAGAAAAGTGAATCTCCGGCTTCCATTTCTACCACATGTTCACCAATATGGTATTCCACCACACCGCTTAATACATATTTGAACTCAAAACCATCAGTAGTGACAAAGTCTCTTTTGGAACCCGGCTGCAAATCCAGAATTACTGCTTCCACGATTACACTAGAAGCATGTTTACTCAGAATATGTCGGTAGATAAACCCGATGGCACTTTCCTTTTCAGTAAAAACATAGTCCTCCTTTTTCTTATGGATGTAAGGAGCGTGACCGTTAGCTTCAATACCTTCAAAGAAAGCACTGAATTCCATATTGAGTACCTGGATGATGGAAACCAGCACTGGCAGCGATGGCACTGATCTTCCGTTTTCTATTTTGGATAAAAGACTTTTACTGATGTTGGCTTCTTTTGCAACTTCATGTAGTTTCAGGTTTTGTTGCTGCCGTATGCTTCTTACTTTCTTGCCGATGCCGGCAATGATCTGGTCATTCATTTCATTTTTTGGGTTAAAACTAAACAAATCCTCCATTTACATTTCACAGTTTACTTGCCACACTTTCTCACAAAAGCTGTGCTTAATATTTTGTTAACAAAAACATAAAACAGCCATCACGCATAATACTTTAATATAGGCATAAAAAAAGCGATTATTATAACTGCAAACATCTCGCCCATCTATTTCATATTCTTAAAAGTTTACATATATTAAACTGATGTTGTGTTTAATAGCCTAATTTTAACAATTACTTAAAGTACTGTTGAATTTAGCTCAATCCTATTTTTCTACTTTTGCACTGAATCCAATTACAAACTGACAGAAAGGAGGCAGTGCCCAAACAAACCTATTCTATAACAATTGGGATGGCTTGTACAGCCTTAAAAGCTGTGTTAGCATCCTCTCTTACCACTTAGCTTTTTGTAGTTCATATACTTTTAAAATTTAACTAAACTATCTGAATCTCATGATGAACCTTTTACAAACGCTAGTTAGTGTGAGGTACAAAGCAGGTTTTAGTTCAGGCTTGCTATTGTTATCTCTGCTACTAAGCTTTTCTGCATATGCTCAGGAAATGAGCATAAGTGGAAAGGTGACCGACCCTGATAATGGACCTATTCCCGGAGTAAACGTACTGGTGAAGGGCACTACTCAGGGAACCATTACGGACATTGAAGGAAACTACCGCCTGAATGTCTCAGAAAATGCTGAAACTTTGGTGTTCTCTTTCGTAGGTTACGAAACGCAGGAAGTTGCCATCAACGGTCGTTCTTCTGTAGATGTAAGTCTCGCCCTGGACGCCCGCGAACTGGGCGAAGTAGTAGTGACTGCTCTTGGAGTAGAGCGGGAAACCAAAGCGCTGGGCTACTCAGTACAGGAAATTCAGGGTGAGTCTATTACTCAGGCCAGAGAAACCAACCTGGTCAATTCGCTGGCTGGTAAAGTGGCTGGCGTTAACGTCACCGGATCTTCTACGACCATCGGAGGTTCTTCCCGTATCACCATCCGTGGCGAATCTTCACTGGATATCAATAAAAATCAGCCTCTGTTTATTGTGGACGGTGTGCCTATCAACAATAACATGATCGGCTCTTCCGGCTCAGGGAACCTGGAAGCGGACTATGGCAATGGCGCTGGTGAAGTTAATCCGGACGATGTTGAAAGCATAAGTGTGTTGAAAGGTCCTAACGCTGCGGCACTTTATGGCTCAAGGGCAGCTAATGGGGTAATCATTATTACCACCAAATCTGGCAAAGGAGCGAAGGGAATAGGAGTAAGTATTAACTCAACAACTTCTTTTGAAAACCCGCTTCGCCTTCCCAAATGGCAGGACCAATACGGACAAGGTAACCGTGGACAATTTGCTTTTGTAGACGGTTCCGGATCCGGTATAGCCGATGGCGTAGACGAAAGCTGGGGGCCACGTCTGGAAGGTCAGCTTATCCCACAGTTTGATTCTCCCCGCGATGTAGCTGGTTTCCGAGGTGGTGACATAGACGTTGCTCCTGAAGGAAGCACCATCACCCCTACTTCCTGGACAGCTAATCCCGACAACATCAATGACTTTTTTGAAACCGGAGTAACGCTCACCAATAATGTTGCCGTTTCCGGTGGGAATAAGGACGGTAACTTCAGATTGTCTTATACCAATCTTGACCAGACCGGTATGTTGCCCAACACAGACCTGAGAAGAAATACCATGATCTTCAGCGGAGGCTATAACCTAACAGATAAGCTGAAAGCTGATGCTATGGTAAACTATATCAGAACGAGAAGTGACAACCGCCCTTCTATCAGCTACGGTACGGAAAGCCTCATGTATCTGTGGGTATGGTATGGCAGACAAATCAATACCAATAATCTGCGCGACTATTGGCAGCCCGGCCTGGAAGGCAGACAGCAATTCAACTACAACTACAATTACCACGACAATCCTTACTTTACCATGTATGAAAATACTAATGGGCAGGCAAAGGACAGACTGCTGGGTAATGTCTCTTTAACCTATAAGTTTACCGATGAGCTAAGCCTGATGGTACGCTCGGGTACAGATTTTTACCGCGAACTACGTGACAGAAAAAGAGCTTTCAGCACCCAGCGTTTTCCTTTCGGTATGTACCGGGAAGACAATATTTTCTTTGAAGAAAGAAACACGGACTTCCTGCTGACCTACAACAAAAACTTTGATGATGTTTGGGATGTCAATGTCTCTTTTGGAGGTAACCGTATGGATCAGACCTATGAGTATAATGAGTTGGTTGCCCCTCAGCTTTCCATTCCCGGCATCTATAACTTTGGTAACTCAAGAGTAGCTTTACAGGCAGAAGAGTTTGTCAATTCCAAACGAATCAACAGCTTATATGGATTGGCTCGTTTTGGCTATCAGAATGTACTTTTCCTGGACTTAACCGCTCGTAACGACTGGTCCAGTACTTTACCCACTGACAATAATTCTTACTTCTACCCTTCTGTATCGGCCAGTGCGGTGATCAGTGATATGGTAGAACTGCCTTCAGCTATTTCTTTTGCCAAGCTGAGAGCCGGTTGGGCGCAGGTAGGTAACGATACAGATCCTTATCGCCTTACCAATGTTTATAATTACCTGGCTCCCTGGGAAACTACCCAAAGGGTAACTGAATCATCGGTTATCAGAAACCCTGAACTGAAGCCTGAGATTGTAACCTCATTTGAAGTAGGAACTGATATGCGCTTTTTTGGTGGTAGAATAGGACTGGACTTCACCTACTACAATATGAGCAGCCGTAACCAGATTCTTCAAATTGATGTAGACCGTACTTCCGGTTACAGCAGCAAGGTCATCAATGCCGGTGAAATCAAAAATAGAGGGGTTGAACTGATGTTGACAGGTACACCTATTGAACTGAATAACAGCCTGCGTTGGGATGTTTCGGTAAACTGGTCAAGAAACCGCTCCGAAGTGGTAGAGTTGGCTGATGATATTCCTTCTTACCGTATTGCAGGTAATCGGGGGGCAGAAATCCTTGCCGTTCCTGGTGAGCGTATGGGCGATATCTACGGCTCTGTTTTCCAGCGCTACAATGGCGAAATTGTGTACAACGAATCCGGCTTCCCGCTACGTACCTCTGATCTGGAAAAAGTAGGCAATTACAATCCTGACTGGATGATGGGACTCAATAACACTATCAGCTTCAAAGGCTTTAACCTGGGTGTGCTTTTAGACATTCGCCAGGGTGGAATCGTCGTGTCGCAAACTACCTGGATCGGTAGAAATGCCGGTCAACTGGAAGGTACTGTGGTAGGTAGAGAAAATGGAATGGTGGGCGAAGGAGTAATCGCTACGGCTTACGATGAAGCGGGTAACATCACTGCTGTCCGCCCCAATGATGTAGTAGTACCTGCCCGTGACTGGAACTACCAGTATTTCCGCAGAGAAAGCAATATTGAAGCCGGTTCATGGGATGCTTCTTACACCAAGCTGAGAGAAGTACGCTTCGGCTACACTTTCCCTAACGATATGTTTGGCTCGTTGCCTTTCCGTGATGTGAGCTTATCGGTAGTAGGACGTAATGTGGCACTGTGGACCCAAAATCCTCACATTGACCCGGAAAACATGTCGCTATCCGGCGGAACGCTGGTTCCCGGTGTGGAAAATATGGCTTACCCTACACCTCGTAGTATAGGTTTCAACCTGAATTTCAAACTGTAAGCGAAGTCTGTCCAACGAAAAATATTATAGCAATGAAATACATTAATACTAAAAGCATATTGGCCATCATGCTAGCGCTTTTTGTCACCAGTGCCTGCGATGATGACTTTGAAGAAATCAATACTAATCCCAACCAACCCGAAGAAGTAACTTCAGACCTTCTCCTCACCAACGTGATCATCAGATCGGTAGGTGAAATGGATGGGCAAGCCTGGGGAACAGGTAATGTGGTAGCCCAGCATGTAGCCAAAATTCAGTTTACCGGTCGTGATCGTTACGACTGGACGCCGGAAGGCTCTCCCTGGTTTGATTTTTACGATGTACTCCGTGATGTCAACAACATCATTGACAATGAGGAAACAGAAAACAGTTATGTAGCTGTATCGCTGATCATGAAATCCTGGATGTACCAGATCCTTACTGATCTTTACGGCGACATACCTTATTCTCAGGCCATTCAGGGAAAGTCAGATGCTAACTTTACTCCTGTTTTTGATGCTCAACAAGATGTTTACGCAGGAATATTGTCAGACCTGGAAAAAGCCAATACTATTCTGAATACCAATGCTACCCCAATCACCGGAGATATTTTATTTAATGGTGATTTGAGCCGCTGGCAGAAACTGGCTAATTCGCTAAGACTTCGCGTCTTGATGCGCCAATCTACTCAGGTAGATCCTTCTTCGGCCATGTCAGCCATTTTGAATGATGCCAATGCTCCTGTTTTTACTAGTAACGAAGACCATGCGGTATTAAATTATCTGAGCTCTGCTCCTAATCAGCAGCCACTTTATACCACTCGCTCTGGCTCTTTTGACGAATATCGTCTCAGTCAGTTTATGGAAAATATTCTGAAAGACCTGAACGATGATCGTCTTTATGCTTATGCACAGCCTACTACCAACTCGGGTGCCGGGCTGGTAGGTGAGTTGGATGATTATGTAGGGGTACCCAATGGGCTGGCCGACGAAAGTGCACTAATTTTTAATGGTGGTTCAAATTTCGTATCACGAGTTGGCCTGATGTATTCCTGCTTAGTCTGTGATGATATGGCTTCTCCTATAGCTCGTCAGGGGATGATCATGACTTACTCAGAACTACAATTCATTCTGGCCGAAGCTGCTGAGAAAGGCTATATAAGCGGAGAAGCAGAAACGTATTATCTAAATGGAATAGAAGCTTCGTTTGACTATTTTGTAGAAAGAACTGCCTTGATCTCACCGGAACTCAGTGAAGCAGTGATGCCTGAAGCCAGCTACTTTACACAGCCTGAAGTTACTTACACCGGAACTCAGGTAGAAAAGCTGGAAAAGATCGCTCTACAGAAATGGCTGGCCCTATTCTTTAACGGCAACGAAGCCTGGGCAGAATGGAGAAGAACCGGCTATCCGGCGATTGAACCCGGCCCGGATGCGCTGGTCAATCAGGTGCCTACACGCTTTATGTATCCCATTGAAGCCCAATCGCTGAATGGAGACAACTACGATGCAGCTATTTCTTCTCAGGGTCCCGATGTGATCACTACCAAAGTATGGTGGGACGTTCAATAATTTTAAATCAGATTTAGCATGAAAAATATAGTTAGAATTTTCACCCTTATAGTCATCAGCAGTACACTTTTGCTCAGCGGCTGCTATGATGAATTTGACAAAACTGAGGCTTTTGAACCCTTTACCAAGCTTGCTTTCACACCTGCTGACGGTAATTTTGAAGGAGCCACGGATGTCATCGTAGAGATTAGCGCTCCCAATCTGGAAAGCGCAACTGCCACTGCCCTGGGAGATGGAGTAAGTGTAGACTTAGGTACCCTTAGCTTTAGCAATGGTATAGCCACTTTGAGCGTACCTTTGTCAGAAATAGAGGGTGCGGATAGAATCAATTTTACAGCTTCTAATACTGATGGCAGACCATTTACCACGCGCTATCAGATTTCCTACTAAGATTATCAACCATATACAACGCTTTGTGATTATTCCTTAGCCAACCAAAAAGCGTGAGATTCCTGAAATTTCACGCTTTTTTCTTTCTTTACTAAAAAAGGGCTCTGTTAGTTTAACCTTACTTCTGCCTGCAATTATGAAAACATTACTTCTCTGCTTTGCTGCTTTACTTCTGTCGCCTCCCGTCCTCAGCCAGATTCCTGATCGGCACCTTATTGGGGAATGGTATTTTGCTCCACAGTACACGCTTCCAGGGAATGCATATAATGTTCCTGGCCCTTTCATTCCTCCGCCAGCAACTCCTTATAAAAAAGTGGATACGCAGGCTTATCCGTTCATTTTTCATGGAGAAGAACCTACTGAGCGTATCAGTAATTTTTTACCTACAGACAGCTTGCCTCAGGGTCCATTCTCTATAGAAATGTGGGTAGAGGATCATGTGAACCAGCCGGTGGGTGTGCTGGCTACCGTCAAAGGAAAAGACATCAATACCGAGCCAGACTGGTTACTGGGTTACTATGATAACGACGTCATTTTTACTTTGGTCACAGAAGATTCACCTGCGGGTACCATCTTACATGCCAAAGCGGATAAACCCTGGAAGCGTTACTGGCATCACATACTGGCTACTTATGATGGCAATCGCATCAGCCTGTATCTGAATGGTGAAGAAGTCAGCAGTACTACCATAGAAATGCGCCTTCAGGATAGGTTACCCTCTCCCGAAATTGAAATTGCCGCCTATATGAAAAATGAACCTTATATGGATATGGGCAACCTGCTGAAGAGCATGCGCATTTACGATTGTGCTTTGAATGGAGAGCAGGTACAAAGTCGTCTTACAAGTCTGCAGTCAATGGTAGAGAAAGGTTGGTTTTATGAGGATAAGTTTCATTTCAATACCGGTCCCTACCTTCACTTTGCCACACAAAACAGTATCAATCTGGTCTGGGAAACCGATCGCCCGGCTAATGCAATCATCCGGTACGGCCAAGAACTTCCTTTGCAGGAAGAGATTGAAAATGCTGACTTTACAACCATTCAGGAAATCACTTTAGCAAATCTGGAACCTGCTACTCCTTACTTCTATAACATCATTTCTACCGATGAGACAGGCAATCAGATAGAGTCGGGGGTGCTTACTTTTCAGACAGCCGTGCAGGATGAAGATGCCTACGCCTTTGCGCTGATCGGAGATACGGAAGCCCGACCTCATATCAATGACCGTATTACCAAAATGGTATGGGATGAGCGTCCTAATTTTGTACTGAACCTGGGCGACCTTACCGATGGTGGTTTTGAACCACATAAGTTTGAGTGGAACTACGAATACTTTGCTGGTACGCGACAATTGCACAGCCGTGTTCCGGCTTTCCCGGTTCCTGGAAATGGAGAGGCAGATCTTTACTGGTATAAAAAATATCATAAGCTGCCTGGCAATGAAGCTTACTACTCTTTTCGTTATGGCAATGCTGAATTTTTTATGCTCAACAGCAATGAGAGCAAAGACCAATTTAAGCCGGATGGAGAGCAGTATATATGGCTGGAGGATGCGCTAAAAAACTCAAAGGCTCGTTGGAAATTTGTGGCTCATCATCATGCACCCTACTCCGCAGATGAAGATGATTACGGAAATTCCTGGGGAGGCACATCAAATTACGGAGATCCGGCTGTACGCCCTATTGTACCGCTATACGAAAAATATGGGGTAGATATGGTTTTCTTTGGTCACCTGCATACCTATCAGCGCAGCCTGCCAGTGTTAGATAACCTGGTCAAAGAAGAGGGAGGAGTGATTTATGTTCAGTGTGGAGGGGGTGGCGGTAACCTGGAAGATTTTGCTCCGGCAAGAGCCTGGTTTAGTGCCAAAACCTATCGTGGTCACCATTATGCCACCGTAAGCATTCACCACAATACATTGCGCTACCAGGTATTTGACTCAGAAGGCAGGATGAAAGACTTTCTGGATATAGAAAAGTAAGCTGATCAGCGAAGCTTATTCATTTTCATCCAGCTGCTTCAGATAAGCCTGATTTGAGATTTGCTTTTTCTCTTCGGCTAGCTTTGCGTCATTTCCAATACATTTATAACAATAAGCGGTAATAAACCGCTTTAGCTCAAGCACTTCATCATGCTGGCTTTCTTCTTCCAGTCTGGTCAGCTTTTTCATTGCTCTTTCAGGCTTGTTCCTGTAAGCTTCATTCAGAATAGAGTGCAAATTTGCTGCTTCCACCAAGGACTCATTTTCACTTTTCCTGACTACTTTTTTCAGAGACTGGTCACTCATATCCAGAAAAGCATATTTTAGAAGATCATTGCTGGTTTGTCTGGCTAGCTTTTGGTACTCCTGACCTAAGTGCAGATAATCTTCACCCACAGCCTTTTTATTCAAAAGCGGCAGCAAGGCTTCATTGAGTGTACTCACATTTTCCGGCATGGCCTGCAGTAGAGAAAGATAAGGCTCAGGACCACCATAGCCTACTTGTTCATATATTACCTCACCTGCTGCATTGGCAATCACCACTTTTGGAATACTCCTCGCCTGATATTGCTGGGCGGTGGCTCTATCTTGATCTACATCAATTTTCAAGGATACAAATTTTTCTGACAGTCGCTCCATCTCAGGCAAACTCCACATTTGACTGTCCATTGCTTTACAGGGACCGCACCATATCGCCCAAAAATCCATAACAATTAATTGATTTTTGGATAATGCAACAGCCTGAGCTGATCTCAAATCATTGTACCATGTCACCTGCGCAGAAGCACTCAGCACTGTGATGGCAAAAAATAGAATAAAAAAACACTTAAGCATAACGTATTGATTTCAGATAAAAACTGTGTATATATCACTTTTTAATTAAAAGAAACACTCAAATTTCTCTCTAATAATTTAACTGAAAAAAATTGAAAGTTATGAGTAGGCTATAAAAAACTTTTTTGATTTACTCAACAGATTTTATCAGACATAAAAAAAACCATCCCAATGGCTTGAGATGGCTTCTGTTGGATATGAAACGAAAATCTATCTTTCCAATTTCATTAATTCCGCGTCAATGTTATACTCTCTAACAAGTTCTGTAGTATATTTTTTTCTTCCGTAGGGTACTAACAGGTAAAACTGTCCATTTTTGATCTTTGCCAGATTTGAGAACAGTTTCCACTTACTTACTACATCCTGAATATTTTTCTTGTCACCTTCTACTACCTGAAAATAATCTTTCCCCAGGTCTTTCTCACCCGTAAGGTCAGGAGTGTATGACTTGTCAGAAGTCTTTTCGGTAAAGCTGGTAGGCGACTCATACTCAGGCAATTCCGCCTTAATGTCGCTATACCCTCTTTTTTCCAAAAGGCGAACAGCTTGCTGCAAGTACTTCATTTGTTTGCTGTCCTTTTTTGTAATCACTGTATCTGTATCCATAGTAAACAAGTAAAATTTTCAATTAACCAAAATGTCATCGGCCATGTACCTATAAAGGCACTCAGATTGTAATAAAACACAAGAATTTTGCTCCGGAATGGAACCGAATGTGTTATATTAAAAAATTTGTATAACTACCAATGACTCTATTAAAACAGCTGCTAAGTTAATAAAGTTCGGTTAAACTTTGAATAAGTATTAGCATTAATTTGCCTTTTAGTAAGATTTAGGTTAACCTAAAAGTGTATATATCGGTTTAATAACAAACTAATTATGCCACCAAATCAAAGGCTTCTTTCATTGCAGCAGCAGTTTTTTTCACTGCCGCCTCGTCTTCCATATCACGTAGCGCCTGGTTAAAAGGCTCTGCCCTAATCGGCCCGTCAAATCCAATTTGGATAAGTGCGTTTAAAAAACCTTTGATGTCTATTACCCCGCTGGTCATAGGCAACTCTCTTTTACCATCAATTTGTTCTAACCTGTCCAGCCCTGAACGTGCATCATTAAGGTCACAGGCCACTACATCGCTATTATTCAAAGTCAAAATGTCATTTACATCTTCACCGGCAGTATACCAGTGGAAGCTATCCAGCACAAATCCAACGTTAGGCTCACCAATGGCAGTAATCAGTTCTTTGGTTTCCGCCATGGTACGCATAAAGGGATACTCCTTGGCATTCTGAAGGGTTTTAGGTCCTACATATTCTAGTCCAAATCGGATATTATGATCATTCAAAATTTTGGCTACTTCACGTAGGCGTATTGCATGTTCTCGGAAATTCTGTAAATAATTCAGAGTAGGATGATTAGGCATAATCCAGGTGGTAATGCGGGTGACACCTGCCTTCTGCAAGCCCTCGGCATGCTTAGGAAGCTCTATTAGGTCAGTCTCAAAAGTAGAACGATCGTTACGAAACTGTACAGGTAGCCCTGCGTTACCCCATACCAGATTTTTCTGCTTCATATCTTCCAGCAAGCTTTCTCTTTCTGAAGAAGAAATATCAGCCAGATAAGCAGAGTGGGCGCTCACCGACTCAAAACCATATTTACTTGCTAACTCAATTAACTCCTTCTGACCGGCACTCACTCCAATAGATCCCCCATCAAGCTGCATGGTAAACTTACGAGTAGCCAAAAGCTGGTCAGGCTGGCTCATTACATGAGAAAGGGGTACAGAAAAGGCTGCTGCGGTGATTAAAGATGATTTTTGGATGAACTGGCGTCGGTTGTGCATGTTTGATTGTGTTTTTTCAAGTATAGCACTTTTTAGAAAAACTTAAAAACAGTAGTGAAGTTGCCTTCACAGAAATATGTTAAATCCTTTTTTTTTGAGGAGTTTATTCAGGCTACACTCAAAACATTTCGGGGTAAATTTTCTTTATTAGTTGTTAGCTATAACAGGCTATTTTTTTAACTAAAACATATTCAGATATGAAACTGATAAAATATAAATTCATTTTTTTAGCGTTTGCAGTTTTTGCTGCTTCAGATGTATTTGCTCAGGCCCAAAATCCTGCTATGCCCGACAGCAGTAATATTTATCTGGGAGAAGCCATTGGAAGATCTCAGATTGATGTAAATGAACTGCCCGAAGAAGTTATAGGAAGCATAGAAGCCAGTGAATATAGAGGCATGAATATGGTAGCTATTTATAAAGTAGATATCGTACCGGGCCAGGAAACCACCACCGACAGCATTATCAACAAATCTATAAATGAAAACGAAAGCAGTCGTCCATACCGCATGAGAAATGATAATTTGAGCCTCAACGAGACTTATTATCAGGACACTTATAACGACCTTCAAAAAGAAGAACTGGATGAGAGCACTGCCCAGGAAAATGTTACCGATGCTGACAAGACTGAGGGGCTAGATACCAGCACTAATGATCAGATAAGCCAGAGTCAAATACCAGACAATGTGGAGGTGTATTATGAGGTAGAAGTAAATGGTAAAGACAAAACAGAGGGCTATGTGCTATTGTTTGATGCAAAGGGGCAACTTACACATACTATTCCCCAAGATATGTAGAGGCCAACATTATCATATTAGTATTTAAGAAACGGGTTTCAGCCCGTTTCTTTATAAAAAAGGTAATAGTAAATTAAATGCTTGTAGTAAGCTTGTCTTTTCCATTCTCAGTGTGCAGAGGGTGTAAATTCCGGCTTGATCTCCTGGCTAAAAAGTACCCAAAGTCCATACACTCCTAATGCCGTCCCTATGGGAAATGCAGGTATACTCAAAATACTTAAGATGATAATGAGGATACGGGCCCACTCTTGTCGTTTCAATAGCCCCCAGCCTCCCAGAATATTTACTGCACCCATAGCAGCTATAAAAAAACCAAGTCCGCCTCCTACCAGGGAAGTTACCCACATAGCAGTATCATCTCCTGAGATCATACCACTACCTGCAATGACCAAAGCTAAGATCAAACCGCTTAGCACTGCTAGAGCACCAAAAATGATGTTTAAATAAGCCAGAATTTCAATGTGTTTGCGCATAAGTGTGTATTGGTTAATTGGTTGATTAATCCAATATAACCATATTATGTAAATATTTACGCATTTTGCACACCGGCTTAGTCAGCAATTCAGTTATACTTTCTCCTACGAAAGCTTATGCTTATAAGACTCATATCCAAAGGTTTTTACTAATTCAAAAGTATCATCTTCGTGCCAGATTCCGATTGAGGGATGCCGCACTCCGTTGAAAGTAGTGGTTTTGACCATGGTGTAATGCATCATATCATTAAATACCAGCATATCTCCCGGTTTTAGAGGCTGTTCAAAATGATAGTCGCCTACATAGTCTCCTGCCAGGCAGGTAGTCCCTCCGATACGGTAAGCCGGTTGTCCGGGCCTGGCATCTTCTGCGCCTAATATTTTAGGTTTATAGGGCATCTCAATACAATCAGGCATATGGGCTGCTACACTTACATCCAGTATTACCGCATGTACGCCTTTGCTATCAATCACATCCTGCACGGTAGAAGTAAGATAACCGGTATCCCAGGCTACGGCTGAGCCCGGCTCCATGATGATATCCAGATCGTACTTTTCACGCATTTTCCTGATCAGACCAATCAGGTGGTCAATGTCGTAACCTTCTCTGGTCATCAGGTGACCGCCCCCCATATTGAGCCATTTGGCCTGATGGAGCAGATGACTGAACTTGGCCTCCACTTCTTTAAGTGTTCTTTCCAGTGCATATGAATCGCTTTCGCAAAGGGTATGGAAATGTAGCCCTTCAATGCCTTCGGGTAAGGTATCGCCGATCTGGTCAGCTGTTACGCCCAGGCGGGTACCAATGGCGCAGGGATTATATAAGTCAGTCTCTACCTCAGAGTATTCAGGATTAATGCGTAAGGCGCAAGAAATACTTTTTGGATGAGCCTGTACTTTACCTTTAAAACGTTCCCACTGATGAGGAGAATTAAAGGTAATATGATTGCAATAACTCATCAGTTCATCAAACTCATCCTCAAAATAAGCAGGACTGTAAGCATGTACTTCATCACCAAATTCTTCAAACCCTAATCTTGCTTCGTGTAAAGAAGATGCAGTAGTACCGTGCAGATACTGTCTGATCAGACCAAAAGTACTGAACATCGCGAAACCTTTGAGGGCCAATATGATATTGACACCAGACTCATCCTGCACACGCTTCATAATCTCCAGATTGCGACGCAACTTGCTCTCTTCCAGTACAAAACAGGCTGAGGGAACTTCCTTAAAATTGATAGGCATAGTATTTATTCATTGAAAAGGGAGGTCTGTGCCTCCCTGTCAGTCATTAATTGATATTATAATCGTCAAAAGCCAGAGGTTCATCCACCCTTTCATGCCAGGGTAATCCATATTGGTTTAGTGCTTCCATAAAAGGATCAGGATCAAATTCTTCCACATTATATACACCTGCCTTTTTCCATTCTCCTTTCAGCATCATCATGGCACCGATCATGGCTGGAACTCCGGTAGTATAAGAAACCGCCTGGGCACTTACTTCTTTATAGGTTTCTGCATGATCGCAGTTATTGTAGATATAATACGTTTTCTCCTGTCCATCCTGAATACCCTTAATCTGGCAACCGATAGAGGTTTGTCCTTTGTAATTCTCACCCAATGTACCAGGCTCAGGAAGTACCGCCTTCAAGAACTCCAGTGGCACGATATCCATACCATTAAATTTCACCGGGTCAATACGCGTCATGCCCACATTTTGCAGCACAGTGAGGTGTTTGATGTATTCCTGTCCGAAAGTCATCCAGAAGCGGGCACGCTTGAGATGCTTGATATTTTTGGTAAGCGACTCCAACTCCTCATGATAGAGCAGGTAAGACTCTTTAGGGCCAATTTCCGGATAGTCAATCGGCTGGTGGATTTCCAAAGGCTTCGTTTCTTTCCACTCTCCTTTTTCCCAGTAACGGCCATTTTGCGTAATCTCCCGGATATTGATCTCAGGATTGAAATTAGTAGCAAATGCTTTTCCGTGATCTCCGGCATTACAATCTATGATGTCCAGATAATGGATCTCATCAAAATGATGCTTCTGCGCGTAAGCGGTAAATACGCCGGTTACACCAGGATCAAAGCCGCAGCCAAGTAAAGCCATTAAGCCAGCTTCCTTAAAGCGGTCCTGATATTCCCACTGCCATTTATATTCAAATTTAGCCACATCTTTGGGTTCATAGTTGGCAGTATCCAGGTAATGTACCCTGGTTTCCAGACAGGCATCCATGATAGTGAGATCCTGATAAGGCAGGGCTACATTGATCACCATTTCAGGCTGAAACTTTTTGATCAAAGCTACCAGCTCTGGCACCTGATCAGCATCCACCTGAGCGGTTTGGATAGGTTTGACATCAGGATATTTTTCTGCCACCATACGGGCAATCTGATCACATTTAGATTGTGTACGGCTGGCCAGCATTATTTCTGAAAAAACTTCTGGAACTGAGGCGCACTTATGGGCAACTACATTCCCAACACCACCGGCTCCAATGATTAACACTTTACTCATAGGTCTAAAAAGTTTTTTAATGGCATGATGTGTCGCAAAGGTACAAATTCAACCCATAAAGCAAACAGCTGTTTGGCGAAGGCTAAATAAAATGTACTACAAAAAAAAGATTGTCCCGCCACAAGCGAAACAATCTCCAATTGATTGAAATCACAAAAATCAAATAATCATTAACCCAAAAATGCTTTCAACATCCAGATACGCTTTTCTGTAGCAGTAATCAGATCGCTGATCAGAGTAATGGTAGCTTCGTCTTTATAATCTTCTGCCTGGTGAAGTACTTCTTTAAGGTCATATAATAATACCTGATTGTTTTTCATGGTGAAGTGAACCGCCTCCTCACCATTACTGATATTTTTGGCTGATGTAAGCTGGGCCTGCTGAAAATAATCCTCCAGAGTATGCAGCGGTGTAGCCCCTAGCGCACGAATACGCTCAGCGATGTCATCAACGGTTTCACTTGCTTCTCGGTATAATGATTCAAATTTATCGTGTAGATGGAAAAATGGTGCCCTTGAACGTTCCAGTGAAAACCCCTCAGGTTTTGGTAATACAACTGATAATCAGCAAGAAGTTGATTCAGTTGCTTTACAAGTTTTTCGTTTCTCACCTCTGTGTGAGACTTGGCGACTGCTGTATTCATCATCGTATATTAAAGTATTGATAAGCAAATATACGCAATACATTACCATCAGAATAATTGATAATTATTATATTTACATAAACAAAAGTTATACTATGACTCTAGAGCAACTTCAATACGCTTTGGCTGTATATCAGCGCCTTAGTATCATGAAAGCCGCGGAAGCCTCGCACGTGAGCCAGCCTGCGCTGAGTATGCAGCTCAAAAAGCTGGAAGATGAGATTGGTTTCGTATTATTTGACCGCACACACAAACCTATACGGGTTACAGAATCCGGAAAAATATTTTTGGAGAAAGTAAAAGAGCTTGCCTTGTCTTTCAAAGGATTGCAAGGGCTTGCCGAAGAATTACAAAGCAGAGAAAGTGGCCTGCTCAAAGTGGGAATCATCCCTACTCTTGCACCTTACCTTCTCCCTCTGTTTGTAAGACAATTCAATGCAACATACCCTGAAATTGAGCTTCATATCACAGAATTGACTACTGAAGAAATTCTAAGCCAAATCAGGGATGGCAATATAGACGCAGGAATTATTGCTACTCCCGTAAGTGCCAGCGGACTAATATTTGAGGTATTGTTCTACGAACGTTTCTTCATCTACCTTTCTGAAGACCATCCCTTATATACACAAAAAAACATCTATCTGGATGAGATTAGCGGCAGGGACTTATGGCTGCTGAAAGAAGGGAACTGCTTCCGTAACCAGATCAATGATATCTGCCATCTGGGTAAAAAGACAGCGCAGGAAAAATTTACTTACGAAAGTAGTTCTATTGCCTCTTTGATGCGCATCGTAGAGCATCAGGGAGGGATTACTTTCATTCCTGAGTTGGCAACATTAGGTGTAGGAGCTATGCAGGAAAATATGCTCAGAGACATTAGCGGGCAGAAAGTAGTCAGAGAGATAAGCCTGGTGCATAGCCGTTTTCACTATAAGCAAAACATTTTCAACAAGCTAAAAGATAGTATATTGCAAAATATTCCTCAGCATTTACGGACTGCCGGAAAGTATGAGATCGTGGATTCTTTTATCCGTATGTGAAATTTTTTTTGTGAAAAATAAACCCTTTAGTTATATTAACCGTTGTATATACAACAAAAGTAGAGACAAAACATGAAGCTTGAGGAAGTAATAAAGCAGGACCAGTTTAAAAACCCATATTACAAAGCAATACTGAACATAAGGGTAACTGAAAGTTGGCTGTCCAGTCAGATCAATCAGCGTTTAAAAACTTTTGGTATTTCTCAGGAGCAGTATAACGTATTGCGCATTCTGAAAGGACAACATCCTAATCCTTCATCTTTACTTCTCATCACCGAGCGCATGGTCAACCGTATGTCCAATGCCACACGCCTGGTAGAAAAGCTTAGAAAAGGTGGGTATGTCACCCGTAAAGAATGCCCCAGTAATCGCCGAAAAGTAGATATCCTGATAACAGATAAGGGTTTGGAATTATTAGACCAGATAAAGCCTGAACTGGATGAGAGTATGGACAATATGAAGAACCTAAGTATAGAAGAAGCTAATCTTTTGAATGATTTGCTAGACAAATTCAGAGGGTAGCCATCCCAGCTAAAATTTTTTATCTAATTAATTGTATAGACAAATATTTTATAAACAACTAAATTCAATAATTATGGAAAATGTAGCAGAAAAAAAAGCAAGCTGGGTTTTAGATCCCATGCACTCAGAAATCCAGTTCAAAGTAAAGCACCTGGTAATTTCCACCGTTACGGGTAGCTTTGGTAAGTATGAAGCCAGCTTCAATAGTGAAAAAGAAGATTTCTCTGACGCTCAGATTAGTTTTTCAGCAGATGTCAACAGCATCAGCACCAATAACGAGCAAAGAGATGCGCATTTGAAATCTGATGATTTTTTTAATGCTGAACAATATCCTAAACTTAGCTTTACATCTAAAGAATTAAAGAAAACCGGAGATGGAGCGTACAAATTAGCAGGAGAGATGACCATCCGCGATATTACAAAACCTGTAGAGTTGGATGTAGAATATGGCGGAACCATGGTAGACCCTTATGGCAATACCAAAGTAGGTTTTGAAGTAAGTGGAAAGATCAACCGTAAAGAGTTTGGCTTAAGATGGGATGCCGTTACCGAAGCCGGAGGTGCAGTAGTAAGTGATCAGGTAAAGATTATTGCTAACGTGCAGTTCGCCAAGCAGGGATAATGTTGTAGTAATAAGCCGGAAGTGGGAAGTCCGAAGCTGGAAGTTGAAAGTAAACTTCGGTCTTCAGACTCCCGACTTCGGTCTTCTAATCTTACTTATCCCCTCACCTGTCCTTCACCGTATATTTGCCACTTGTAGCTGCAAAGCTCCGGTAGAGCCATTGGTCCACGAGCGTGTAATTTTTGTGTACTGATTCCAATTTCAGCGCCCATACCAAACTGAGCACCATCGGTGTAGGCAGTAGAAGTATTGGCATAAACCGCCGCGGCATCTACTGATTGCATAAATTCTTCAACCGTCTTTTTATCCTCAGCGATGATGGCTTCACTATGCTTGGAGCTATATTTCGCAATATGACCTAAAGCTTCCTCCAGGTTTTGTACAGTTTTGATGGACATTTTGTGTGCTAAAAACTCTGTTCCGAAATGCTCTGGCTGAGCCTGGTGTAATAGAGCTACCGGGTACTTGTTTTCCAATTGCGCATAGCTTTCCGCATCAGCAAATATTTCCACCTCTTTGGTGATTAGCTCATGCGTGAGTTCTTCCAAATCTTCTACTCTATCCCGATGAATAATAAGGCAGTCCAGTGCGTTGCAGACACTTACACGTCGTGTCTTGGCATTAAAGATGATTTTCTTACCTTTTTCCAGATCTCCACTTTTATCAAAGTAGGTATGTACGATGCCCGCCCCGGTTTCTATCACTGGCACTTTGGCATGATCACGTACAAAATTTATCAACCCTTGGCTTCCTCTGGGAATGATAATGTCTATAAAACCCACAGCTTCCAGCATCACCTGTGTGGCCTCCCTTCCCGCTGGCATGAGGTAAAGCATGTGCTCGTCAATCTGATGCTTTTTAAGAACCTCATGGATGATCGCAACAATTGCGATATTGGAAAATTCAGCATCACTTCCCCCTTTCAGTACACAGGCATTACCGGATTTTAGGCAAAGTGCAAATACATCAAAAGTAACATTTGGACGTGCTTCATAAATGATCCCTACCACCCCCATAGGAACGCTTATCTTACGCAACTGCAAACCGTTTTCCAAAGTCTTCTCTTCCAACACTTTTCCTAAGGGGGAGTCTAGCTTAGCCACATTACGCATATCAGCCGCAATGCTTTGAATACGTTCCAGAGTGAGCATGAGGCGGTCATACTTTGGATCATCGGCATCCATGCGATCCAAATCTTTCTGGTTGGCTTCCAGAATAGCTTCAAATTGTTTAACCGCCTGATCAGCTACTTCATTCAGTACCTGATTGATTTGTTTATCGCTCAACAGATAAGCCTTACGAGCAGCTTTTTGTACTGCCTTCAGATGTTCGTTGATATTCATTTCAGCAATCATACCCTAAAATTAATAAATCATAACTTACAAAGAAGCTTAGACCGGGGATATTGACTTATCTTTTTAAACAATCAAATAAAAAGGCCACTCCAAAAGAGCAGCCTCTGTTTTATATGGAATCTACCGCCAGACGGTATGTCGGGTCTTCAATGATATTGACATCAATAACTTTCTCAGCATTTTTGAGTAATACTCTGCAATCATTGCTGAGGTGTTTCAGATGAAGAGTTTTACCGGCTTTACGATAACGCTCCGTAATCTTATTCAATGCTTCTATTCCTGACATATCGGCTACCCTACTCTCAGCAAAGTCAATAATAACTTCCTGAGGATCATTCAGCACATCAAATTTTTCATTAAATGTAGCCACTGACCCAAAGAATAACGGACCATAGATTTCGTAGTGTTTCACACCCTGCTCATCAATATGCTTACGGGCACGAATACGTTTGGCATTCTCCCAGGCAAATACCAGCGCTGAAATAATCACGCCAATAAGTACGGCAAGGGCAAGGTTATGCAGGAATACTGTCACTAAAGTAACCAAAACCATTACGATAACATCAGATGTAGGCATTTTGCCAAAGCTTCGCATACTGGCCCATTCAAAAGTACCGATGGCTACCATAATCATCAGTCCGGTAAGTGCTGCCATAGGCAACTGCTCAATCATACTGGCACCAAACATGATAAAGAAAAGCAGCATGACCGAAGCCACAATACCCGAAAGTCTTGCGCGTGCGCCAGAAGATATGTTGATCAGGCTTTGTCCGATCATGGCACAACCACCCATACCCGAGAATAATCCCGATAGCATATTGGCTGCTCCCTGAGCTACACATTCTTTATTTCCCCTACCACGGGTTTCGGTAATCTCGTCAATCAGATTTAACGTCAGCAGGCTTTCTATCAGTCCTACTCCCGCCACAATTAGTGCATATGGAAAAATGATCTGTAGGCTTTCCAGATTAAAAGGGATTGCGGGAATATGGAAAGGAGGAAAGCTACCCTGAATAGAAGCAATATCTCCAACCGTTTTGGTTTCTATACCAAAACCAATCACAATGCCTGACACCACCAAAATGGCTGTCAAAGAAGCTGGAACTACTTTAGTCAGCTTGGGTAGCCCCCAAATGATGAGCATGGTAATCAGTACTAGGCCAAGCATCAGATACAATGTAGAGCCACTCATCCACTCCAGTGCGCCTGCTGCATTGATCACCTTAAACTGATCCATTTGAGAAAGGAAAATGACGATAGCCAGCCCGTTTACGAAACCAAACATTACTGAATGGGGCACCAGCCGGATGAACTTTCCGAGCTTCAATACACCAGCCAGCATCTGTATAACTCCTGCCAAGATTACTGTAGCAAAGATATATTCTACACCATGCGATTTGACCAGACTTACCAAGACCACCGCTACAGCTCCGGTAGCACCGGAGATCATACCGGGCCTCCCTCCTAGTACAGACGTAACCAAACCCATCATAAAAGCGGCGTACAAACCGGTGAGCGGTGACAAACCAGCAATCAGGGAGAAAGCCACGGCTTCTGGAATTAAGGCCAGCGCTACGGTTAGTCCTGATAAAATTTCGGTTTTGTAATCTACCTTTTGGGTTAAATCAAATAACTTAAAATACTGTTTCATAACTTTGATAACAGGACTCCCCTGCCAGGGGCATCCTCTGGTACTTTCAATTAATAATTTCAATGGAAATTCAGATCGGAATGACCTGTAGGTTGCTATTAGCGTTTCTTCGCAAATAAGTCGCAAATGTACGCATTTATTCAAAGAAATAAATGCAATTATGAAAAATTCACATTATGCAGGATAATTTTTTGTGAAAGACACAAACCAATAATCCCGCCAATAAAGTTCAGACTTGAAAGAAAATAATTAGTGTTATTTTAGAAAAATTTTTCAATACCAAACAGCCTACTATGAGCCTTACCATTAAAAATTTATTCCTACCGCTACTATTATTCGTCAGCTTCTCTCTCCATGGACAGGAGCTTCCTCCCATTGATATTCAAAAAGCAGGTTTTTCTGAAGAAAGAATCGCTCGCTTATCCGCCTACCTCAATCAGGAGATTGAAAAAGGAGACTTAGCCGGTGCAGTAAGCCTGATTGTAAGAAATGGAGTGACCGCCCACTACCAGAGCTATGGTTTAAGCCACTTATCAGAAAGTGATCCCATGCAAAAAGACCAGCTCTTCTTTATACAATCCATGACCAAGCCCATCATCAGTGTTGCTTTTATGATGCTGTATGAAGAGGGACATTTTGACTTAAATGACCCGCTGGAAAATTACTTACCTGCCTTTGCCGATATGCAGGTACAATCTTCAGAGAATGAAACCGATAGTTTAAAAGAGCCTATCCGTATCTGGCATCTGCTCAGCCATACTGCTGGCTTATCCCATGGACTCGGTAGTAGTGAGCTGGACAAAAAATACCGCGAATCACTTTACATGCAGCAACATCAAAATATAGAAGACAGAGTAAACGTATTACCTAAACTTCCATTGGTAGGTCAGCCCGGTGAACAATGGTATTACAGTGCTGCTCCTGATGTATTGTCTTTGCTGATTGAGCAGTTTTCTGGTATGAATACTGCCGAATTTTTACAAACACGTATTTTTGATCCATTGGGCATGCAAGATACCGGCTATAATGTAGCGGAAGATAAAAAAGAGCGTGTAGTGGGTTTGCATATCAAAAATCAAGCAGGCGAACTGAGCCTAAGTGAAAGGCAAACACCTACTACCGGAAATACTATTTACGGCGGAACGCATGGGCTTTTTTCAACAGCAGAGGACTATATGCGTTTTTGCCGGATGCTGCTCAATAAAGGTGAACTGGGTGGAAAGCAGTTACTAAGCCCAAAAACCGTAGAATTGATGACCATCAACCATGTAGGAGATTTTTTCGGAGATGGTTATGGCTTTGGGTTGGGCTTTTCTGTACGGACTGAGCTGTCTGAGCCAAAAGCATTGGGGTCGGTGGGGACCTTCGGCTGGTCGGGTGCTTATAACACTTACTTTTTCATTGATCCACAGGAAGAGCTGATAGGCATCCTCATGACTCAGTTTGCCCCCTACACAGATTTCTACAGTAAAAAATTTCAACAACTTGTATATCAGGCTATTATTGAATAAGATAATATGTAATTATTTTCAATTGCTTAAGCATCAGAAATTTCTTTGCTTATGCAGAAGCAGATAATCAAACTTTTTACAAATTCAGGTCGTATTCAGAGTGACTAGTATTCTTTCTTACATTTATTAGCGTATGGACTCTTCATTTGCCAAAAGGCTTTATCGTTCACATCAGGAGTGTATCAAATGTCCTTCTACCAAAGCTATCATTACTTTTTACCATGAGTTGATGGGGATACTCTTCCCTCCCTATGCCCAGGAAAATGTAGGCTCTTTTGATGATTTTGAAGAAAGAATACGGGCAATGAAGCTGGATATGGGTAAAATTCTGTATACTAACTTAATACATGAAAGTGATCAGCCGGAAAATATAGCAAATGCTTTTTTTCAGGCTATACCCAAAATTTATGATGACCTGCAGAAAGATATTGATGCTACCTTTGAAGGTGACCCTGCAGCGCAAACCAGAGATGAGGTAGTCCGCACATATCCAGGTTTCTACGCCATTGCTGCCTACCGAATAGCTCACAAGCTTCACCATTTAGGGGTAAAAAGTATCCCCAGATTGATCACTGAGTATGCCCACAGTATTACCAGCATAGACATCCACCCTAAGGCAACCATCGGAGATTACTTTTGCATAGATCACGGTACCGGTGTGGTAATCGGGGAAACAACAGTTATTGGTAATTATGTAAAAATCTATCAGGGAGTAACATTAGGGGCATTGAGCGTGAATAAGGAAGATGCCAGTGTCAAGCGCCATCCTACTATTGAGGATCACGTTGTGGTGTATTCCGGGGCTACCATTCTGGGAGGCAATACGGTGATAGGCCATCACTCTATAGTTGGCGGTAATGTATGGCTTACCCGCTCCATTCCGCCTCACTCCAAAGTGTACTATCAGGCCCAAATGCATAATAGTGAACAAGGACAAACCGATTTAATTATTTTTAAATAACCCATACCCATGACCCTTTTTGACCTGATTGGCAATACTCCTCAAGTTAAACTGGAGTACATCCCTAACTATAAAAACATTGCTATTTACGGAAAACTGGAAGGACAGAACCCGGGGGGAAGTGTAAAAGACCGCGCAGCCTATGGGATGATCAAAGGAGCGCTTGATCGGGGAGAAATCAAGAAGGGAGATAAACTGGTAGAAGCAACCAGCGGCAATACAGGTATCGCTCTGGCGATGATTGCTCAATCTATGGGAGTCCACATGACACTGCTCATGCCAGAAAATGCTACTCAGGAACGTATTCAAGCCATGAAAGCTTACGGGGCTGAAGTTATGCTTACCCCTGCTGACAAAACGATTGAATATTCACGTCAGCTTGCTGAGGAGATGGCTGCCAATCAAGGGTATTATATGCTCAACCAGTTTGCCAACCCGGATAATTATGGGATGCACTACAAGACCACTGGTCCGGAAATCTGGCGAGATACAAAAGGTAAGGTAACACATTTTGTATCGGCTATGGGCACTACCGGAACGATTATGGGCGTTTCCCGATATCTGAAAGAACAAAACCCCAACATTCAGATAGTAGGAACGCAACCTACCGAAGGTTCCAGCATACCGGGCATCCGGCGTTGGTCGCCAGAATATCTGCCCAAAATCTTTGAACGTGAGCGTGTTGACAGAATTATTGATGTGAGCGAAGATGAAGCCCGAATCATGGCCCGTCGTTTGGCCAAAGAGGAAGCAATACTTTCTGGCATGAGCAGCGGCGGTGCTTTGCAGGCTGCTCTAAAATTGGCCGAAGAACTGGAAGAAGGCGTAATTGTCTTCATCGTCTGCGACCGGGGCGACCGTTACCTAAGCTCTGATCTTTTTGATTAGGTTGTTGCTTAGAGCCATTGTGTATTAAGGAAACAAATACAAATAATCGTAATGCACCAGAGGCCTCTGTCCCTGATTACCCATGAGTTGTTTAGCGCTTTCTGCATCATATTGGGCTTTGCCCAGTCCAAAAGTATGGCCTGACTCATCTTTCAGGTTAACAATATCATTTTTTTCAAACTCCCCTTCTACCTTCACAATACCAATGGGTAATAAGCTGGTGGCTTGGCGTGAATCTACCAATGCCCTTTTGGCTCCGGCATTTACATAAACATTACCGCTGGCATATCCCATCGCATGTCCGAGCCAACGTTTTACTCCAGTTACTTTCTTTTCCGGTATAAAGCGGGTACCTACTTCTTCTTCCCTGACAATACGCTCTATGATTCGCTCCATATGCCCTCCGGCAATATGAACACTGATCCCCATATCTGCCAGTTTCTGTGCCATGGCTGCTTTAGTCAGCATACCTCCTCTGCCAAAATCTGATTTTTCCATGCTTATCATCTGGCTCAGATCCATCCCTCGGTCTACTTCTTTAAGTAATTGCGCCTCAGGCTCTTTAGGATTACGATCATAAATACCGGCTACATTGGAAAGAATAATTAACTTAGGCGCATCTACCATGGCAGCTACAAGACCCGCCAGCTCGTCATTATCGGTAAACATCAGCTCGGTGACAGACACCACATCATTCTCATTGATAATCGGGATTACTCCATGAGTCAGCATACCTTCCAGACAGTTGCGCATGTTCAGGTAATGCCTGCGGTCTCTGAAATCTTCTTTGGTGACCAGTACCTGAGCACAAGTCAGTTGATGTTCCATCAGGATGCGGCTGTAAATATTCATCAGATGAGTTTGCCCTACCGCTGCCAATAGTTGTCGCTGTGTAACCGGATCTGTTTTTTTCTCCAGAGTAAACCGCCCTCTGCCGGCTGCCACTGCACCGGAAGAAACCAGAATAGGTGAAAACCCTGACTGATGCAGGCTGGCTAACTGACTGCAGAGCGACTGCAACAGCTCAGTATTGACTTCTCCCTGGGCACGGGCAATCACATTTGATCCAATCTTGACGACGACTTTCTGTTTACTCAAGGCATATGGGTTTTATCAAAGCAAAGGTATAAAGAATCGTTTTTTTGCAAATGCAAATCCATGCATTAGCTAAAAATTTAATACATAGAATTTTGATGTATTTTAATTCTTTGTATATTGTGCTTATGAACTCTAGCGAACTGATCAAAGGCACACTCACTACCATTATCCTAAAGCTTCTGGCCGATGAGGGTAAAATGTATGGCTATGAAATCACGCAAAAAGTGAAGGAAATCTCTAATAATAAGATACTGATCAAAGAAGGTTCGCTGTATCCAGCCCTGCACAAGCTACTGGATGATGGACTGGTAGAAGTAGAAAAGGTGCATATCGGCAAACGCGTACGCAAATATTATCAACTTACCCAGCAGGGAGAGGTGCAGAAAGAAGTACAGTTCGCTGAATTGCAGGAGTTTCTGAAAACCATCCAGCACATAGTCTTCCCTCAGTTCAACACTTTCACTTCATGAGACTGAACGAAGAGCAGGTTATACATATCCAGAAAAAGATAGAGGAAGCAGGCATCACTATGGAAAGCCTGAAGGAGGACCTGTTGGATCATATTTGTTGCGTGATTGAGCATGAAATAAAGAAGGGGAAAAGCTTTGATGCTGCTTACGATAAAGCTATCGTTCAACTTAGCCCTAATGGGCTAAATGAGATACAAGGGGAAACTGTATTTCTGTTAAACTTTAATAAAATTATTCGTATGAAAAAGATTATGTATGCCATCGGTCTGCTGGCTTCTATGAGTGTAAGTATTGGCTATTTGTTCATTATTTTGCGCTGGCCCGGAGGACCTAATATGTTTAATTACGGAATTCTGGCATTCGTATTAATTTTTTTACCACTGCTGGCAATTGACCGTTATAAAGTAAATATCAGTCAGGCATTATCGGAAAAGATTAGGCTTATTCTTGGCTTTTCCAGTGCCTTTTTAACAGGTTTATCAGTAGTCTTTAAATTGTTACATTTACAAGGTGCCACCATATTAATAATATTGGGAGCTATGCTCTTCGCCTTCGGATTTCTTCCCTTTCTGTTCTTCAGAATGTACAAAAGATCTATTGAATAGCATTTATCCGTATGCTGAAGGTCATAGGATTAGCTTAATTCGTACTTTTTTATAGATTAGTGATAAACGAATTTTTTTAACTAAGTAAGTACGTTTATCACCATGAACAAACAACAACCAATCAACACAAAGACTAATTTTGTAAAAGTTTCTACTTCATTTTTTTCGCTCCTATCCGTTGTATGTATGATTTCCTCTTGTGAGGCTCCGGCATCTACTACTCAAGCTACTGCTGAATATATAAGCACTGAGCCTTCTGAGATTGAAACTGAGCATGTCATCATCGGGCACCTTGGAGCACAGCATCTGGCCAATCTGGTCTATCGCAAAGGATCGGATGGCGATAAGCTGGTGGGCTGGGGACGTACACCCATCACTGAGTGGCCTATCGGTTCAGCATCAAAAAAAGTAGTGGTAGAGGAAAACCCTGAGCATAGATATTCCAATGGAGGCTGTGCCATGGATCTGGATGATGATGGTGTGGATGAAATCGTAGTTGCTCGCGGACATATTTCAAATCTCAGAGATGCCAGTTTGATGTGGTTTGATGAAGTGGAGGGTGAACAATACTGGAAAGGATACGAAATTGCGAGTCTCTGGGAACAGGGCTTTTCCGCACCTCATGACATTGAGCCTTTCATCTTTGAAAACTCAGATGGAAAACTGACAAAAGCAGTTATCGCCAATAAGTCCAGAAGAGATATGTATATGTTTATAGTTCCGGAAGACCCAACACAGGAATGGACTACTTATCACATAGGTACTTTTCCCCACAGAAATCAGTCGGGTATGGAAATTATTGACATCAATGGTGATGGAAGAGAGGATATCGTGAGTGGTATGTTCTGGATAGAAGCACCTGAAAACCCAGCCCAGGAAAACTGGGAGTTTCATCAGTTTGGTGACTGGGAAAATAGTGAGTGGCGATGGGCAGGCATGAACAAACACGGTGTGGCTGATTTTGATGGCGATGGTACTTTGGAAATAGTCGTTTCCGAAGCAGAAATTCCTGACGCTCGTCTAAGTCTTTTTGACCCTGAAACCGGAAACATGGAAAATACTTGGCGTCAGTACCCTATTGACAGTGGACTGGATGCACCTCACAGTCTGGTAGTACTAGACTTGAATGAAGACGAAAAGCCAGACTTTCTGGTAGGTGAAATGACTGCCGGAGGCTGGGATTTTCCTTATAACCCCAATCCCAAAATTTACGCCTACATCAATCAGGGCAACAGGCAGTTTAAAAAGGCTGTGTTTTCAGAAGGCTGGGGGGTACACGAAATGCGTTTGTTACCCAAAAAACTGGATGGAAAAACAGTAGTCTATGCTGCCGATGAAATTCAGCCTCAGAAGTTTGATGCCATGAATACGCACGTGAGTTACTGGAAAATTGCTTCTCCCTGATACTTCATTTTACATGCTTTTCAAATGAGTACAGTGAAAGGCAAACTGCTCATTGGTAGAACTATATTCCTGCGCAGGTTTTGATACTACTATTAGCTGCTGAAAAGGCACATTTTCAGTTACTCTTTTTCTGATGATACCCCCTTTTTCTTCAAGTTCAATCGGTGTGCGCTGAAAGAGCAGTAACATACTGTCCGGGCTATCAATTTCATCTTCTCGTAGCCAGTATCCGCCAAACTGGAGTACCACTACATCCTGGGTGCGGGCTGCTCCGGGCACGCCCGAAGGAAAGTTTTTAAGGAAAGCTGCTGCCGGCCACACATTGCGTGAAATATACGTCAGCACTTCTTTGTTCTGAATCCTATAGATGTCAATCTGCTCAATACCGGCAGATTTGATACTGCTGGCAAAAGGTGACCAGCTCTGCAAAAAAGCATCTTCCTCTAATCCGGTCTGAAATCCTACATACTGTATGATGTAAGGTTGTGGATAATCCATAAATATCTTTTTGTGCAAATTTAAAAGGAAACTTCATACTGTACCCTAAATCGCCAGCTTTGAAGAGAATCTCCTAGGTCTCCTTCTTCAAATTCAAAATAGGTGACATCCGCGGTGAGCTTATTGGCATGCTCATTAAAGAAGCAGTTGAGAGCCAGAGCAAACTCTTCTCTTGCATATTGAGGAAAACCAATTGATGGTTGGAAAATCGCATAACGAAATGCCGGTTCAAATAATGGCTTGCTGGTGGCAGATTCATGGTTTAGTACATAGCCTGCCTGCCAGAATCCTCCTCTTAGCCGGGTAAATGTTTGATTCACATGATCATGAATGTTTTTCAGGTGCATTTCGCTATGCCAGCTGAATGAACGGTACATAAAAGCTGTCTCAAACAACCACTGATTGATCGTATACTGCCCAGGTTCACCTTCTTCAAAACCGAATAGACTTCCTCCCCCAGAAGAAGAAAACCTAGTATACCGGCTTCTGTTACTTGCTCCGGCCAATGCTACCGAAGCCAGAGGATCTTCACGGTCTTCCAGGTCTGAGCCTACCATAGGTACTGCTTCTCCTAAAAAATTCCACTGCACACGGGCAACGTACATCAGGTTTTCATCATCATTTTCCCGATTATTGATACCCGAACCGGTAAGCAAAGCCAGGTTATAATTAAAGTCAGCAATTTTGGATTTTTGGATATGCCCGTACACCGAGATACCTTGCTGCCGGTCTAAGGTGAAAGGACGATTAATGATAGAACGCTCCATCATTTGCTGTCTGCCACTGGAAATCACCCTTTCTCGGGTATATTCTGTCTTCCATTGCCCCAATTTGAAATTTAGCCAGGGCCACTTCTCTATCATTACCCTAAAGTCTAGTAATCTTGATGCACCTAATTCATATTCAAAATAGTATTTCAACCAGGGCTGAAAGGTATGGCCTCCTACCTTCAAACGTGCGCGGTTGATTTTAAAAACCGTTTTACGTTCAGGATCAAAATCTTCAAAGGTAATAGGGTCCTGATCATTAGGCGTGGCAAACCTGAACTGAAGCCTGCCGCCAATCTGCAACTGAAATTTATTGTCAGGCGCAGTAAACTGAAAACCCCTGGAGGTGTACTCAATCTGCGTGTCTAGCGAATCTTTTTCTATGCTTTCCTCTTTTTGAAAAGCCTGGGCAAAGTGAACTGTACCTATACAAAAAGTGCATAGTAAGGTTGTTCGTAGTTTGTTAAACATGTAATGGACGTAAATAATAGTTATGCCTATGCTATCTTCAGGCAAAAAATAAAAAAGCTGAGTTTTGAGATGTTGCTCAACACCCAGCGGGATATCCCCATTCTGCTGGGGTAAAAATATAAATTTTTTAGCTGAATTCAGCAGTCCATTATCTAATTACAAGCACTTAATTGGCCGGATACCACTCCCCTAAACGGACTTCTATGTCTTCATCTCCTTCGTTAACCAGTCTTTTAAACTCTTCCACATCACTAAACTGTCCTCCGCCTCCACGGTAGTGAAAAGGGTAGACAATATCAGGTTTGAATTCCAGCACAGCATCGGCAGCCTGCTGCACATCCATGGTATAAGGCAAATTCATGCAGACAAAAGCTACGTCTATATTTTCAAGAGAACGCATTTCTGGAATGTCCTCGGTATCGCCGGAGATATATACACGCTTACCTCCCATAGTGAGTATGTAACCATTTCCTCTGCCTTTAGGGTGACGAGAATCATCAGTTTCCGGCAAGTTGTACATCGGCAAAGCTTCTACACCTATAGATTGCCAATCCGTTTCCTCTCCATTGGCCAGTGCATGGGTTTGCTTAAATTTCACCTCTCCCAACTGATCAATTACCGCCTGAGGCGCGATCAGTTCTGTATCAGAAAGGTCTAATGCAGATAGGGTTTCTGCATTCAGATGATCTCCGTGAACATCGGTAATCAGTACGAGGTCGGGCGCCTCAAATGAGGAAAAAGCTTCAGCTCCGCCATAAGGGTCAGTGAAGATTGTTTTGCCATCCCACTCCAGCACCATCGTACTGTGGAGAACGGGATTGATCGTAAGCGCTCCTTTATCGGTAGAAATTTTATCCTGGGCGATCAACAGACCGGAGATAAACATCAAGCTTGCTAAGCTGAAAAGTAATTTCATAGTTAGTAGTGTTTGGTTTAATGATTTTACAAAGACCTTTACATAAACACAATGTGCCTGATTTTGTTGGATATAACGCACTGTAGAATATAAAACTGGATTTGGCAGTCGTCTATCGTCAAATTTACAACAGCATGTATATATTTTCAATTAAATACATGGTGGAGCCTTCTCAGTTTCTATCTCATAGATTTATACTTACTCCTCATATTATTTCAGCTGACGTACCGCATCACCAAATGCTCGCAAACTGGAATATCTCATTTCATCATATTCTCGGGATGCAAGTAATCCACTAGCCCCGGCTTCCACAGCTTTGTAAACTGCTTTTTGCAGACGCACAGGGTCGGAAGGAAAAGGTTGTGGGTTACCATCCTTTCCATGCCACATCACATCAATACCTAATCCGGCCACTACTTCTGTTCCGTCTTGTATGCTATCTACACAGCGTTTTATTTCGCTATAAACATATTCGGGGCCCATTCCTTCCACAGCTAATTTATCCAGAGCAATCTGAGATTCAGGTGAATAACCCATGGTTTTGTAAAGGTAATTGAGCGTTTCCTCACGGGTAAAATCATTAAACATCCTTTGCTGCCACTCCTCTATCACCCACCAACGTAGCCGGGGGCCGTAGATATCATGGTAGAGAATAGGTTTGATGAAATCTGCGGACTTCGTCATCTCATCATAGCTGATAGCCGCACGATAGAAAGGATCCCAGCTGGACCTTTGATGGTCTACATGTCGGCCAACAACTACCGCTGAATTGATCTTCTTCACCCGATCGTAGATCTGCTGCTGGTTTTCTTCATCCGCCTGAAACCATTGATAGTTCCAGCCAAGGAGCTCAGGATACTGTTGCAGATACCTCCAGATATGGGTCATCACTGTTTCTGTTTTATCAGCAGTACCCGTCTCTACTTTCTTGATGTATTCATAAAGTAAACGATAGCCCTCCCGCGCACGCTCAGGATCAATACCCTTACTTCTGTTTCTTTGCTGACAATGTTCGCAAAAACAGGAAGGAACTTCTCCTTTGAAAAGTAATAGAGACAAAGGGCCGGTCCTTTCGGCACCATACTGTAAGCCGTCTATCTCATAAGCGTTAAACATATCTTCCATGGTGGCAAAGAGCCATTGCTGATAATCAGGATTATTCCAGCAGGCGATATCTCCTTTGTTGCCATAAATGTCTACTACTTTCACCATATCATAATTGATGATCTGGTTTTCACCTGCTCCTCCTCCTGATTCCAACATCCTCACATATATTTTCATGTTTCTTTCTCTGGCAGGCTTGAGTACTTCTTTGAATATATCTCTATGCTGATACTCCAGAGCCGGATCAGGTTTAGCATGCCTCAACTTTGTGTCTTTAAAGGCTTCTTCATTATGTTTTACCCAAACCGGCGGCAGCTTACGATCAATCAGATTTTTCGGGGGCTTGATATGATCTTTTGCCAGTACCTGATAAGGCTTATTGCCAATCCCGTAATAGGTATGACTATAAATCATAAGCGTATTGATCTCAGCTTCATCGGCAAGAAAATCCATTACTAGCGCTATGCCTTCATCAAACATACTATGCGCTGCCATCTGAATTCCTATGATACTTTGGTCTGTCAATCTGCCTGCCAATCCTGCTTTAGAAATATTGCCGGCATGTAAATGCGGCATCAGGCCCAAAGTTGTAGCTGCCAGTGCAGATTTTTTAATGAAGTCTCTTCTGGAGCTTTCCTGTAAGTTTCCCAAAATAAATTAAGGTTAGAAAGATGAAAATACCTTATGCCATAAGGCAAGTTTGGCTTGAATATATAAGACAAACCCTATGACATGCTTCTCACCTAAGATAAGCGAATTTTGGAGGTTTTAGAAGAATGTTTTGATAGAAAGCCTGAATCTATAACAAGCTGTACTGAGAATAGAAAAAATTACTTTGGAAAGTACATAGCGGGTATGGCAAATTCTGAAAAATCCAGTTCCACAGGATCAATCTGAGTAGCCTGAATGACCAATCCTTTGGTTGAGGCGGTAGCCTCTGACTGGTACTTCAATATGATGCCCTCCAATGAGCCATCTTTGATGAGAGTATTCCGGTATCCAAATATTTTGCCTAGTAAAGGTAAATTCTTTACTGCCAAATCTTCAGCTACCCACAAATAACTCCTCAACTTGGTTTGGGTATAAAAATCCAGTTGAAGCATTTCATATTTTTTACAGGGATAGCCCAGGAGAGTATCTTCGGCGTGAATAAAGTTTACTTCAAGGGGAAGATAAGCCTCAGAAGCAGCTTCCATGCCCAGGGATGTTTTTGTTCTTTCTCTATGATGTACACTAAAGCGGGAAGAGTCAGCAGTATTGACAATAATTTCGGTTAAATTCCTGCCATCCCTGCCTTCTCTGTCATGGAGGATGAATTTGTAAAAAGTGTCTTTATAAAAGTACTCCTGCTTTCCAATATATTTTGAAGGTACAAGCTTTCCATGTTCATCCTCACTCAAAGACTCGTAAATAATCCTTCCCTCAAAATAATCAGGCTGCTTCATTTGAAATGAAACTGCCAAAAAAAATATAAGAATCAGCTTTACATGATGCATTAAATTAAAAATCGTTAGCTTCAAAAAAACTTTGGTCTCCTGAAGAAGCTTATTCTTGCATGACATATTTGAAGCTAAATATATTCCAATGAATTAGACATAGCTAATTAGATTTTAGTAGCTCAGCTTATTCCTCTACCCTTTGGTACACCAGGCCCGGACCGTCACAGGCCCACCATGTGCCAATCAACTTATCTTCATTTTCCAGGTATAAAAACTCTTTGGCTTCTTGTGAACAGTTTCCGATCAGCTCATTATCTGAGGCATAGCTGAGCTCCAGGTACTCACCATCTTCAAGCACAACAAAAGCATAGGTTCCACCTGCCTGCTCTTCTACGCCACCCACGGTTCTGGATTTAAGGAAGGTACTATCAGTATACAATACATAATACTCCTGCCAGGGCATATCACTTCCGGTAGTGGGAGGTACATTGGCAATACTTCCCGACATCTGCACCAATTTCCATTTCTGCTCCACTTCTCCTGTATCAGATTCCTCAGGTGCGCTCTCCATATCCACACCATTTTCTAATGAGCAGGCGTTCAAACCCAGGGTGATGATTAGTGTCAATAGTAAATACTTCATACGTTCGTATTTTAGAATATCTTCTACCATCTCTGACACGCTGACAAGCCTGAAAGTTGGAAAACTCCAAATAACACCTCCTTTACTTGCTTTAGAGATGCTTAAATAGACAGCTCAGGCTTTCTTCCTACAAACCTGATAACAGCTCCGATTCCTTGATGATATTTACCTTCTTGAAGAATAACTTCCTGAAATTTTTATAGGTAAAATTGACTCAGGAAGCTTGGATTACCTCTTTCTTCCTCATAAAAATATATTCCTATCAACTGCTTTCTCTTTTCAGGATGAATATCTCCCCTGATATTCATTTGCTTTCCCCAAATACAGTTTTTGAGAATACTGATCAATTGAGCATCTACTGAATCGTTATAACCGCTTAGCACTTCTACATTTTTAATTGTCAAATCGCTATTAAAACTCATGGCGTATATGCCAAAACTTTTGTCTAATCTTAGACTTTTAAAACGATCAAGAGAATCCGAAAGCCCCCTGTTTCTTAATTCGTTATTCCAGAAGCTCAACTTGGGCGCACTGTTCAGGCCATTTGCCTTGAAAGTATTCAAAATCTGAAGCTCCTTTCTTTGTTTATCCAGCTGGATTACGCTTTTGTCATTCAAATATACCAGTCCTGAACACATACCTATACCGTACTTTCCTTCTTCGTTTTTACGTGCATATACAATTAATCTGGTATTTTCGGGAATAAATATAGCACAAGAGCTACCCATTTCTCCATCGCTACGACCATATACGTAAATTGACTTTAAAGCTTCTCCTTTATACAATTCGTCAATCTGAATATCTGACTTATAAGTCTCTGCTTCTCCTTCATTGCTGTACACTTTGGTGATCTTTGCCACTGCGACAAAATCAGCTTTCAGGTATTTTTCAATGATGCCCGGAGTATCACAACTACAGGCGAAAGATTTTACTGTGAACAGAAACGCTATGATAAAAAGACTACCTTTCATTTGTCTGTTGGTTATTTTCTATACCCGAGCAAGCGTCCGCTTGTGCCTCTCTAGCAGCTATTTTCATTTGATCTTTTCCATTTGTTGCAATACATCCGGATAACAATCGGCTATTATCATCTTACGGCTCTGCTTTTCTAAATAAGTTAAGATAATCTCTTTAAATGCTCATTATTCAACTGCTAGCCTGCCAAGCCAAGCTCATTTATTCAATTCACCGAAGGCTCTTTATTGTGCAGGCTGTTTGCTTTCCTCAATTCAATGACTACCAGGCCTAAGATAATCATTACTTCCAGCAGGAAATATGTGATTCCCAGATTGGTAAGTGCTGAGCGCAGATAAATCACCAGACCAATGGTAAGAAAGCAATACATTATGTTTGCCACGGCAATCCCTTTCAAAAAAAGTCTCCATTTCTCTTTTACTTTCAGAAAACAGACAAAAGAATACACACTGTAACTGAAGGCAAGCACTGATAATATATACAGTATTCTTGTAGGCACGCCAAACACATTTTCAAAGCTGGTCAGCACAAATCCCAACATCAAAGCAGTCAACAAAGCACCCATACTATCCATTAAGAAAAGGTTTTTGGGACTTACTCTTTTTACCAAACTATTGATAGGCATATCACTGTATTTATGTGTTTAATAATCGTCTTACACTTTTTGTTTCAGCCGTTGGCACAGAAAATAATAATAGCAGCATTTTACCCTTTATCGCTTCTTTCAAATGTCTCTCAACTGCACAAGCGTCCGCTTGTGCGCTCCACATGCTAATTTTCATTGACGGTATTCTTCAATACACAAGCTACGCTTTACGCTTCCTTCGCCAGCAATACTTTGCCATCAAAACCTTTTGTAAGCAGCCATATTGCTAAAATCAATTCCTGTAATGCAGTAGGCACATTCAACAGGATATAGGGAGTGCTGATAATATCCATGATTTGAAATAAAATCAATACACTAGCCACCACAGACAGGAGATTTCCTATTACACCCCATACCGCAAGCCAATTAGGAATTAATCTTGTCCGGATAAACAGTATATACAGTATGATATTGCCCGCACACAACACAAGTATCATAAACACGTGATTGATGTAGTCACGCGTGGCTTTGAGTACATTGCCTAATGCCTCCAGATATACAGGTGATTGCGGAAGATAGCGTGCATACTCCTGACTTAATGCCAGGATAGATAATAAGGCGATCGTTCCCACGATTACCAGTGTGGCGGCAATGATCCTAAAACTCAGAAAGCCAATCGCTAAGCTTCTATCAAAGCTTTTGAGGATGGGGTACAAGAAAATCCCGATTCCCATATAAGCCAGCGCCATGATAAACTGGAAAGAGGCTCCTATGCGCACCTGATGGGCGTTGGTTGCTGCTTCATTCAAGTATTCTGCTGAATCAACTTCCGGAACCACACTCAATACACCGGCCAGCATACCTGCTAAAAATAATGCGCCTACACATCTTATTTTCAGCTTGATTTTTTGCATCATTATCGGGAGGCAAGGACGAAATACTGATTGGAAGTGTTGGTCAAAAGCTCGCATCCCTCAATATGGAATCCTCCTCTAGAGATGAGGTTTTCCAGATCGGTGCGCTTAAACTTTTTGATGGGAGGCGTCATTCCAATACTGCTCAATACAGAAAACAAAGCAGCCTGAACAGGCTTTTCACCCATACAGGGCGTAACAGAGATAAAAATTCCTCCCGGCTTCAGCAGTGCATATAATCTTTGCATCACCTGCGCCGGATCATCCAGTAAATGAAGGAGATACAAGCACAGCACCACATTATAGGCCCCTGGCTTCAGCTGATCGTCAAAAACCGTAGCATGACGATAGTCAATATTATGGATCTGTTGTTTTTCCGCCTTTGCTCTGGCGATTTCAATCATGCTGGAGGAGATATCAATAGCATGAATCTCTGCTACTGCTGGGGCGAGAGTATTAGCTGCCAGACCGGTGCCGCAACCCACATCCAAAAGCAGATCGCTGGCTTTTAAATGACTTTTACTTCGTTCAATGATTTGCAGGAAGGTCTTCTGATCTCCTTCCTCTGCCCGGTCGTAATGGCTGGCCGTTCTATCCCAAAACCTTTCTGCTTTGGTGGGGATATCCATTTTCATTGGTACTGATCTTTGGGGTTAATGCTTTCTCTTACTGACTAAGATATGGAAAACTAATTTAAACTCCCCACGCCCTTTATACAAACCAACAAACCCACACAAGCTTCCTGCTTTCTTATCAAACCCACACAAGCTTCCTGCTTGTGATTCCCATACTCATTCTTATTAACGACATTCTTAATATTCAAGCAACGCGTTACGCTTCGCTAAACGCGCAGCAGTGGGTTCTTTATTAAATTATTTTCTCCTTGATCTCTTCAAACTTCTGATTTAATAAAAGCTGAAGGAGTTTTTCAACTTCGTTCCAGTCTGTTGCTTGATATTTGGTTTCTTCTCCATCAAAAACTACTGAAAGCGATAAATCCTTATTTACTTCAATTATATTTTCATCCTTGGTAATTATAGAAACCCAAAAAGCAGCATGCTCCTCCTCCATCTCTTGAATGTCTTGGATGGCTTTTTTTATATCCATTTCATCTATATCATCTTTCTGATATCCTGCAGCATATTGAATATAAGATTCAGTCATAAATTATTTTTATGTTATTCATATACTGAAGCACCCTCAAGAATTGTTTTAAAATTTTCCCATGTTGGAATATCTGCATTGATGTTTAAATTCATATTGTCATAAAAACCTTGAACATCTTTGGTATATGCAATCATTGCTTCTAAAAAATCCTCAAGCGTCTTATTTTCCCATTCAGTTTTGTTCATTTCTAAGTCGTTCAGAAATCCTTTTAAAAACTCTATGAATTCTGTTCTTGTCATTTTTCATTTATTTAAAATATAAAGTAAACAAATCCCCTAAACCCAGCGCAAGCGTCCGCTTGTGCGCCTCAAATACTCTTTGCCCCCTCCTTAGTGTCTTCACCATCGGGCTTAGACCTCTCAAATAGGAAACCGAACATATTTATGAAGACACAAACAGGAGCACATGAGTCTATTTATTCCACCACTGAGAGGGTTACATCATCAAAATATACTTCTCCCGTAGTACCGCCGGTGTATAATAAAAATATAAAGATCGTGTGTACATCGGGCTCAAGATCATTCAGTACAATGCTATAGTTTGTCCAGTCAAATGTACCTTTGATATCGGTATTGCCTTGCGTGGTCACAAATTGCCCATCTTCAGGGGACAAGCCTTCACGATCGGCTCGCATCACAATGGCAACTCCCTGTCCCTCTATTTCATTGCCTTTGATCATGGCCGAAAGCTCAACATCTTTGCCATGGGGGATATCCCCTTCATATACCTGCGCCCAAAAACCCCACACTTCTTCCTCAGCATTCTCATCATTGTCTTTGTAGATTTGTAATGACTTTGATCCCGATAAAGCCTCTTCTTCTGTCCAGATAAATTCCAGTGCTTCTCCCTCCACTTCATTGATTACCCATTCGGCAGGCCAGTTAGTGCCTTCCTCAATATCGGAGTTTAATAATAACTGAGGCCATGCCTCATCCTCATCTTCCTGGCATGAAATGAATAAGAGGGAAAGAAATACAGCGAAAAGTACTTTTAGAGTGCTCATAGGATTTGCCATTAGGTTGGTATTTTATTAGATTGGTTTGTGCCTGATGAGATAATACCTATTGCGAGCCACAACAGACACCTGTCTATTCCCTAAGATAAAAGAATTGCACATATTTCTGATAAAAAAATTCGTTTTTAACCTAAAGATGATGAGTATGAGTCTGCATTTCACTCAAACAGAACAGGTTTATGAAGATGCCGACATAGGCAAGGAGCTAACCTACACTAAACCCAGCGCAAGCCTCAGCTGGTGCGCCTCTAATACTCTTTGCCACCCACGCGCCCAAACCTCTTCATTTGAAAAATAAAATATGTTTATGAAGACACAAAGATAGGACAGCAAACAACAGCATGGACGAAGAGGTAAAGCCAGATTCAGTTAAGCTTAATTGGTTTATTGATCTGAGTTTATCATCTCATCAGGCTTTCAAGGATGAAACCTATGAGCATCGCCAGGAAAAAAAAACTTATGGTCCCGAATAGGTAGGACAACAGACCTTTCACGTAACTCATTAGCTTTCGTTGATCAAAAAACTGCCCAATTGCCCAGGAAGCGTATAAAGTACCAATTACGCCCCCTACATGAAACACCCTTAAACTGCTTAGTCGCTCAATAATCCCAAAAACCGAATAAATCAGCATCCCAATTCCCATCACAAAGAATATAAGTACAAGAATTTCAAAATAACTATACTTCCATTTTCGGAACAGAAGCTTGGTCCAGAAAGCAATAAAAAATGCCATGATGATATTTGCGTATCCGTAGTTTGCCTGAATCCACTTAAAGATCACTATAACTATAGCATCCTGGGCCGCAGTAGAGTATTCAACATACCCATCTTCAAAGTGCAATACCCCTTGGGCTATGCTGTAAATCAGGGAGCAAATGATGATAAAAATGATGGGCTTCACCAGCCTGCTTCTGTCTTCAAAAAGAAATGCTCGGATACTTTGATTGGGCCTCAGCAGCAGTTCCCGTACAGTCAGCAGAATTCCTTTGTCAAGGTTTAATACGCTTCCTATTTCTCCCCGTATGTATTTACCGTCTATTCTGGCCAGCTCTGGTGATTTCCCACAGTTTGAACAGTATTTACCGTCAATCGTAGTATTACAGTTTGGGCAGTTCATCTAAACTCTATTTTCGGGATTTCTGGCTTTAGTTAACAGGCTATCACAATCAGACTTATTCCGATGAAAGTGCAGCCGAGGCTTTCAGGCTTTTCATCTCTCCTAACACTATATATCGCAGCAGCAATATTTGCACAACCTATTCCGGTAAAACACCTTTCATCCGCTTGTTCATCTCACATTTAAATCACGCTAATGAGTGGAGATAGGATGGCTTGGTCTTATCTAATTTTTTCTTCCAAGATAAAAGAATTGCACGTATTTCTGATAAAAAAATTCGTTTTTAACCTAAAGATGATGAGTATGAGTCTGCATTTCACTCAAACAGAACAGGTTTATGAAGATACCGACATAGGCAAGAAGCTAACCTACACTAAACTCAGGGCAAGCATCCGCTAGTACGCCTCAAATACCCTTTGCCCCCTCCTTGGTAAGAAGGTAAATATAAAAATATGGCGCTCCATCCTGACTTTTTAGTACGAAAAAATGAAGAAAGCACGATGCATCCTTACATTTCAGTAGTAAAAAATGAGAATATGTCGTCACATCCTGATTTTTATCAGGTAAAAAATGAAGAAATCACCACGCATCCTGACTTTTTGGTACGAAAAAATGAAGATGTGACGTGACATTCTGACTTTTATAAGGTAAAAAGTAAAGATATGAGGTTACATCCTCACTTTTATCAGAGAAAGTAAATACAATCCACTCCTCATACAGCCATACACTTCATATTTTCAGCAAATCTATCCATGATTCTGGGGATAAAGCAGAATATACTTCCGCTTTACGCCCCAAGCCTCAAGATTTTACCTTTAAATCAACTGGTACTGATGGGCAAACTGCACCAGCGCAGGCGTACCTTTGAGACCCAGCTTGCGCATAATGGTTTTGCGGTGGGTATCTACCGTATGCTTGCTGATGCAAAGCTCATCGGCGATCTCCCCGGAGGTCTTTCCCTTGCACACCTCCCTTACCACCTCCTTTTCTCTCCGGCTGATGGCATTGACTACGATGGGAGGCTCCGCTTTCCAGCGTACGATCAGCGTATTCTGATGATAAAGGCTCAGCGTGGGAGGGGAAGTCTTCTGCCAGTGCGAAATGTCATAGCAAATACCTGCACTGTACACAATATTGCCGATGTCGTCCGTGCTAAGCACATGATTTTGCTGTATCAGATGTACCCAACGCCCATCGGCATGCCGCAGCCGGTAGTCAATGTTCATATTATACTCTTTTCTGAAGGCAGGAGGCTGGTCTAAGATCAGCTGCCATGCCTTGAGCATTAGTTTCATGACGGGTTCATGCTCTTCAGGGTGCACAATCTGGTCCAGAAACCGCAAACCTTCGCACATGATATCTTCAGGCGCGTAACCGAGTATCCTGTAGATATTTTTGTCAATGTGTTGGTAAACTGATTGGACATGGTCATAAATGTAAGTGAAGCTGTTTCCGATTCCTCCGGGTGTGGGCTTCCACGAAGGACTGGAAATAGTGTTAGGAGACACGAAAGCCTGTTTCTCCCAACACTTTTGAAGCTGGCAAAACGAGGACATAGCTGGTTATGGTTGATAGTGAAAGTCTGACAATTTGGAAACCTATAACATCCTCAGCGCTGACAGATAATAAGTGTCCATATAGTACAATAAATTGTTATAATAGGTATAATATATTATTTATCAGAGAATTTGCCAAATAAAGTATCGGAAAAAATATGCTACTCTGTGAAAAAGGGCGAAAACACCCTACTGGAGTAAGTATTTTCTGGAAAAACTGCGACTTATTTACCGTAAAATGGGGGTCATGCCGTACAAGGGTCTCTATTTAGCCCTAATAAGGCCCACAAACTATTACTATTTTTTAATATACTAAATTTTATCATTATGCAACTATTTATAACAAATGATCGTATCACTGCATATTTTTAAAAATAATCTATATTCATTTTATAAAATTATTATTTACAATCAGGTGAATTATATGTACCTGAACTACGTTATCATAGTAGACAAAATAGGAGTTAACATGAAAAATATACATATATATATTACAGCAATATTATTGTTCTTTATGGCAGGCAATGTTTCTGCACAATCCAAAGAAGATAGAAGAGAAGCCAGAAAACAGGAGCGTATGGAGAAGAAGCGTATGAAAGCTCTGGCGATGGAACAAAGTAAAGAGCAAGCTTTTAACCTGGCACAGAACAAAACCTTCGTACTGGAGGCAGATGCCCTGTATGACCGTTATATGAACCGTTACAATATGGTTTCTAACAGTTTTATCATGGTTGATGGTGACAGAATGGTACTACAAACTGCTGCACCCAACGGACATTTCGGTTATAATGGTTTGGGGGGTATTACTTTGAACGGTAGAATCCTGGATTATGAAATTCTGGAAGGAAATGAAGATAAACCTGTAAGAATTACCGCTCAGGTTAGCACTACTGCTCTAGGACATGGTACATTGAATATGACCTTCTCCGGAAGTAATAATGCACGTGCTACCTTTAGAGATAACTGGGGTAACAGGATCACATTTTCCGGTCAGTTGAACAGTCTGGATGATTCTGTGATCTATGAAGGTCAGACGATATTCGGTTAATACATTAAATCTTTAGTGGTTAAAAATGGGACGGGTGAGCTTACGGGCTCATCCGTTTTTTTATGTCTGCTATTCTATACTCAAACCTCAATATACCCACAATAAAAAAGCCTCCCCCTGCATACAAGGGAGGCTTATCAAGAAGTTTAATAACTATTGACCTTATATGTTGAGCTTTTTCATCTCCTGCACCGCAAAATCTACTGCTCTGGCCGAAAAAGCCATATAGGTAAGCGAAGGATTCTGCGTACTGGTAGAAGTCATGCAGGCGCCATCGGTTACAAACACATTTTTGCAGGCGTGCAGCCTGTTCCACTTATCCAATAGTGATGTTTTAGGATCATTACCCATACGTACACCTCCCATTTCGTGGATATCCAGTCCCGGAGCCTGATGGCTGTCATTGGTTCTGATGTTGGTGAAGCCCGCATTCGTATACATCTCGGTAAACTGCTCCTTGAAGTCTTCCACCATCTTGTCATCATTGTCATCATACTCCACATTGATCTTCAAGAGCGGAATACCCCAGGCATCTTTCTGCTCGGTGTCCAGTGCTACGTAATTACTTTCTTTAGGAATGGTCTCACCCATCATATGTGAACCTACACGCCAGTTGCCCCACTCGGGATTGAGCAGATTTTCTTTCAGCGAGCTGCCTAAGCCGTCATAATCTCTTTCTACCTGCCGTCCGGCACTGAAGCCCGCCGCATATCCTCTTAAAAAGTCTGTCTCCTGCTCATACACATTGCGGAAACGAGGAATATAACCGCTGGTAGGTCGTCTGCCCACAGTAGCGTTGTCCAATTCACCATCATATTCAGCTGAGATTCGGGCACGGTAGTTATGAAAAGCCACATATTTACCCAGCAGTCCATTGTCGTTGCCCAATCCGTTAGGAAAACGATTGGAAGTAGAGTTGAGCAGCAGGTGATTGGTATGCAAAGCGCTGGCATTGACGAATATGATCTGCGCATAGAACTCCATCATCTCCTTGCTTTCGGCATCAATCACGCGTACGCCGGTCGCTTTTCCTTTTTCCTCGTCATAAATGATAGAATGTACTACCGAATGCGGGCGAAGCGTCATGTTACCCGTCTTGGCTGCCCAGGGTAAGGTAGAGGAGTTGCTACTAAAGTATCCACCGAAAGGACAACCCCGCTGACAGAGTGCTCTGTTCTGGCATTGACCTCTGCCCTGCTCCAGATGTATGGCTTGCGGCTGTGAAAGGTGGGCACAACGGGCGCTGATGAGGTTACGGCCTTTGTACTGGCTTTCCAGCTTTTGCTTAAAGTACTTTTCCACACAATTCAGCTCCCAGGCAGGCAGAAATTCTCCATCGGGCAGGTTATCCAGACCATCTTTGTTCCCGGCGATACCGGTAAACTTCTCTACATGGCTATACCAGGGTGCCAAATCTTCATAACGGATAGGCCAGTCTACCGCGAAACCATCGCGCGCAGGCCCTTCAAAGTCATATTTGCTCCATCGCTGCGTCTGACGTGCCCACAGCAGGGACTTTCCTCCTACCTGATAGCCTCTGATCCAGTCAAAAGGTTTCTCCTGCACATAAGGATGTTCGGTATCCTTGACAAAGAAATGTTCGGTATCTTCCCGGAAGGCGTAGCAGCGACTGATCACCGGATTTTCTTCCTTTACTTTCTCCCGGATGTCTCCCCGGTGTTCAAATTCCCAGGGAAGCATATTGGTGGTAGGATAATCTTTGATATGCTCTACATTTCTGCCTCTCTCCAGCACCAAAGTTTTCAATCCTTTTTCACAAAGCTCTTTGGCTGACCATCCGCCACTGATTCCTGAGCCAATGACGATAGCATCGTACGTACGTTCCTGTTTGCTGTCTATATTTAAATTTGCCATTACATTACAATTAAACCTTCGGTAGAAACACAATTCTGGTAAGGGCCGGGTACCAGTTTATAGGGGAATTTTTCGGTCATAAAATACTCCGATGCCATATAGCCCTGAATGGTATAGCGCTTGGCCAGATTGATAAATGCCTGTATATCCTGTAGCGGAGCCATATTTTCACCTTCACTTTCTTCCATCGCTAAAATGGAGGTGAGCAGTTCTTCATTCTTCTGCTGCTCTCCTTCTTCCAAACCACGACCAAGCTGCGCTTTGGCGAAGGGAATAAGTTGGTTTAATCCGTTTACAAAAGTCTCCTGATTTGCCTGAGGCTCGCAGTCATCCATCATAACCAGCACAAAGCGGTACAGGTTTAAGGATTCCGCACCGGGAGCGTCTTTGGCGGAAGGAATGATAGTTTCAATTACTTTTGCCAGCAGATCCTGATGATCCAAATCTATCTGTAAGTTGTCTAATGCCACGGCTTCTCTTTCCGGACCAAAATTACAGGAGGGAATGAGCGCAATACCTCCCGCAAAGAGCGCCGCCTGTTTTAGGGCTGTTCGTCTATTCATCATATTTATAAAATAATACTCAATTATACTTCTATCTCAGGCAAAGCCTGAAGTTAAGCATTTAAGACTTTTCTATATAACTTTTTTCTGTGAGTGATAGTGCTTTTTCAATATAATTTCCCAAAGTTCCGCACCTTATGTGCTCTGATCAGGCTATAGCAACATCAGACATTACTCCAATGCGATATCCCAGAGCGGTTCCGCTCCCAGCAGATGTTCTACAAAATAATTCCAGCGCTTCTTCAGGAAATAATCACTATGCTGCCCACTGTAGCCGTGCCGCTGGCTGGGCAGGATCAGCATATCAAACTGCTTGTCGGCTTTCACCAAAGCTTCTGCCAGTTTAAAGGTAGCCGAAGGATTCACATTATCATCCAGCGCGCCATGTACCAGCAAGAGTTTTCCTTTGAGGCTTCCGGCCATGGTGATGTTGGATTGCAATTGATAAGTAGAATCCACCGGCCAGCCCATGTACATCTCCGGCCACCAGGCTTTTTCCATACGGAAGTCATGATCTCCCGAACTGGCTACGCCTACTTTGTACACTTCGGGAAACTGCAACAGTCCGTGGGCCGCATCGTAGCCTCCGGCGGAATGTCCGAATATCCCTACCCGGCTGGTATCTATCCAGCGGTATTGCCTACCCAACTGCTCAATGGCCAGCACATGATCGCTTAGGTTCTCTCCCATATGTTTGTAAGACACATCATGAAAGGCTTTGGACCTGCCGGCACTTCCCATACCATCTACCATCATCACGATAAAGCCCAGCTCTGCCAAAGCCTGATTACTACTACTCAGCACTCTGCTGAATGATTTGGGAAACACCTGTGTATGCGGTCCGGTGTAGCTGTGGTCAATGATGGGATACTTTTTAGCAGGATCAAAGTGCGTGGGTTTCCACAAAGCACCATAAATAGTTGTTTTCCCATCTCTGCCTACGGCTTCAAACACCTGCGGAGGGTTCCAGCCCTGAGCTGTCAAGTGTTCTACATCGGCTTTAGCAATCTTAGCTTTGATTTTACCACTCTTTGCCTCCCTCAGCACAGTCGTAGTGGGCTGGGTAGCGGTAGAATAATTGTCAACGAAGTATTTTCCATTCGGTGAAATGCTGATCTCATGATGGGTGTCTTCGGGCGTTAAATGTTTGAGCTTTTTGCCCTCCAGGGTGATGCTATACAAATGCTCATGGTAAGGATTGCAGCCTTCTTCCTTGCCGGATGCCATAAAGTACACGATTCCCTTTTCCTCATCCATATGCTCCACATTGTTTACATAGTATTCACCCTGGGTGAGCGGATTGATCTCATCATTTCTGAGGTCATAGGTATACAACTGTTTCCAACCGCTACGCTCGGAAGTAAACAGCAGTTTATCCTGCCCCTCTATCAGCATATAGTCAAAATTATCAATGTTGGTCGCACTGCTTTCTGTGATAAGGGGCCTTAGCTCATTGGTTTTGAGGTCAAGTTCCTGTACATAGGCTTTCTGAAAGCCTCTTTCGTTGTATTGTGCATATACTTTTCCTGCTTCCTCTGCCCAGCGAAAAGATACCGCATTGATATGGGTTAGCCTGGGAAAGTCGGGCTTTATTTCTTCTCCACTTTCCACACGGAAGAAAACCGGAATCATATGCACCATGGTAGTGTCGCCGGGAGAGCCACGGTAATAAGAAAGCAGCCGCGGACGGTAGAGCGAATCCACACTCCAGTCCAGCAGGTACATTTTGTCAGCATTCCGCAGATCACAGATGTTGGTCTGTATCCATTGGGAATCGGGTGACCAGTTGACCGAGAATCTTTGCGGACGTTCACCATTTTCTCCTTCCATCAGATCAAACCAGCCGTAGTAGCTGCCGTACTCATAGTTTTTTTCTCCTGTTGTACTGAGTTGCCGCACTTCTCCGCTCTCAGTAGATTTGAGGTAGAGATTATAATCTTCGGCATATACGATCCACTTCCCATCCGGTGATTCGGATTCAAAAGCATTGTCTTCTTCCTCTTTCTCTTCAACAGGGGTGATCTCATAGGCACTCAGCTTCAACAGGTATTCCTGATCATCTACTTCAAAATGTATGCTGTCCTGATGCTGATAGTTTAGGTAATTAAAGGGTAATGAATCAGCACTAATCTCCTGCGCTAATACTTCACCCAAAGCATCGGCCACTCGTTCATGATCAAATAGTGGTTTGCTTTCAAAGTCGGAGAATTGTATTTGCTGAAAGGTCTTGCCTTGGGGACTGTGCAATACATACCAGAAGCCACTCTTATCAGGAAACCAGTGCGGACTGACAGAAAGATTAAAGGCAGTCTTTTGATTTACATTAGACCACAGATAACTTACTGCCCGCTCATAATCTTCCTGTGTTACTTCCTGAGCAGATAAGGGCAGCCCGGAGAACCCTAAACTGAGGATGAAAACTAGACCATTTAGTTTGTTGAGCAGGGAGCAGTGCAAAGTCATGGTAGATCAGGGATGTAGGTTGAAAATCTATCTACAAAAGCGCATAAACATAAGGGTTTTGCTGTAAATGAGGAAATGGGTAAGCACAGAAACATGAGCTGAGACTTACAATGCCAACGTTTGCCGAAGTACTATCAGATATCTACCATTTAATTACCGGCTCTGTACTTCATCCCCTCCGCCTAAGGCACATAAGGCCTTACCACCTTCAGCGCATCACCCGACAAATCTACTTCAAACAGATGGGGTACCCGGTGATACCTGCCCTCCACCACTTTATGGCTGTGCAGGCACATCAGCTTTTTGCCTTCAAAGGTGGTGAACAGCATACCATGACCAAAGTTGGGTGGCGTGATGGGTTCTTCCTCCTGTATCCAGGGACCATCCAGCGTGCCGCTTTCCGAATAGGCTACGCCCTGCACATAATCATCGTATTTCCAGCTCGTCCACAGCATACCCAATCGTCCGCTACTGGTTTCAAACAGAAAAGGACCGTCGGTGACTTTGTTGGGCTTATCCTTACCGTTTTCGTCTTTCTCTCTGCTCCAGGGCGAATCGCTTGCTTTGAAGAGTAACTCTCCCTCTCCCACTGATCCGCTTAAGTCGGGCTTCAGTTCAATCTTTTCAATGGTGCCGTTGAGGTTCTGCAGCCATTCATAGCAGTACACCATATAGGGTTTGCCATCAGTATCTACCCAGAGCGTGCCGTCTAAGGTAGGCTGGTCTGCCGGAAGGTAAGTAGGATCTTCCATAGGCACATAAGGGCCGTCCGGAGTGTCGCTCTCCAGTATATGACTGGCGCGCCTTTCAATCACATTGCCCGCTACGGTATCTATCATCACATCCCGGTTGGTGAAGGTGGCGAAATAATAGTATTTGTCCTGGTACTGATGCAGTTCCGCCGCCCAGATCATCGGCCTGGGTCCCATCCAGGAATCAGGATCGGTCTCGGCTACTTTATAAGGGCCTTCCCAGGTCTTTAGGTCTTTACTTTTCCATAACCATCCTCCCGTACCGGTCATATAATACATCTGGGTGTTCTCGTCGGCCAGGATAAAAGGGTCACTGAGGCGGATAGAATCCAGGGGAATGTCTTTTCGGACGGTACGTTCCCGCTGCGCATGGCAATTTGTGCTAAGCCATAAGCACAAGACCAGGGAAAATGGAATTGCGAGCCTGTGAGAAGAGGTGTGTAGTTGTAGTGTCATCTTGTTGTGCGTTCAAAACCTACAAGCTATAACAATTCAGCAATAATTGCTACACCCAGGCACAAATCATGCACTGCTACATCTGCTCTGTGAGGCCGCGCCTTGGGAAACTTACTACACTATCTGGTTCATTTTGAATGAAACGCAAAATGGATCACTTCAGCAAAAATTCACTTAAAGTTTTTCTATTTGTTCTTCTCTTAAGCCAGTATATTTAGCAATCATTTCTATGGGATGTCCATCCTTTTTCATCTGTCTAGCAACATCAATCATTCCCTCAATTTTACCTTCTTTTTTAGCAGTTTCAATAACACTATAATTATCTCTATAGACTTTCAGGCTTTCTTCATATGCTTTCATATCTTCTGGTTTTAATTTAGCTACTTCAGCTTCTGAAAATAATTTCTCAAATACCTTCTCTTGTAATTTAACGGGTCTATCTTGCAAATGGTGCAGGTTCTTTAATACATACATCCACTTGTCAAATTGGCTTATTAGTTCATTCTCTTCTTTCCTGAATTTGGGCATTTCCAGATAAATAAAGGTCAACTTTTCATAAAAAACCTCATGGGTCTCTTTGTCAATCAACTGAACCTCTCGTAAATATCGCTCTTGCTCACTCTGATCAGGAAAACTAAAATTTAAAATTCCTATTGTATATACTGCCTTCAAATAGTAGTCCCATTCCTTACCTTTGGGAGCCTGGCTTTGTATGGGAAAGGTGGAATAGAAAATACTCCGATCTTTAAAATACTGTTGCTTCACATTCTGCAACTCTATGATAAACTTCTCTCCCTTTTCATTCTCGCAATAGAGATCAAAAATCGCCTTTCTATCAGCTTCCGTATTACCTAAATTCTCCGTATTCAAATACGTCAAATCCTGAATACGCTCTCTATCGTCTAATACTTGATTCAGAAAATCAATGAGTAACTCTTTATTGAATTCCGTTCCAAAAAGTTTCTTGAAGCCAAAGTCAGTAAATGGATTGATATATTTCTCTTTGCTGTCCATATATCAAAGATAGGTTTTTAGATTTCAAAGATCAGCTATGAAAATATAAAATTAGATAATGCAGCTTCGGTATTTTTCATCTAGGGAGATAACGAATATATTTGAACTACAGCCCTGTTGGAACATCATTAATAGCACGGCTGGGGCCGCCCCGGCAAACCGTGATGTTCTTACAAATGCCGATGATGAATAATATCTGCGGTGCTTACCACATTTACCCTGAATCCAGTTCAGGGTTTACGCTGCGCTAAACTTGCGGGATAGGGAGATAATCATCTACTATAATGATGAAGCTCTTCAAAAATTTTGAAATCCTGAGTACTGGCTCTTTCCTCAAAAATCTCCAGCAATACAGCACTCACCTCATCACCCGACCAGGCTACTTTATGATTGTTAATCCTATCTTTATCCAAGGCTTTATGAAATGCCTCATTAAATGAGTTTACTGAGCCAAAGTATTTGATGATCAGACTTTCTCTTTTTTGGATTAAGGTGATCTCCTCCTGGGTAAGTTCATCTTCCTGAAATTGATCAGGCGCAAAGCTGGCTCTCTCTTCGCAGGAACAACAAAGCATAAGCAATGCCACCAATAGCTTTGTAGAGCTGATAACTACTTTTCTGGACAATCCTCCGCCCATACTGATTGACCAATTGTTTGTTCTAAATGTATTTTTAATCAGAAAGTTATTCATGGCAAATAGCGTTTAGGTTAGTATCAGGCTTTTACTGTCAAGCCGTTTCTGCTTATTTGTATTACCTAAGATAACTTAAATTCCCAGCTGGTTCAAGTTTGAGTGAAACGCTAAATGGACCACTTTAGCAGATAACTGATTTGTAAAACTACTGCCCTGTTGGAGCATCACGATTTGCCGGGGCGGCCCTAACCGTGCGATTAATGATGTTCTTACAAATGCCGATGATGAATAATATCTGCGGTGCTTACCACAAGTTACGCTACGCTAAACTTGCGGGAGAGGGGGTTTTTAAACATTTTGATACCCTCCTTTTTGAATATAAACTTGCCTATCTAATTCAGTTACAAAAGAAATAATTATTACTGCTTCTTTGTCATTTATTATATGTCTAACTACATCTTTCATTTCATCAATGTTTTGTTCGGCACTAGTATAATACAAAGCTTCTCCTTGATTAATTATTTGTCCATTATCAGTAACTTTGTACTTAAACTCAAAATATTTCATATTAATAATCTGCTGTTTGCTTGTTAGAATTCTGTTCCAATAAATATTTTCGGTATAAAACTTGAAGAATTTAAGTGCTAAGTGCTTGTCTGTTGGGGCTTAGTTTTCTAAGAAACTGATACTTACTAGAAACACAAACAATCATATATTTTGTACCCCTTAATACCAGTAGTTTTTTAATCCCATTCAATGTTCAATATTTCTTGATTTTGAACATCATAAATCTTTCTGTCATTTCTAGAACCAAATTCAAGTCCCCAAAATGTCAAACATTCTTCGGCAGAGTATTTTTCTCCGTCTCCAGCTGGGGAAATCCATTTATCTACACCACCTTCTACCCAATTTGCTTTTTGAATCGGCATACAAATTCTGCTTGGCATCCCAGATCCAGTTTTCCCTAAAGTCCCAATATGCTTTATTAATTCAGGGAACACTTTGCCAACAACTGATGTGAAGAGTTTACCAGAGCCATAAATGACGACAACTGTATCATCAAAGTAAAATCTAACTTGAGTATAGTCCCAACAATCAGTTTTAGACTCTATTTTCTGAAATGCTTTTACAAGAGGTTTAAGAACTATACTTTTCCTACCATTGAATATTAAGTCAAATATTAATCCATCTTTAATTATTCCTGTCAATTTTTGAAAATATTGATTAGTGAAAATTTCTACAATTGTATCTACTATTCCACCAGCTTGTGGACCACCAATGTCTTGTGAATTAGTAATGTAATTTTCTTTTAATTCAAGTTTTAGAGTATCTAGATATTCTTTTTTTAGCTCTGATGATGAGCCAAAGCCACTTCCTTTGTATTTTATTATAACAGCTACTTCTGATTTCATTTTGTTTTACTTACAAGTAACAATTAGATAGTGCATATTATAGCCAGCTACTTTTTGTCATTTTAGGGTAAATCTTTTTTTTAACTTTTATCAGCTCCAATATAAATAAAACCTCTTTTTTGAGTATTTTCCAATAACTATTAATAAAAATTTTAAAACCTTCCTGTGCAACTACACTCATCAATAGTACTACTACCTTGATGCACACGCAACCAAAAACTCTCCCATAAGCTGGCACTAAGTATTGATATGCAGTCTGTAAGGCTTAAGTTTTATACAAAGCTTAGCATAGGCTTAATGCAGTGTTCCGCCCTGGTTTTATACATTCTCATCCTTAAAGCATTACCTTCCCTCTAAAGCTTACTTCCTTTATTCCCTACTACTCACTTGGGTTGGCTGGCTTAAGCTTTCTAAGCGGGCTTTTCCTTACATTTCGCACTCGGGCAAAACTGTTTGTGCAGGTCCGCAGAAAGGCTTTTTTGGGTTAATAATTGATTGTGCAGCTGGTGCACAGTCGTATATTCCTGGTCAAACCTCATTGTGCAGCGCTGCACAATGATTTCTGCCTGGTAAAATATTACATTGCAGGCCAAAAATATCAGTTTTGACCAGGTCGGAAGGACTGTGCAGCCTGGAAAAATCATGGCTGCCACTCAAAAAGTCTTAGGGATGTAAGTGCCATGTAAGTTCTGCCCGGCAGGACTCATTGTGCAGTACCACACAATCATTCCTGCCACCTTATAAGTGTTTGTGCAGCCCGGCAGTGGCACGCCAAAATTTGCACGAATATCCCAACTTCCTTGCATGCTCTATGAAATGCAGTATCATCTCACTTTTGCGGTGTATACTGCCGCCAAATTTGTTGGAGGAATCTGAGAATTCATGTAAAAATCTAAAACGCTGATGGTCATGCAAAAACGAACGGTTTCCTCTGAACTAGTGCAGGCGCATATCGCCATTGAGAACGCCCTGAGTCATGAGCCTATCCTGAAAAAACTGGCGGCATTCAATTACAACCAAAAGCGAATGCTGGAAGGTAAAGTACTCAAAGAAGAGCTAGAAATGCTGGAGTCGGTCAAGCAGGACAAATACGGTCAGCAGTTTAGCAGCACCGATAGTATCTATGCCCAGCAAAAGGAGATCATGCAACGCTATAAGCAGCACTGCAAGCGGGCCCGCATGGCCTTTGAAGGTCAGCGCGGTATACTGGAACAATTACAGCTACCCGGCAAGCGTAAGGGGGATTTCCATGGCCTGATGGGCCAGATCAAGGCCTTCTATACCAAGATAGAGCAGTATGCGGAGCAAGTCAGTAAATTTAACATCAGCCCGGAAGAAGTGGCCCAGACCAAAGCCATGCTGGAAGCCCTGTCTGCCGCCCGTTTGCAACAGCAACAAAGCAAAGGAGAGGCGCAGCATGCCACGCACCAAAGGGATGCCAAGCGTAAGGAGCTAAGAAAGTGGATGTCACAGTTCCGGAAAGTAGCCCGCATCGCCCTGGCCGATGAACCTCAACTACTGGAAAGCCTGGGCATACTCGTCCCGACTCAGAAGGTGTAGCATTGGAGATTACAGATCGCAGAATTAAAATTGATCATACGTTAACCTTCAGGTCATGCCGTAGGCATCTTGACCGTACCCCAAAGCTTCTGAAATTCAGGGTGGTTAAGATTCCCGGGCCCCGGGGGCTCCGCCTGTGGCTACGGAATGACCCTACCCTGGTGCGCTTTTGCGACGCAGGGCGTGTAACGCGTACCCTTACGCTTGTCTGCACCCCATCAGCATAGCCCGATACTTTCCCTGCACTTTATTATAGCCATCATTTCCTATTGCGCGAATAATCGCTTATTTTAATGAGCATGAGCTTAGAGTATTAAGCATTTTTTATGCGCAACAACCTGAAATTTCTGTACGTCACCACAATAGCCATGGGCTGTCTGTCGGCCTGCCAGGTGGACAAACCGGAAGAGATCGTGGCCGTGGAAGATCGTCTGCCCGAGAAAGTCAGCTATAACTTTCATGTCAAGCCTATCCTCTCCGACCGCTGCTTCGCCTGCCACGGTCCGGATGAAGAAAAGCGGGAAGCCGGTCTACGGCTGGATGTGGCGGAAGCTGCTTTCGCCGAACTCCCCGAGAACGCAGGTAAGCACGCCATCATCGCCGGTGATCTATCCGACAGCGAACTCTATCACCGCATCATCAGCCATGATCCCGAAACGCAGATGCCCCCTCCTGCGTCTAACCTCAGCCTGAGTGCCGAAGAAAAAGCCATCCTCGTCCGCTGGATAGAGCAGGGCGCTCAGTACGAACCGCACTGGGCCTTTATTCCTCCTCAGGAAACGGCTGTACCGGAAACCCATGCATCCTGGGTGAAAAATGACATTGATCCTTTTATCCTCAAAACCCTGGGGGAAAAAGGCCTCAGTCCTTCCGCAGCAGCCGATAAAGAAACGCTGATTCGTCGCCTGAGCTTTGACCTCACCGGGCTTCCGCCCACGCTGGAAGAGATAGATGCATTTGTCGCCGACACTTCTCCTGATGCTTACGAAAAGCTGGTAGATCGGCTGCTGGCCTCACCTGCCTATGGGGAACGTATGGCTGCCCACTGGCTGGATGTAGCCCGCTATGCCGACAGTGATGGTTATCTGGACGACAAGCACCGTGATTTCTCCCCCTGGAGAGACTGGGTGATTGAGGCCTTCAACCGGAATATGCCCTACGATGAGTTTGTCACCCTCCAACTGGCCGGTGATCTGCTCCCCAATGCCAGGCAGGAAGACATTCTCCCTACTGCCTTTAACCGACTGCACAAGCGCAATACCGAAGCAGGGATTGTCTTTGAAGAGTACCGGGTAGAATATGTGGCCGACCGTACCAATACTTTAGGCAAAGCCTTCCTCGGTCTCTCCCTGGAATGTGCCCGCTGCCACGATCATAAATACGATCCGGTTTCGCAGGAGGATTACTACAGCATGTTCGCTTTCTTCAACAGTACCTTTGAGTCGGGCAGCCCGGTCTACGGTCCCGACCAGACGCCCGGTCCGGCGCTGCTGCTCAGTGATGAAAAGACCGATGCGCAGATCAATGCACTCAGGCAGTTCATTCATCAGCAGGAAAAAAGCTTAGAAGAAGACAAAGATCAGCAGCGTTTTGCGCAATGGAAGCAAAGCAAACCACAGTTGAGCAGAGACTTAGCCCGAAATATACAGCAGGGTTTACAGGCTTACTATCCGCTGGATGATTTTACGGACCTGGGGAAAGGAAATACGCAGACTGCCAACCTTGTCAATTCCGGTAAACCCGCTACGCTAAAGGAAGCAGTCATCAAAGAAGGCGTGAAAGGCCAAGCTTTCTTTGTCAGTGATTATAATTCTATCGCGCTTGGCGAAAAGATCGGCTGGTTTGAAAGAACCGAGCCTTTTACGGTAGACCTCTGGGTATATCCCGATACGGTATATGAAGAAGCGGGCGTCTTTACCCACTGCGAAGATGTACGACTGGGTTTGAAAGGTTATTCTCTCTATCTCCGCGACAACAAACTGCAATTCATCATGGCCCACTCCTGGCCTCAGAACGCGATAGAGCTTACTACCCAGGAAGCTATTCCTGCTAAACAATGGAGCAGGATCAGCATTACCTACGATGGTTCCAGTCGTTCCGAAGGCATCAGCATTTACCTGAACGGGCAGGAAGCGGAACGCAAAGTGGTGGTAGACAACCTCTACAAAGGCATACTCTACGAACCCAACATCCATACCTATGCTTTCCGGGGCTTCCACCTGGGCAGCCGGGATAAGATCACTCCTATGAAAGAAGGTGGTCTGGACGAAATCCGCATCTACGACCGTCAGCTGACCGCACTGGAAGTGCGTTATCTATGTCAGCCTGAGCAAACAAGGGAAGCATTGGAACAGGAAACAGTATCAGAACAGGCTTTAGCTGAATACTACTTTGCTCATCACAAAAATGCTGCTCAGGCGAAGAAGCTTGATCAGGCACGCCATGAGCTGAATGCTTTGATGAACAGTATTCCCGAGATCATGGTGATGGGCGATCTGCCTGAACCTCGCACCTCTTATCTGTTGCAAAGAGGCAATTACAATCAGCATGGCAAAGAAGTACAACCCGATACACCGGACAAGATATTCAGCTTTCCCGACAGTCTGCCCCGTAACCGTTTGGGATTGGCCCAGTGGATGTTTGCCGATGACAATCCGCTTACCGCCAGGGTGATTGTCAACCGCATCTGGCAGTTGCATTTTGGCAAAGGACTCGTCAAAACCTCCGATGATCTGGGCAATCAGGGTGATCTTCCTACCCATCCCGAGCTACTGGATTACCTGGCAATCTGGCTGCAAGAACATGCGTGGGACCTCAAAGCCCTGCACAAGCTCATTGTGATGTCCGCGACTTACCAGCAAAGCTCTAAAGTCACTCCGGAGCTGTTAGAGAAGGATCCTGAAAACCACTACCTGGCGAGAGCACCCCGCTTCCGTTTGCCTGCGGAGATGATACGCGACAATGCGCTGGCGATCAGTGGCCTTTTGGTAGAAAAGACCGGAGGCGAAAGTGTGTACCCTTACCAGCCGGAAGGCTTGTGGGATGAGCTGAGCAATAAATCGTGGCGCTATCCTTATCTGCAAACCGAAGGCGAAGGCCTGTACCGCCGCAGCATCTACACCATCTGGAAGCGGACTTCCCCTCCCCCTTCCATGCTCATCTTTGACATGCCGCAGAGAGGAGAATGCAAAGTACGACGCACCAGCACCAGCACGCCTTTACAGGCTTTGGTGCTGCTCAACGATCCACAGTTTGTGGAAGCTTCCCGTGTGCTGGCGGAGAAAGTATTGCGGATGGATACTCCCCGCACGGAAGACAAACTGGAAAAGACCTTCCGCCTGATTACCGGACGCAAACCTCAAGCGAAAGAGACCGCGCTATTGCAGGCGCATTACCAAGATGAGTATGAGAAATTTGCGCAGCATCCGGAAGACATGCAGGCTTACCTAAACGTAGGTGCGCAGGAGGTAAAGGCTGACAATCCAACAGCACTTGCTGCGTTGGCAGTAGTCGCCAACAGTATCATGAATACCAACGAAGCATACACCCGAAAATAAATGGCAATGGATAAGCATTTTTCCTCACAAAGCAGAAGACAGTTTTTGAACAAAGCCTCACTGGGCTTCGGCTCTATGGCGCTTTCCTCTCTTTTATCTCCCCTTTCTTCTCTGGGCAATACCTCTGCCAATCAACTTGCTTCGCCAATGGGGGGTGTGCTGGGCAACGGACATTTTCCTGCCAAAGCCAAACGGGTGATCTACCTCTTTCAGAGCGGTGGACCTTCGCAGATAGAAACGTTTGATTACAAACCCGCCCTTAAGAAATGGCATGGCAAAGAGATACCGGATTCTATACGAGGCACACAGCGTAACTCCGGTATGGTCGCCAACCAGTCTACCTTTCCGCTGGTGCAGTCCATCTTTGACTTCAGGCAGTACGGTCAATCAGGAGCATGGGTCAGTGAGTTGATGCCATATACTTCCAAAATTGTAGATGAGCTTTGCATTGTCAAATCAGTCTACACCGAAGCCATCAATCATGAACCGGCGGTGATGTTTGTACAAACCGGATCACAACAGAGCGGACGTCCATCTATCGGTTCGTGGATGAGCTACGGACTGGGTTCCAGTAATCAGAACCTGCCCAACTTTGTGGTATTGGTATCCAAAGGAGGGGGCGCGCAGCCGCTCAACTCTTCGGCCTGGGGCAATGGCTTTCTGCCGTCCCACCATCAGGGCGTACAGTTCCGTTCCGGCAAAGACCCGGTGCTTTACCTCAACAATCCCTACGGCATCCACCAGCACGACCGTCGCCGGGCACTGGACTACATCAAAGAGATGAACCAGATACAACAGGAACTCAGTGGTGATCCTGAGATAGAATCCAAGATACAGCAGTACGAGATGGCCTTCCGTATGCAGACCTCCGTGCCCGATGCGGTAGACCTCTCCAACGAACCGGATTATATCTATGAGATGTACGGAGAAGATGCCCGCCAGCCCGGCACCTATGCGGCCAACTGTCTGCTGGCAAGGAGACTGGCGGAGAAGAATGTCAACTTTATACAACTCTACCACATGGGCTGGGATCAGCATGGTAATCTGCCAGGAGGGATCAGTCGGCAGTGTAAAGACACCGATCAGGCAACTGCTGCCCTCATCATGGACCTGAAGCAAAGAGGATTGCTGGAAGACACGCTGGTGGTTTGGGGCGGTGAGTTTGGACGCACCAGCTTTTCACAGGGCAGACTGACGAAAGAGAACTACGGGCGTGACCATCATCCCGGCTGCTTTACGATGTGGATGGCCGGAGCAGGCGTCAAAGCCGGAATGGTGTACGGAGAGACTGACGAGTTTAGTTATAACGTAAGCGAGAACCCGGTACATGTACATGACTTTCAAGCCACCCTGATGCACCTGCTGGGCATAGACCACGAACGCCTCACCTACAAATACCAGGGCCGCCGCTTTCGCCTCACCGACGTACATGGAAAAGTGGTGCAGGGGATTTTGAGTTAATAGTCCCTATCCTGGATTTAAGAAATCCTTTTGTTTCATACGATTCGCTGCGCAAAATCATCCTCAATGGGGCGTGAAAATTATGCAGATGTATAGAAGTCTCTCAGAACAAAATTGCCCCGGGCTAGTTCTTCCAATTATTCACGTTCCCTTATTGATCAGCGTCACTGGGTTATAGGATACAAGAACAATTCAGAGGGCGTTATACATACTTATTTACAGGAATAAAGTAGCATTTTAAAGTATCTATATACCATGACTTCGTACGCCCTATTGAAAAAAACTTTTCTACTTTCCACGGCCATTGTATTTTCCCTCTTTAATGCTACGTTCACGATGGCCCAATCTGAGCAGGGGCAATTCAGGATTAAAGGCAAAGTACTTGATGATGCTTCCCAGGAACCGATACCTTTTACCCAGGTAGCGCTCTTTGAAGGAGAAACTTCCGACCCTGAAGCGTATTCCACTACCGACGAAGAAGGTAATTTTACTTTGAGAGCTAACCGAGGCAAGTATACCCTCAAATTCTTTTTGGTAGGGTATGAAGACAAAGAAATATCAGATATAGAAGTAAACAATCATGTTGATCTGGACAATATCACACTGACAGAAGAAAATCAGCAACTGGAAGAGGTGGTGGTACAAAGTACCAGAGCGATGATGCAAACCAATGTAGAAGGCATTACCATTAATCCGCAGCAAAATCTATCCAATTTAGGAGGTACCCTCCTTGACATCCTTCGCAATACCCCCTCCGTTAGCGTAAGTGATGATGGTTCTATTTCGTTGAGAGGCAGTAACGGTACCAATGTGCTGATCAACGGCAGAAATTCTTCCTTAACGCAGAATCTGGACAGGATTCCAGCCAGCGCCATTGAACAAATCAAAGTGATCAACAACCCAAATGCAAGATACGATGCCGAGGCGGAGGCTGGTATTATTGACATTGTACTCAAGAAAGGAGATGAGTTAGGTACCCATGGCGGTGTGGATGCCGTATATGGCACAAGAGGCAGGATGAGTGTCGGCGCCCAGTTCAACCATCGTGCAATTAACTATAATGTATACGCCGGTTACAATCTGAGAAGGTGGCGTGATGTCGGGATCAGAAGAAGTGAGCGGGAAATTTTTGGCGATGGAGAGTTCTTAAATCAGGAAACTGATTCGCGTGAAAAGGATCTCGGACATAACTTCAACTATGGCGCTGACTATTATTTTGGGAAAAATACGTTGAGCTATGAAGGTGTCTTCAATACAAGTTTGAATCAGCAGGTAAACACTTTGTATTCTCGGCTTTCTGAACTCAATACTGACGATCTCTTGCTGGAATATGTAAGGAGAAACGACGAGTCCGAAACTGATGATGGGACAGACAATGCCCTCATCTATGAGCGCTCTTTTGATCAGAAAGGAAGATCATTCAAGTTTTCAGCCAGCCAGTCGTACACCAACCAGTACAAAACGCAAAATATTGATATCTTCAGGAATACCGCTACTCCCGACCCTGATGGATTAGATGGTCAGGAAAGAGCTGTTACCGATGAAAAGAGGTTTAACTATGTTTTTCAAGCCGATTATATCCATCCCCTGCCTAAGCAGATGCAATTGGAGACAGGGCTAAAGTCAAACCTAAGGAACTTTGAGTATGATTATGATTATGCAAGATTGGATGAAGCCAACCAGACTTTTGTAGAAGACCCCGCCATCAGCAATCGCTTTGACTACCAGGACAGAATTCATGCGGCATATGTGATTCTTTCCAAAACTTCCGAAAAATTAGATGTAACCGCAGGATTAAGAGGAGAATATACCAGCCTGAGCACCTACCTTTACAATACTGACGAAGAAAACAGGCAGGACTATTTCAATCTGTTTCCAAGTTTGCAAACCCTCTACAAGCTTACGGAAAAACATGCGGCCAAACTGACTTACAGCAGAAGGATAGACAGACCCACAGCATGGAGGTTGAACCCATTTCCTGATATTACCGACTCATTGAATGTAAGAAGAGGAAACCCCAGCCTCCAGCCGGAAATGATCAACTCCCTGGAGTTGGGCCATATTTATGAAGGTGTCAATGTAAGTGTTACGACCAATTTTTTCTACCGGCATATCAGCGGACAACTAGACTACATCACTACGGTGGAAGATGGTATCTCATATTCACAACCCGCTAACCTGAACAGTGCCAGCTCTTATGGGGCAGAATTGATCGGGCTGACGGAACTTGCCCCCTGGTGGACACTAAGTGGTAGTTTGACCGGCTTCAGAATCAATGTGGATGGATCTAATGTAAGTGAAGAGTTTGTCAACAGTGGCTTCGCCTTCAATACCAAAGCCACTTCAGATTTTAAGCTACCTTACAATTTTCTCTTACAGTTGGTTTTCAACTATGATTCCCCCGAAGTGGAAGCCCAGGGAAGAGACTTAGCTCAGTATTATGTAGATGCCAATATTCAAAAGCGTTTCTTTGAAAATAAAGCTAATGTATCTTTAAGTTTGAGAGATGTTTTTGATACCCTGAGATTCGCGGGCAATAGCCTCACGAATACCTTCTCCCAGTCATTTTACGCCAAAAGAGAGACGAGAATTTTGTTATTGAGTGCCCGATATAGCTTTTAATCTATCCAGGTCAGTATCAGGAATGATTAAGCAGTATACACAGATGATTCTAGCTATAACCAGCTAAAGATTCCTAAAGCTTGTTGGCTCATTGAGTTCACTCACACTTATACTGTTAGGGAAACCATCAACGTGTTAAACATCTTATTGAGTCAAACTGCAGGGTAAGCTGAGAATTATTGATTATCCCATTAAAAAACAGTCATGAATTCTTGAATTTGTTTTTACATTCTAATACTGTAAGGACAAATTTATTCCAGATGGGGTAATTCAAATCTTTATCAAAGCATAAAAATGAATAAGGGGAGACTAAATGCCTCCCTCCTTTTCAGTTTATTGATTAATAGGCGTAGGCACCAATATTCCCGGAGGATCAGGTGCGTTGCTGTTGGCATTGATTTCGCTATTGGCATAAATAAAGCGTTCGGGATAAGCCGTAGCACTACCGATATTCAACGGAATAGGCACTGCGATATCCTGATCGGACTTACGCAGACGACGAGCATCATTAAAAGCGGTGAGCTGACCAAAACCTGAAACATACCTTTCCTCTATCACTTCTCTTAAAAACGCCCTGTCAGCAGCTAAGCCATCGGGGTTTTCAATACCACCACTGGTAAAATCCGCTGCTACAAAAGGCTCATAAGTATATGCTAATGTATCTGCCAGAACGTCAAATGTAGCAGCTTCATCCAGTTCTGATCTCAGTTCATTGAGGTAAGGTAAACCATCTGATAGATCACCGGTACGGGCAGCAGTTTCAGCCAGTATTAGCTGATTCTCAGCATAGGAGATCAGAGGCATAGGTTCTACCCTTCCGGCAAAACCTGTTTCTACCGCTCTGCTTTCATCAATGGTAAGATAAGCCTTGCGGGCTTCCTCATTGGTTTTGGCGTGATTGCGGGAATCAGGGTTATCTACATCCAGCAATTGCATCGCGAAGCTATTGCCCGTACCAATATCACCGGTACGACTTCCATTAAGCAATTTAAAGAACAGATTATCATTGTCCTGATTGGCATCATCTATTGGCTTATAGAACATCGTGTTCTCCGGCGAGGATATACCATTCTGAGCAGCACTGAACGCTTCAGCGTATTGCTTGGTCAAGACATAGTAACGAGCTTTCAGGGTCCAGGCAGCTTCTATCCAGAGTGTAGGATCACCTCCATAAAAAATATCAGCTTCTACATTAGGGCTTCCATTTACATTTTCTAAAGTCTGGATAGCATCGTCCAGCAGCGCCTGTAAATCAGCAAAGACCTGCGCCTGAGGATCAAACATAGGGTCATCAATATCTGGCTCAGCCGCTTCACGATAGGGAATATCACCAAAGAGCGAAGCCATATTGCCTACGATATGAGCTTCAACGACCTGAGATATGCCCAGGTAGATGGGATCATCACCCAGTGCTTCCTGTACAAAGCGTAACTGATTTAGTGCGCCCTGATAAGCATCCTCCCAGGTGGCCTCAGACTCGGCTGCCGTGATGTTGTATTCGTAGAGCGTCTTGTAAAGCGACTGGAAACCAATCAACTGTCCACTCCACATACTGGCGATCCTGGGAAGATGGCCGTAATTCATCTGCACATCTACCAGTAAAGCTCCTTTCAAAAACAAGCGGGGGTCAATATTATCCGTGGTGATTTTGTTCGGATTATCATTGATATCATCTACCAGATCCTCACACCCAAAGGTCATGAGCATGGTCAGACTCAGAAATATGTATAATAACTTTTTCATAACAGTTCTAGTAATTGATTTTCAAAGTAAAAAGAACAGAGCGGGTGCTGGGGTTGGTAAAGTAGTCAATACCAAAACCATTGTTTACCCCAAACTGGTTAATCTCAGGGTCAATACCCAGGATATCAGTCCAGAGGAACAGGTTACGACCCGTGACCGAAAACTCTACCGAATTTAGTTTGGTCACATCTCTCAGCCAGCTGTTGTTCAGCACATAGCCCAGCCTGATTTCTCGCAGGCGGGTCCAGGTAGCATCCGCAACTGCAAATTCATTCATCACACCATCACCAAAACCTGCGCCACGACCACGGTACCAGGCTTCATCCAGCAATACCGGACCTGCTCCAAAGTCTTCAATGGCTCCTCTGACAGTAGTCCCTGAAGGTATCACATCACCTGCCACATTGGTAAGCTCCTGCGTAAGCGTAACTTCATTTCCCACGTCAGCATGCGTTCCAAAATTGCGCAAAATAAATCGGGTTCTTTCGGCAAAATCACCTCCCTGCGAGTGTTCAAAAAGTATATTGAAGTTGATGTTTTTATAACTGGCACGTAGCCCTAATCCACCTCTCCAGTCAGGATTAGGATCACCGATCACACCCTGGGTATTGGCAATCTGCGGAAATCCATTGTCATCAAGCAGGAGTGTACCATCATCATTACGCTGAGGTCTCGTGCCCCACAGCACACCCAAAGGATAACCGGGTACGGCACGAGAGCTAATAGACTGGGTAGTTAAATCTACTGACTCTGTTCCCTGCAAACTGATTACTTCATTTTCATTGGTATTAAAGTTGGCGTAGGCGTTCATCGTAAAATTATCCCCCTGGAATACAGCATAATCTAATTCTGCCTCAAAACCTTTGTTCTGCATCGCCCCTGCGTTGGTATACTCACTGAGGAAACCAGAAGAGGGTGTAGTCGCTACTTCAAAAAGAAGGTCATTGATTTCATTCTGATAGTAGGTCATGCTGAGAGACAGACGATCCTGCAAAAACCTCAGGTCGGTACCTATCTCCCACTCTGTCTTGATCTCAGGCTTGAGGTTAGGATTACCTTTGTCATCATCCACCCGGAAGCCACCACCAAACTGAGAGATGTCCAGCCCATCATCATAAGTACTGTAGATAAAGCCGCCCTCAGCCAGAGTCTGGAAGCGGTGCGCCTGTGGCTGTACCCCTACCTGCCCCCATGAAGCTCTCAACTTACCAAAGCTCAGAAAGCCACTATCATCAATTCCACCCAGTTCGGTAAATTGCCAGGCCACATCAAAGGCAGGATAAAAGAAATTACCCTGTACACTGGAAGCCGCTTCAAGGGTACCTGATGCATTGAAATACAACTGATCAAAAAAGTCAAAGTTAAATACTGAGTAAAGACGGTTGGAACGTATAAAGCGCTTAAAGTTCTCAATACTAGAAACCTCATTACTGGTATTGAGGTCGGTAGTCAGCAAATCAACATTTGCCTGAAAGTTGGTCAGTGTGCTGTAGTTAGCGCGTCTTACTCTGTTGTTGTAGTTCCAGCCAATGGTTGTGGTCAGACCCACCGCATCGCTTAGGTTGAATTGTGCTTTACCAATTGCGTCAAAGTTAAACTCACTTTCCGTAATGATGTCTTCATCAAAGCGGCCAAACACCTCACCACCGGAGCCAATGGGATAGAAATAATTTCTCCGGTCAGTATAAGTGTCTACCCCGCCTCTCAGGGTAAAAACAAGCCAGTCATTAGGCTCAATATTGATGTCGCTATTGGCAATAAACCGATCTACCAGCGTATTACTGACCTGCTCATTGGTGGTCCACAGAGGATTATTATAAATAGGGTTATTTGTTGAGCCCAAAGGTCTGCGGTAGGCACGATGCCTGCGAGGATAAGCAGTACCATCTTCATCATAATATGTACCAATGTAGTCCTCAATAGGGAAATCAGGTGGATTTCTTAACAGCCCCAGATAAAGTCCTGCCACATTTGAGCTCTGCTGAATCCGGTTTGATTTGGTATTGGTGTAAGCAGCACGGGAAGAAACATTAAGCCAGTCGGCAAAGAAAGTCTGGTTATTCAGACGAATGTTGGTCCTGTGATAATCACTATTTTTGATGATACCTTCCTGATCCAAACTGCCCAGGCTGAAAAAGAAAGTTGACTTCTCGGAGCCTCCGCTGATGGAGAGATCATTCTGGAAGAAATATCCATTCTGAAAGACCTCATCAAAGTTCTTATCCACATAAGTTTCTCTTGAATTCTTGTTGATAATAGGGTAATACAAAGTGCCGTCTTCGGCTTCAAAATACTCTCCTGAGGTATCCACTTCATCTTCTCCTCCTGCTCTGTCTGCTATTTTGTCACCCCAGGATTCTCTCACGCCAGGGTCCCATTCGCCATTTGTACCTTGCCCAAACCTACTTTGCATGGGATGACGGGTGTTTACTTCGTCTATGGAATAGGTGGAAGAAAAACTTATTTTAGGCCTGCCTGCGCTACCTTGCTTAGTAGTAATTACGATTACACCATTAGCAGCACGAGAACCCCATAATGAGGCGGCGGAGGCACCTTTCAATACTTGTATACTTTCTATGTCGTTGGGGTTAATATCATTGAGGCGTGACTGTTGCGAAGTACCTCCCGAACGGTTAGCACCATTTCCACCACCATACACCGTATTGTTGTTCAATGGAACACCATCTACAATGACCAGAGGGTTAGAAGAACCCGTGATGGTATTGGCTCCCCTGATCTGGATAGTAGACCCGGCACCAGGATCACCATTGGAGCGGGCAATACGCACACTTGCTGCTTTACCGGCCAGGCCATTGATTACGCCTGTTTCACCGGACTGCACTACAGACTCAGCATCTACCCGGGAAGCAGTAGAGCCCAGTTGATCACGATTTTCCTTAAAGCCCAGTGCATTGACTACCACTTCTCCGAGTTGCTGAATATCTTCCTCTAAAGTGACATCAAACTGCGTCTGGTTGTTTACCGGAACCGACTTTTGTGTATATCCGACAGAACTAAACGTTAATGATTCTGCATTCTGAGGAATATTGAGGCGAAACATCCCTTCAATATTTGTGGTAGTACCGATCGTGGTACCTTCCACAAGCACAGTGACTCCGGGGAGTGGTTCTCCACCTTCATCACTTACCGTACCGCTGATACTCACCTCCTGGGCAAATAAGGGCACTGACATCAGCCCTAAAAAAAGGCTAACGGTAATGTATTGTAAAAAGATTTTCATTAAAAAGGTAGTTTGGTTAAAAGATGCTAATTTACCTTTTTTGCCCCCGCTGTCAAACCTCAATAAATATACTGGAAGGCAAATCACCCAATATGGGTGAGAAATTATCGCATTTACAAGACTACCATTTTTTACTTTTTTACGATTAATTATAAAGATGAGAAGAGTATTCTTAAGGCGAATCTTCTGAGTATGCTATCATTCCATTACCATTTTTGTGCTCTACACTACTTTAACAAGATAAAAACCGTTTTTTATCTCTGACATAACATATTATATGCTACAAATTAATATCCTTGAAATATTATAATATCATTTTTTTATTTACCCAATGAAAATTTTTTCATTTTAAGCTGATATTTTCATTTTATGGGGCAATTCTAGCAATTCCCAACTACATCTGATATTTTAGGCCTTTCTTCTACCCTATCTAGCCTTATTCTATGAAAAAATTACTCCTTACACTCTCATTTGTATGTCTCTTATTCAGCTGTCAGGACAGTCAGCAAACTTCTGAAACTGACCTCCCGGAGAAACCGGAACTTACCCAATCTGCACAAGCCAGAGGCGGTATGATAGCAGCAGCGCATCCCTTAGCTGCCGCTGCCGGACGACAAATGCTGAGTATTGGAGGAAACGCGGTTGATGCCGCAGTGGCAGCCGCATTTACTCTGGCAGTAGTTGAACCCAGTATGAGCGGCCTGGGAGGACGCCTGCAAGCCATCGTTCGCCTTCCCGACGGAAAAGTAAAAGGCGTAGATGCTACCACACAGGCGCCAATGTCTTATGATGCAGCAAATGCCCCTCAGGGAAGTTATGGATATCCTACCATCGGTATACCCGGTGTGGTGGCCGGTTTGACCAAACTGCTGGAAGAGCACGGTTCGCTGCCCCTCATTAAAGTGATGGAACCAGCAATCCGCCATGCGGAACAAGGATTCGCATTATTGCCCGGAGAGGCTAGCCGTCACGCACTTGCGCTTGAAGAAATCCAGGAATTTGAAGGCACTAGTGCCTATTTTCTGAAAGAAGATACCACAACTTACGCAGAAGGTGAGATACTGGTGCAAAAAGATCTGGGTAAGACACTGAGAGCCATTGCCGAAGGGGGTGATGACGCGTTTTATCGGGGAGAGATTGCCGAAAAAATCATTGCTGACATACAGGCCAATGGTGGAGTGCTGAGCCTGGAAGACCTAGCAAACTACGAAGCCCTTGACGCAGACATTCTCTCCAGTACCTACAGAGGAAATGAAGTGTATGCCCTCTCTATGCCTTCTTATGGAGCTATTACGCTAGAAATTTTAAATATTCTGGAAAATATGCCCATGCAGGAAGCCAATGAAGCAGACTGGGCTAGTAATATGTATCTGGCGGTAGAACGAGCCTATGAAGATCGCAGGAACCAGACTGAAGATTCTATTCCCATTCTTATTTCCAAAGCGTATGCTCAAAAAGTAGCTGATCAGCTTTCAGTACCTAACGTATTGAGCCGTTTACAGTCTAAAGGGATTCAACTGCCGGAAAGCTGGCTGGCCAAGCAGGGACATACTACCCACTTATCCACTGCCGACCGCAATGGAATGATGGTTTCACTTACCCAGTCACTTGGCCCCAATATGGGGTCTAAAGTGGTCAGCCCTGGTTTGGGATTCTTGTATGCGGTAACCCTGGGTGGATATCTGGGAGATTTTGAACCGGGTCAGAGAGCAGCATCCCATATTTCACCCATTGTAATCACAAGAAATGATCAGCCTTACTTAGCCCTTGGTGCAGCCGGAGGCTCTCGGATCATCTCGGCCATTACTTCAGTAAGCAGCAGAGTAATAGACCAGAACATGGCCTTGCCGGAAGCACTTGCTGCTCCTCGCGTACATCCCGATGATGCAGACAGTGTGTATGTAGAAACGCATAGCGGAGAAGGCTGGAAAGATGAAGTACTTGAAGCCCTGGAGGCCAAAGGTTACCTATTGAATGAAGTCCCTGAAACTGCCCGCTTTGGTCGCGTACATGCTGTGGAATATGACGCGGAAAGCAAACAGTTTATCGGAGCAGCTGACCCGGACTGGGAGGGTGCTGCTGCCGGGGTTCAGTAAGCTTTTTTCGGAATCTTTTTCTCTACTCCATACTTCAGGTGCTTGAGGTTAGCTACGATGATGATGCTGATGATCACAAGTAAGAACCATGAACTGATCTTGCTCAGGTGTACCAGTTGCCAGGTGTTGCTCTGGTCAGGATACTGCCATGCACCAAAGAAAGTAGAAATATTTTCAGCGATCCAGATAAAGAATCCGATGAGCAGAAAAGAGAGTATGGTAGGAATAGGATAGACTTCTCCCCTAACGGTAAAGCGCACATATGACTTACCGAAGATCAAAAAAAGTGAGGCAGTAATCCACCAGCGTATATCGGGCAGAAAATGATGGGTGAAGAAGTTCAGGTAAATAGCCAGCGCTAGAGGGTATGTCCAGTAGTCGGGTGGCCAGTGCATAAAACGCAGTTCCAGCCTGCGCCAGGCCTGGCAGATATAACTCGCTACACTGGCGTACATAAAACCACTGTATAAGGGAACACCTCCGATCTTGGTAAGCGCTTCCTCAGGATAAGACCAGGAACCCATCTGCACTTTATACAGCTCCAATGCCAGGCCAATGACATGAAAGAGGCAGATCACTTTCAGTTCATCCCACGTCTCCAGTTTGGTATAAATCATGAGAAACTGTATCAGCACACAAAGGATAAGAATAAAGTCATATCGATAGAGACCGGGAATCTCTATCAATTTAGAGATTGCCAGCGAAGCAAATATTAATACCGCAAAGATACAGGAGAGTGCCTGCTGAATACCGAAATGGAAAAGTTGTCGGATAAAATGTACCAATGAAATATTCTACTCTTAAAGTTGGATATGTTTTTCTTCTATTACTTCCCAGAACTCATCCACCTTACGCTTTTTCAGGGAAACCATTACTACGGCAGTGCTTTTTGACTTATAAGCTTCCGGTATACGTGAGCCTTTATATAGTTCTACTTTATCAATCCAGCGAGGATCAATGAGCTCTCTTTCCTGATAATCCAATTCATATTGTTGTCCTTCCAGCTCCATAACATAGGTGGGCTCAGACTTGAGCTTTTTGGTGAGCTTGGTATTTAACTCATTTAAGCTGGCACCTGATTTAGGCATAATAATCACTGCCACGATCAACGCAATTAGAAAATGATAGATCATAAGTAGTATTTTTAAGCTGCTTTCGTACAAAGTAGCATTGCTATTTACACAAAATTGTAAGCCGCCTCCATAGGTAATCCTCCAAGTATTACATATGTACAGCTTTTAAGTAATAGTGTATCATTTCCAAACCTCATAATACACAAGTATGATTGTCAAAAACGATAGTGAATACCTGTACAGAAGAGTAATATTGGTTAGCCTGACACTGAGAATACACATTGTTTCAGCCACAAAGAATTATGCATCCACACCATTTCTGCAAATAATTTACTATATTCCCTATAACTTCAGTAAGCCAGAAAGTAGCCTGCTTCTACCTCCAACTTAATATGATACAGAAGTAAGCTTACAGTTTGTCAACAGATTAAGATAGCTCCATCTCCCGTAAAGTTCCGCCTACGAATAGCAACAAGCCGAGGCATATTCAGCCAATATTGGATGTCATAGGTGCTTGTTCTAGCCACAGCACTTTGGGAACGCTATGGTCCACCATCAACCGAATACTCAAACTCACAATACTATGAAAAACACTACACTTATTCCCAATCAGGAAACTCAGAAGAGCAGAGAAGAAGAGAAAAAGGAGCTGATCAACAGGTTGATCAAGCGGCCTGAAATCTATAGCAAGCAGGATACCCATAAACTCTTAGGCGTAGTGAATGGTGATCTTTTTGGGGCGGATGAGCTGGTCAGTGTTATAGACCTGAAGCTGGCTATTCTGAGGATATTTGACCAGAATGAGGATTATAAATTTGACAATGCCAGCTCTGGATATCTGGGAAAACTTAACAATCTAAGTCAGAACAGGAGGAACAAGAAGTTTATCAAGAAACTGAAGAAAAACCCTTTGGCCATGCGGGTAGTGGCTGAAGGTGATTCCTGGTTTGAGCATCCGGTCTCTGATGATGTGATTGACTGGATAGACTACCTGGGAGGCAAAAATATGGCTATTTACAGCCTGGCGCGAGGAGGCGACTTCCTGACCAACATACTGGAAGAAAGAGAATATATCACTGAGTTGTCCATTATCTCCCCCGACGTATTTCTGGTCAGTGCAGGAGGTATAGAGCTGGTCAATCATCGCAGAGTTACTTTGATGGTAAATGCAGAAGGTGGCTGTGTGGATGAAGCTTTTAAACAGCAACATCCGCTGATTAGAAAAGTACTGGGAGATGAATCCCTAAATCCAGAGACCAAGGCTAAAATTGAAAGAGGCTTGCATTTTTTCAATTCAGAGTATTTTGGGCTTATCGCTATTCTGGAGCTTAAGTACAAATATATGATCAAGCAGCTTCGCAAGAAGTTTCCTAACCTCAAACTGATCTGCCACGGTTATGACTACCCTATTCCTTCTTTCAGAAGAGGCCCCTGGACTAAGCCTATTGCCCGCCTGATGCGGATTGTGGGAGACAATGGAAGACATTTTAAGCAACCCATGCTGATCAAAAGAATACTGAAACAGGAAGATCAGAGTGATATCGCCTTTACTATGCTATATCTTTTCAATGAGATGCTGCATGAACTGGTACATGATTCGGTATTTGGCCCGGAAGTATATATGGTTGATTGCCGGGGCTATGCCAAACCGGAAGACTGGTTTGATGAGCTACACCTGGAACCCAAGAAAATAGAGAAGGTGGCTGAAGTTTTTGTACAGTGTATGCATAATTCTGATCCTCAGCAAAAGGTATTTTATGTACGCCCTACCGCCTAAAAGAAAAGAAAAAGCCTTCCACACCATCGGAAGGCTTAATGAGATGCTTAGGCGATTTCCTGACCGCTTATTTTGAACACCCAGGCAAAATCCACATTACTGCCAGCCTCTGAAGGTACGGTAATAGTAAGGCCACTTGTTTCATCGTGAGTCCACTCCAAAGGCTGATCATAGCCCAGCAGATATACTTCTGATCCATCTTCCGGCTTCAGACTTTTGAAATTAAGCTGTCCCTGTGGTGCTTTTAGCGTGATACCATAATAAGTGGACTCCCCTTTTTTCTTGGTAAAACGAATATCTTCACCTTCTTGATAATCGTTTTGCAAACGCTCGGTTTCATAAATTGCCTCTCCATTGATGTCCAGCCAGTCGCCCATCGCCATAAGTCTTTCTACGCTGGGAGCAGGAATTGTGCCTTCCGGAGTAGGTCCTATATTCAGCAAATAGTTTCCTCCTTTGGCAGTAACGTCCACCAGATTGTGAATCAACATTTCTTTAGACTTCCAGTTGTCGTCACTTTTTTTATAACCCCAGCTATCATTCATGGTCATGCAGGCTTCCCAGTCAAACTCGCTGGTACCTTCCAGAATCTCCTGCTCGGGAGTACCAAAGTCACCTACATAATCTTCACTACTGTCATTCATGCCCTGCATTCCCTGACGACCTTTGTCTACCCTGTTGTTGATGATGAGGTTAGGATTAAGCTTACGCAAATGTGTGTACATGCGCACTCCATTTTCATGGGTCCATTCGGGAATCCATTCTCCATCAAACCACATAACATAAGGATCATATTTTTCTACCAGCTCTGTCACCTGAGGGAAGAGGTAGTTGTCTACATATTGCTGAAAATTAGGGTTTTCCTTTTCATCCGTATTGTAGTCTGGATAGTGGGGAGCCTGAGCATCGGGATGATGCCAGTCCATAATGGAATGATAGAAACAAAGCTTAACTCCATGCTTCTCACAGGCAGCCTTCAGTTCAGCCAGCAGGTCGCGCTGGATAGGTGCAAAATCCATCACATCATACTCGCTAACTTCCGAATCCCAAAGGGCAAAACCATCGTGATGCTTGGAAGTAATGACAATGTATTTCATACCGGCATTCTTGGCAATCTCTACCCATTTGTCAGCATCGTATTCTGTCGGGTTAAACTGAGCTGAAAACTTTTCATATTCTTCTACCGGAATCTGGGCGGTATTCATGATCCATTCCCCTACGCCTTCTACTTCTTTGCCCTGATATTCTCCGGCGGGAATAGCATAAGGTCCCCAATGGATAAACATACCAAACTTGGCGTCTCTCCACCACTCCATGCGTTTGTCAAAATCTTCTTCAGACTCGTTCAAAATGTCTTCATCAGTTAAGGTAGTGCTCAATATTGGCGTATTCTCTACCTGCTCACTTTCCTGTCCGCTATTGGATTGGCACTTGCCAAAAAGCAATATAACCACAGCTATCATAATGAATTGATACAATACTTTTCTCATATTTTCTCTCGCTTGTAGTGTATGTTTAGATAGCACGGAAGCTAAACATTAATTTCAAAAAAAACACAAGTGCTAAGACTTTCTCAGCATTTCACCCTGCCATATGCTCCCGTTGGGAAAAGCATAGGCAGTCATAGACTCACTTTTCATGCTGATGCTATAACCGGCTGCAGTGGGCGGCATGTAGCATGCATTTCTGATCACTACCGGATCAATGAAGTGCTCATGAAGATGGTCTACGTACTCAATGATGCGGTTTTCCATACTTCCACTGATCATAATGTAGTCAATCATAGAAATATGCTGCACATATTCACATAAGCCTACGCCTCCGGCATGAGGACAAACTGGTATGTTAAACTTGGCAGCCATCAGCAATACGCTCAGGATTTCGTTCATACCTCCCAGCCTGCAACTATCCAGCTGGCAGAAATCAATAGCTCCGCTTTGTAGAAGTTGTTTGAAGATCACTTTGTTGTGACAATGCTCTCCTGTGGCGACTTTTACCGGGGCTATCGCGTCCCTGATCGCTTTATGGCCCAGTATATCATCAGGACTGGTAGGCTCCTCAATAAACCAGGGGTCATATTTGGCCAGTTGCTTCATATTGTGTATCGCCTGGGGTACATCCCACTTCTGATTGGCATCCATCATCAGCTTAATGTCGTACCCTATTTCTTCCCGGATGATCGCTGCTCTGCGCATATCATCTTCCAGATTATTACCTACCTTCATTTTAATATGCTTCCAGCCCTCTTCCTTTGCCTCTCTGCAAAGTGTTCTGATTTTCTCTTCCGAATAGCCCAGCCAGCCAGCGGAAGTGGTGTAAGCAGGATAACCATGCTCCTGGAGGTAAGCGATACGTTCAGCTTTACCCCTTTCTTTTTCTTTTAGCATGAGAATGGATTCTTCAGAAGTAATCACATCGCTGAGGTAGGTGAAGTCTATGCAGGAGACCAATTCTTCAGCACTCATATCACAGATTAGTTTCCAAAGCGGCTTGTTTTCAGCTTTGGCATACAAATCCCATACTGCATTCACAATTGCTGCGGTGGCCAAATGAATTACACCTTTTTCAGGTCCCAGCCAACGCAACTGACTATCTCCGGTAACCATTCGCCAGAAACCTGCCATATCACTCGTAAAATCACTAAGCTTCTTCCCCTTCAGTAGATATGACATGGCTTTGATAGCCTCCACGCAAACCTCATTCCCCCTTCCAATGGTAAAAGTGAGACCATGTCCTTCAAGAGTGGGTTCATTAGTTTTCAAAATCACATAGGCTGCTGAATAATCAGGATCGGGATTCATAGCATCAGAGCCATCAAGTGACTTACTGGTAGGAAAGCGAATATCCATCACACTGATGGATGTAATGTAGAGTTCCATAGGAAGGCTAAGTTTTAAGGTTGATGTTATTACGATGCCCCATGATAAGAATGCTGTATTAACATGGGATTTTTTTGTTTAAATATATGTAGTAAGCAGTATTTTGTTCTTAACTATCTTTACTATGCTTGATATTCTTGTTGCCTGATCCAGGAAAACATATTGACAACAAAAGGTGAAAGGCCGTAAAAAATGACGCTATCTTTGAGGGGCTTATTTGAAGGAGGTTTTGCATTTGCTGTACTTATCTAAGTAGAGATAATTAAACTACATACCGGCTGAAAGCCCGGTAGATTTGGGTTCGTCTAAAGCCGACTAAAGAATTACGGCTCGTCATGTATTTTGAAATCTTCATTCGGTGGTTCTTTGTCCTGATTTTTGATGTATTCCTCTATTACTTTATCCGTTACATTTCCAGTACTTACTGCAAAATAGCCTCTGGCCCAAATATGCTGGCCCCAAAACTGTTTTTTCAGCTCATTGAATTCCTGAAGCATTTTCCGAGAGGTTTTACCTTTTAG
>NZ_JBBPHP010000079.1:0-10341 GCF_038039535.1 Catalinimonas locisalis | reverse complement strand
GTTGACGTAGAACAAATAACTTATGAGCAAAGCAAATTTTTTGAAAACTCAGCATGAATATAACCAGGCGTTAGCCCTTGTCTATGAGTTAATGCATGCTGATATAGATGTAGACAGTCCGGAGGCTGAAGAGCTGGACCAGTTGACTAGTGCCATTGGAACCTTTGAAGCAGAACACTATCCAGTAGAAGAACAAACTGATCCGGTAGAAATCATTAAGTTTAGGATGGAACAGATGAATCTGAAGCAAAAGGATGTGGCTCCTATTTTTGGGGGTGTTACCAGGGTAAGTGAGTATCTGAATAAAAAGCGACCTCTTACCATGAAGATCATTTACAATCTTCATAAGTACTTGGATATACCTTACGATCTTCTGATTGAAGAAAGGGACAAATACGAGCTACCACCGCAGACACAAAAGAAACTACAGAGGCTTATTCATGCTTAAGGGATGAACTGCCGAGACCTTAACAAATTCACCTTACTATGTCGTAAGGAGAAGATCAATTTCCACATTAAGAAAATAGTGAATGAAAACTACCGCTCATCGGCCCTCGTGGCAGCAGTCCATTTTAACAAAAAAGGCAATCCTATTGATAGAATTGCCTTTGATATTCAGTAAATGAGACTTTATGATATTAAATCATTTAAGCGGTTCCTTCGAAAATAGAATCCATCTCGCATAGATCTGTTACGATCTTCTCCATAGGAATTACCCGCAATATCAAAAAGGTTAAGTTGTTTAATATTTGTTCTCCTCTGTTGTACTTCATCACGAATGGTAATCTTTCTTATATTGGTCATAAAAATTTTCTTTTTGTGGTTATTAAAACTCTTTGTTGCTTACATTAGAGTTTACGATAAAAACACCAATATGTTGCTTTTTTCTTAAAAAATGATGTATATTATTGAATATCATTAAATATAAAAGCAAATTATTTGAATAAATATTAAATTGTGTTAATATTAGGTAAAGCATCACACCCCGATTACCAATTTTGCAGTTTACGTTCTCTAGATTAGGAAGAATGCAATACTATTGTTAGAAAAAAAAGTACTGAAATTTGGGTGTGATGTATCAATTACCAGGTTGCGCTCAAAAGGGATTACAGCTGAAGGGACTGATAAAATAGGGGTTCTATTGCTTTGATACCAGGAGGATCCAATGTCCCGGCAGGCATCCGGAGCACTGTCTTGTTCCCACCTCTCCGGCAAATCATTTAGTTCTACTCTTTGTATAGCTAGCTTATCAGGTATATGAATTACAATCGTCTTAAAATGAATATTTTTTAATTGACCTCTTCTGTGGACCAGGTTTTCTAGACAGGCTAATGTGCGGGATGAGGCAGCATAGATTACTTTTTCTCCATGTTTATTCCATCTTCCTGTTAACCCAGAAGCAAATAGCTTATCAGAATATTTACTCAAGGTAATACGAAATGCTTCCATTAAAAAATATTAGTCAGCATGACCTGCTCTATACTACGTAGCCTTGCGCAATTCTTTCTAATTGTTCTGCCACCAGATCTACCCCAGTAGAGGTGGCTAGCAAAAATAAAGGGGGAGTATTATTAAATTCACCAGCAGGAAGATGAAGCCAAGCTTTAAAATCCTCTGAACTCCCGAATACCTCTTGACTCAGAATAAATAGTTCCTTTAGCTTTAAGAGTAACTCTCCTTTAAGTGTATCAAAAGGTTTGGTAGATTTACGATAGTTATCAATAGTTCTTGGATCTATACCAATAATTTGACTTAGCTCATTCTTACTTAGACCTGAGTCTTGTAATAATTAATCAAAGAGTTCTATACTTACACCTTCCTGTGCTTTTTGTATTAAAGAGAAATTAGCTGATGCCTGCATGATATAAATTTGTTGGTGTTTTCTCTATATACGAAAAATTTCCATGCCTTAGCGAAAATTTACTTATATTATTCATTTCAAAGTAAGTTTTCCATTGACAAACTAAAAAAATTTCCCTTCCTAACATTTTACAAACGAGCGTTCGCAGAAAGTTCTAAAGTAAAAACTCTTACTATGATTATCATAATCAGTAATATAAAAAAATGTAGGTGAAAAACCTTACCTTACAGGAGGGCGCCAATTCAGGTTTACTATTTTTTATCCAAAAATCCTGGGTGTGATTTCTGATAATATTTCTCATCTCTTTTCTTCAGTATATACTTATTAGTAGTATCCAGAGAAGAGTGTCGTAATTGGCGTTGTACATAAATAGCTTCCAAATCTTTGTCAATGAGTACCTGAGCTGCGGTATGGCGAAGACTGTGTGTGGTAAGTTTCTTTCGAGCAATACCACATGCCTTCATCGCCTTTTTAATTTGGTAGCGAATCTGATCTGTTTTCAGACTTTGGCCACTGCCGTCAGGATTCGGAAATAACAAAGATTTGCCATTCTCACCAATGCCTGTCATTCTTGTTCTTTGCTCCATCCAATCTTGTATATAGGGTCTACAAGGATTATATAGCGTAATGCCAACATAGTCATACTTACCTTTACCCTTTACCTGTATACGACTTTTTTCCATATCAATATCTTCTATACGCAAGCGGGTAATCTCTACACTTCTCAATCCACAGTAGGACATTAAACAACATACAGCCTTCCAGAATACACCTTTTATTTCGTGCTGAAGTAACTCTCTTTCTTCTTCCGTTAATGCCTCTTTATGATAACCTGAAGCAGTAGGAACCCTGCGGATATTATCAATATCACGTAATGATTCAAGTTGGTCAAAAGTAAATTCATGATGAATTTTATTTCTTGATTTGACCACCCATTTGGCCAACTGATTAATGATTGAAACATGTAAATTCACTGTAAAAGGTGACCTTTGCTTCTTGAGTAGCACATTGGCATAATTGCTTGCAGAATGATAGTTGAACGGCTGATTGCTCTTCTCCAGGTATCTAAAATATCCATTCAAAGCATTGATATAGGTTTTCTTTGATTCATCGCCTCTTAAGTGTGTGGCATCATGAATAAAGCCCATCACCAGTTCGTTAGCTGCTGGTGGTAAATTATCCTCATCCGGATCAGTAGCTACCTTAGATAGGTTATGCTCTTTTGCAAAAGCAAGGAAGTTTTTTATTGCAGAATGAATATAAGCGGGGCGCCCCTTCTGATAAAATTGAAATGAGAGCTCATTGATAGGATATTCATTTGTAATACAGTATTCCAGATAACGTCTAACGATACGAGGATAATTATTGGGTTTCTTTAATGTTTTAGTGAAGAGATTAATCACCTGACTGATAGTAAATACACTACCATATTTATCTTTTGAAAGATCAGAGTTATACTTTTTGGATAGCTCCATACTTTAAAATTTTGGTTCTTATTGTCATATGTAAAGCTATTGAGCCTAAGGCTTTCTTAATCTTGGTTCATAACTGAATAGTTCAACAGTAATTATTTTGACGTATTTATTGAACTCAACATGAAAGGGATTAATAAGATAATTAAAATCCCCCTTTATAGACACCGAAGGAACTTTTATGGCTAAATATTTACCTTCATTGACAAATTTCTCTCCAATTCTTTGTGATGATAATTTATTAGGATAGCAATCCCAGTCTCCTGGAAGATCCTCATTTTTGATCTCAGTGATAAGATCTTTCTTCCTACCCCTGGCTACTTCCAGGACTACTAATACAAGGTCTTCCGGAAGATCTGATACGTCCAATCTGACTGCCAGTTCCATAGCGGCAAGGGCTCTGCTTTCAGCTGTGTAAAGAAGACTTACACCTTTAGGATTCCACCTTCCACCATATAAACGAGCCCCGCTACCACGGTATTCGCTTAAGTCTTTACAGTATTTCTCTTTTGATAAGCTGTATACGATCATGCAAGGACTCCATGTTCTATTCTGCCTAATTCATCCAAGAGCAATTGAATTCCAAAGTGCGTATCCAATAGTTCTTTCGCTTTCATCTGCCCTAAAGCTACATGTTCTTTACTCATCCAGCGCAAGAACCTCTCTTTACCCATCACTTCAAAGCCGCGAGCATAAAGTTGTGCCAAGGCAAGTGCTCTCTCAGCAATACGGACTTTAAGCTGTTCAGCATAATCATAACCTAATAGTGCTCTGGTACTAATTTGCAGAGCATGTGCTAATTCTTCATTAGTCAAGTGAATCTCATTTTGCAAAGCTAATAGTTCGGACTTCTGTATACCCTTTTTACTTTGAGTGATTAGTGATACCGGATCAAAAGGAACAGTCAAAAGGTTATTCATATTAAAGGAATTATTGCATTAATATATGCGTATTATTTCGCATATGAAAATATGCTGTTATAATCAATTAGATTTATATATAAGCTTCACTGTTAAGTTGGTTTTTTTGTTAAATCTGACAGATATATTTAAATAAGGCATACTGAAGCTTTAGTAAGATTATTTCTGTTGTTAATGGTTATTAATGTGATAAAAAAGTTAAGCAAAAAAATCAAACAGCTTAGATAGCCATTGATCAGATAAGGACAATAGATAAAAGTAAGATGGTCAGGATACTTGGAAAGATTACTGCTAAAGAGATTAAAAGCTGTAAAGCAGTAATTAAAGAAACATTTGTAGATTGTATACGCAGGGTAACAAGCCATAAGCGAAAAGCTACGACTGCGCCTATGGTGATCGATGTACAAATTAATCGAATTTTTCCTTTACTGAAGATACTATCTGGGCTACAAGCGATAGAGTTTACATGTCAATCCGATAATTATATTACTCACTTATTTTGCAATAATGCAGACTTTAGTGAGCAAAAAATTCAACATTTGAAATGTTGCGTATTTAGCAAAGCAAAATTTCAAAACAAGCATTATATATATTCGCACATTAGAAGTGTAAGTCAGTCAAACTTGTAAGGCAGTGAATAAGCTGGTAACTCTATTTATGAGTTAATCTTTTAACGTTGATGAAATACTTATTTCCTGAAAATGTTAATATTATCTTTTACCAAAATCTGGCTAACAAAAACCTTTCCTATTTCTTCATCGGAGAATAAATACCCAATAAAGATTACTAATACTAATACAAAATAAATTATTCATGCCCCATATCAATTTGTGTGATTAGTCTAAAATTTAAAGGTGCTATGAGTGGACTTTCGCATTGCAAAGCAAATCAATAAATTACCCTGACTTTGTAGCATATTTCATTGATAAATGCTCTAACTTTATTATAAGCTTAATCTAATTTTGGCCATATTTATCTCTATATCTTACATCTGTACTTTGACTTATAAAACACCTTTCTTCACTTTAGCAATGTGATTTATTTTGATGCAGAATTTTAATACTAACTTAATATCATGCATCATAATATTCCTCTCTATTCACTGTTATCTAGAAAACAGAGTGCTAAATTAACCAAAGAGAGAGTGATAAAGGAAAGAGTTTTTAAGAACTTGAAAAGCCAACCCAGTGTGTTTCACATGCTTCCTAATGAAAGGTTTTATTACATCAATAGGGACTACACCGATCGGATTGCTTATTTCACTGGTACTGAGATCAGAATTACTGAAAACAAATATGTGGCAGACCTGAAAATTAATTCTTTCAGGTTTCAATATTTGCTGGCTGATAGCGAAAAGGAATGGAGTTTATATCAATTTCAATATCATACTTTTACCGATAATGTCACAGGCATCCATATAAAGAGAGGAATACTTGAATTGGTACCCTATGATTCCAGTAATGGACAATTCTTTAAAGTTAGCTATCTAGACTTTTAAACGCTTTAAACTCTTATTGATATTGTAGGGCCTAAAATTAGAGTTTATTCTTACTGCTCTACAACGAGATTAGGGAGCAGCGCGAACATCCTCCAAAAGATGTTTCAAAATAGTTGGAAATGTGATATTCAGCTACCATTAGCATAACCCAATAACTTAAATTTATCACCTAGATTCTGTAAAGAAAATTATAATCACTGTTCTTTTATTTTGAATCTCAATTGTACAAAGAGCTTCAATTATACCAGGGAACGAATATCAACTACTTCCTGTAGGATCTATCAAACTTTTTCATATTATTCATTTTCAACTTTATTAAGTATTTTCAATCAAGTTGATAGAAAAAGTATTGCCAGGAAAAACTGTAGTATTCCCTTCAGAATTTATAGTTTTAATTTTAAAGTTAAGTTTTGTTCTCCCAGGCTTCAGGGGTGTTGATTTTTATTAAACCTAATATGAAGAATCATGAGTGGCGATGAAAGTTTATCTGGGGTAAAATACAGTAATATCTTCAATAATCTGTCCGGTTATTTTTGGGTAGTCAACTCATCTTTTTATCTTCTAACTATCAATGAATCTTACCTCATTCATTAAAAAAGTAAAAGCAGCGTCATATTACAAAAAAATTTTCACTGCATAAGATGAAACGTAAATTATGCATTTTTTTAGTGAATGAGACCAAGTTTTTTGGAATCAAATATTTACAATTTTTTAGAAATCTACCTACCTAAGAAACCTATGAATTATGCAAAACGGAAAAATTCAACAACTAATAGATGAGCATAAGTATCTTTCTCATTCCCTGGGAATGAGCAAAAAGGAAATCAAAGATTCATTTTTACATTATCTACTTTTTGGGCTGGGGCGTATCCCTAAAGTAGCAAAGCCAAATGATCTATATATTGCCCTTGCAATGGCAGTGAGAGATAGGGTATTTAACAAATATATCAGAACAGTCAACAAGATCTCCAAACTGGACGCCAGAGCCGTGGCTTACCTTTCGGCAGAGTACTTGCCCGGACCACACTTAGAAAATAACCTTTTCAACCTCAAAATGCTAAAAAACACCCGTGAGGGTATGAATGAACTGGATGTCAATTTGGATGATATGCTAGATCAGGAAGAGGAGCCTGGCCTGGGCAATGGAGGACTTGGCAGGCTGGCATCCTGCTATATGGACGCAATGGCAAACCTTGGAGTACCTTCTATCGCTTATGGTATCCGTTATGAATTCGGTATTTTTGACCAGTTTATCAAAGAGGGTTGGCAGGGTGAGGAAACAGATAAGTGGCTGCGTCATGGCAACCCCTGGGAAGTAGGCCGTTCAGAGATTGCTTACGAGGTGAAATATGGCGGTAATACGTATCCTTACCTGGATACTGAAGGTAATTACAGAGTAGACTGGCAGGCAGACTATGTGGTAAAAGGTATCGCTTATGATACACCTATCATTGGCTACAGTGGCTCCTGCAGCCTGCTAAGGCTATGGAAAGCGGAGGCTGTAGAATCTTTTGACTTTACAGCCTACAACCAGGGCGACTATTACAAAGCTGTAGAGGCCAAGATGATCTCTGAAAATATTACCAAAGTACTATACCCCAACGACCAGGCATTGTCGGGAAGGGAGTTAAGATTAAAACAGCAGATCTTCTTTGTGAGCTGTGCCCTTCAGGATCTGATACGTCTGCATCTGCTACAGGGCCGAGACATCAGAAAAATACATGAAAAGTTCGTTATCCAACTGAACGATACTCATCCTGCTATTGCTGTAGCCGAGTTGATGCGCCTGCTCCTGGACGAACACCTTCTCAATTGGGATGATGCTTGGGAAACTACTACGCAAACTTTTGCCTATACCAATCATACACTCCTACCAGAAGCGCTAGAAAAATGGCCGGTTAGCATATTTGAATCGCTTTTGCCCAGACACCTGGAGATCATTTATGAAATCAATCAAAGGTTTTTGGATGAACTGAGAACTAGACATGGCTTTGCTGACAATCAACTAAGAATGTCTTCGCTCATTGATGAAACGGGTGAGCGCTACGTCAGAATGGCTCATCTGGCTGTAGTAGGCAGTCACACAGTCAATGGAGTGTCGGAGTTACATTCGAACTTACTCAAGACAAAAGTGCTGAATCTGTTCAATCAGATCTGGCCGAATAAGTTTACCAACGTCACCAACGGTATTACCCAAAGGCGATTCTTGGGTGTCTGTAATCCTGCTTTATCAGAGCTTATCAGTAGTGCGATAGGAGACAAATGGCTCCATGACCTTGAATACCTTAGAGAACTAGAATCCATGGTAGGTGATAGTGCCTTTTTAGAAGCCTGGGGTAAAGTAAAGTACCAGAACAAGGAGCGTCTTACTGACTTTTTGAATAAAAAACATCAGATGAGTCTGGACCCGTCCTCTCTATTTGACATGCAGGCCAAGCGCATACATGAATACAAGCGCCAGCATCTAAAAATAATCCATATTCTTTATCTCTACCTTGAAATCAAAGCGGGAAGATTATCAGACATGCCTGCTCAGACTTTTTTCTTTGCGGGCAAAGCTGCTCCATCTTACCATATGGCCAAACTGATCATTAGGCTGATTCATGGGGTGGCCGAATTGATTGAGCAGGATGCTGAGGTTAGGCATCGTTTGAAGGTCGTCTTTATACCTGATTTTAATGTAAAAAATGCAGAGAGGTTGTATCCTTCTGCCAACTTGTCAGAGCAGATATCGCTGGCTGGAAAGGAAGCTTCTGGAACCGGAAATATGAAGTTTGCTCTCAACGGAGCTCTTACCATCGGCACATTAGATGGTGCCAATGTGGAAATAAGGGAGGCTGTAGGAGAGGAAAATTTTTTCCTTTTCGGTCTGAGTATTGAAGAGGTAGAAAACATGAGATCCAGCTACAGTCCCAAAAATTTGTATGAGGAAAATGATATCATTAGACGTTTGCTGGATTTGCTGGTGTCAGGAGAGCTTTCAAGGGGTGATCAGCATTTATTTAGGCCCTTGTATGATGACCTTATGGGGAAAGATGCTTACTTTTTGCTGGCTGATTTTTTCTCTTACCATGAGTCTTATATGCATGTGCTACACACTTGGCGCAACAAGCAGAAGTGGAATCATATGTCAGTTCTCAATGTAGCCCAAATGGGTAAGTTTGCTGCAGACCGATCTATACAAGATTACTGCAAAAAAATCTGGCATATCAGTCAATTTATTCAGGTTTAATATTAGGGATGCCACCTATAGAAGGCAATATAAATAGTGTTCTCTCAGACCAATTGCTTGACGCTTTTCTACTTTTGTTTTTGCACAGTACAGAATGAAATGTTTTTTGAGCTTCTTAACTTAGCATTGCAAATTATCTAACATAAACTGAAATTCTCCTGCTGAAGAAGGAGTGTGCATGTTTTATATTTGAAAAAATATTTATCTTTTGACAAATTACTATAATCTATTTTTAAAGTTTTACTTATGAACAAGCGTGAGAAGAGAGGTGCAAAAGAGAAAAAAATCTCTAAACAAACTGTACTTGAAAAAGGGGCTGGGAGAAGAGTAAGTAGAGCAACAAAACCTAAAAGGAAAGGTATCCAAAAAATGTTAGCATCCAGACAACCTGCCGAAATGGAGAAGTTAGGAGTATCATTTAAAAAATTAGCTAGCTCTTTTTCTGGTATTCATAGTCATGATCTTGATAAAACTATCATCACAGGGGATGCTCTTAATGGAATAGCTGAAGCTTTAAAAACCTTTGATTTAAAACTAGAAGAGCTATTAGATGCTAGCCAAAGCACCTTATACAGAGAGTATAAAAAGGATGATATTGATATCGCCCATAAAGATCATCTGGTAAGTATTATGCGAGTCATGGAAAAGGGTTTACAAGCGTTTGAGGACGAAGATGATTTCAATGACTGGTTAAATGCTAAAATAGAAAATCTTGGTGACCGCAAGCCCATTGAGATGCTACATCTGGAAACAGGGCGACGTGAAGTTGAACAAGCCTTGGACCGTATTGAATATGGCGTATACGGATGATTACAATTTTTCGGGTTGAGAAAAAATATAAGGATGTATGGCCTCCGATGGACGCATTATATGTAGAAAGAAGGTGGACCAAAAGAGGGTTCTGGATTATTTACTGTTCTGCTTCAGTATCTCTGGCTAAACTGGAAACTTTAGCTAACAGTAAGAGCTTCCCTAAAAATAGAGTGCTATTAGAGATTAGTATAGATAGCAAAGCTCCTATACAAGAGATCTCATCTGATGATTTACCGAAAAACTGGATGGACACTCCCTATCCTAAGGAACTTCAGGAGATCGCAGAAAAAGCTTTGATACACGGGAAGTATGTTGGTTTAAAGGTGCCTTCTCGGCAAAGCCCCCGTGAATACAATTATTTATTATATCCACAACACCCTAAGTTTTCTAGTTATGTGAAAGTATTAGATGTTGTTGATTTATAATTTGATGAGGGGTTAAAAGGGTAAATGAATCTTACGCTTAAAATTTACTTAACATAATAAAAGTTACTAAACATAATGGCGCATCCGAAAATTAGTCAACACACCTACTGGTAACTCTTT
>NZ_JBBPHP010000078.1:0-10396 GCF_038039535.1 Catalinimonas locisalis | reverse complement strand
GTTCCATAAATTGGTATTTCTAACAAAAGTACTCCCTCTGTCATTGCAAGAAAACATGTACTTGGACGGGTGGATACGCGAGTGGTGCAAGCAACTCTCCCCAGTGATGCACTTTGAGCACAAAGCTGGAGATAAACTCTTTGTGGATTATACTGGTAAGAAGCTTCACATAGTGGATGAGCACAGTGGGGAGGTAGAGGAAGTAGAAGTGTTTGTTAGTGTGCTGGGTAGCAGTCAGATGACCTACGTAGAAGCCAGTAACAGTCAGAAGAAAGAGGACTTCATTAGTAGTATAGAGAACGCACTGTGGTTCTACGGTGGGGTCCCTAGCGCTATTGTGACTGATAACCTGAAGGCTGCTGTCACTCAGAGTAGTCGCTACGAACCCACGCTGAATGAGACCTTCGCTGACTTTGCTGAGCATTACGAGGCCACTATTCTTCCCACTCGGGCCTACAAGCCTCGGGATAAAGCCATTGTTGAGAATACGGTACGCATCATCTATAACCGTGTGTTTGCAAAGGTTCGCAATACAACTTTTCACTCACTAGATACACTCAATGCCACCATCGTGGAACTGTTGGTTGCTCATAATCAAATGTCCTTCCGGGGCAGGGACTACCGCGCGGCGTCCGCTCGCGTGAAACTCTCTTCACTGATATTGAGAAAAGTCAACTACGTCCCTTACCCATCCAACGCTTTGCTATGAAAACCTACTACCAAGGCACCGTGCATAAGAACGGCCATATCTATCTAGGCAAAGACAAGCACTACTACAGTGTACCATTTACTCATATCGGCAAAAAGGTGCGTATCATTTGTAGCCAAAGCAGTATAGAGGTCTATCATAACCAAATGCGCATTGCTCTGCACCGTCGGCAAGGAAGAAAGTATGGTTATACCACACTAGAGGAGCATATGCCTTCGTCTCACCGTTTTGTCAAAAAATGGAGTAGCGAAAAGTTCATCACTTGGGCCGCATCCATTGGGGAAGACTGCCAGTGCTACATCGTCAAGATACTGGACACTAAACAGCATCCCGAACAATCTTATAAGTCATGCCTGGAAGTACTGCAACCGCGCGGCGGCCGCTAGAAAAGAAGGTAGGCAAAGAGCGACTCAATAATGCTTGCAAACGTGCTCTGGATTACCAAGCCTACAATTACAAAATTATTCTGCGCATCTTGGAAAAAGGATGGGATAGCGTGGAAGACGCCTCAGAAAATCCGCCAGAAGTACCCCCTCACCAGAATATACGAGGAAGCAGCTATTACAAGTAAACCAATATATCAACACATATGAATGCACAAACTCTTGAACAGATGAAACAACTCAGGCTCTTTGGTATGCACCGAGCCTTCAGCACCACTTTGGAAACTGGTAGCATCAACTACACTAATGATGAGCTAATTGCCTATCTACTGCAAAATGAATGGGATGACCGCCATAACCGAAAGATGGAACGCTTGACCAAAGCGGCCAAGTTTCGCTATAAGGCCAGTGCGGAAGAAGTGCTCTTTGATCAGGCACGTGGCTTGGATAAAAACCAATTACAACGCTTCTTTACATGCGAGTTCATCCGGGCTAAAGAAAACATCCTATTGACCGGAAGTACAGGGGTGGGCAAAAGCTATATTGCCTCAGCGATTGGCCATCAGGCTTGTTCGCTAGGCTATAAGGTTAGATACTGCAATACTAACAAGCTGTTTACCGAGCTGAAGACTGCCAAAGCTGACGGTTCCTACACTAAAGAGGTCAACAAAATAGAAAAGCAGGATCCCGGCGGGGCACCGCTGCTGATCTTGGATGACTTTGGCCTCAAACCATTAGATACTACCAACCGGCACGCATTCATGGAGATCATTGAGGATAGGCATGGCAAACGGGCTACCATCATCGTATCCCAGTTGCCCACTGATGTATGGCACCAAGTGATTGGCGAACAAACCATTGCAGATGCTATTCTGGATCGGATCGTACACGCTGCTCATCGCTTGAATCTAAAGGGAGAATCAATGAGAAAAAAAATAAATAAAAAACTCTAACTTTAACCCACCAATGAACCGATCTTTTGCTCTTCCTTTGGCCTGCTCACTTTCATCCGGCCAGACTGGCTCACTTTAAAACGGCCGAACTGGTTCAAATTACCCGTCGTATCCACCTTGATGGCAGTTGCTGTAATTAACCCACCATCTTTATCAAGCTCGTTGTATATTGAGTTAAGACGAGTACGAATATGCTCAAGTTGGGCATTAATGATTCTGGCATTTTCCTTATTTCCTTTTACTCTTCCCTTACGGCTGTCCCATTGGTCAATTTCAACCCACTGCTTACTCAAAAATTCTTGTCTTTTGCCATTGACTGTGATACGTATATAAATGGGCACTTCTCCTTGAGCATTTACTCGGCTTTTGCGAATAATAGGAAGAATGGAGTAGGTTTGTCTTGACTGCATATCAAAAAAGTAAAGAGGTGAACAAGTTTTTATATGTATAAATATACAATATAACACCCACAAAATCAATCCAATAATAATAATGTAAAGTGCTGATATTCAGAATAATACGACTAAATCGGTGAACAAAAAATGAGGCTAATTTTGTTCACCGAATAGCTCCCCTTTTTTTTGAGAATAGATGAATAAAATGACATAGTAAAAAATAAAAAACCCCTTAAATCATACGATTTAAGGGGTTTTGAAAGATTTGTTATTGAAGTTGCGGTCTGGACGGGACTCGAACCCGCGACCTCCTGCGTGACAGGCAGGCATTCTAACCAGCTGAACTACCAGACCTTAGTATTGATAGAAAAGAACTTGTTTCTCTTCCGTTTTGGTGTTGCAAAGATATAAGCAATGATTTTAAATACAATGCCGAATCAAAAATAATTTTACTTTTTTTCAGACCTGCATTAGCAGTCACAAGCTCAGTATTTTAGTTTTGGTAAATACTGCAATAACGCTTAGTTTTGCTCAATAATCAATGGATAACTATGTTGTTAGAATTTGAAAAACCCATTGTGGAACTGGAGAGTAAATTAGCCGACATGAGACAAATGGCTGAAGAAAGTGGCGTTGATGTCTCAGAAGCTGTTAAATCTCTGGAAGAAAAAATCACCACCTTGAAGAAGGAAACTTTCCAGAACCTTACGCGTTGGCAGAAAGTGCAGATTTCCCGCCACAATGATCGTCCTTATACTCTGGATTATATTTATGAGCTTTGCTCAGACTTTATTGAGTTGCATGGCGACCGCTCGGTGAGTGATGATAAAGCCATGGTAGGAGGACTGGGAAATATGGATGGTCAAACCATTATGTTTATTGGCCAGCAAAAAGGCAGGAATACTAAGCAGCGCCAGCTTAGAAATTTTGGAATGCCTAATCCGGAAGGTTATCGCAAAGCTCTTCGCCTGATGAAACAGGCAGAAAAATTTAATAAACCCATAGTGACCTTTATAGATACGCCCGGTGCCTTTCCTGGTATTGAGGCTGAAGAACGAGGACAGGGAGAAGCTATTGCTCGTAACCTCAAAGAAATGTTCATGCTCAAGGTTCCGGTGATCTGCATCGTGATCGGTGAGGGAGCCTCAGGGGGTGCTTTAGGTATCGCAATAGGTGATAAAGTATTTATGCTGGAAAATACCTGGTATTCGGTAATATCACCAGAAAACTGCTCCACCATCTTATGGAGAAGCTGGGAATATAAAGAACAGGCAGCAGAAGCTATGAAGCTTACTGCTGAGGATATGTTTAACTTCAAACTGGTTGATGGTATTATTGAAGAACCTTTAGGTGGAGCTCATACTGACCTGAAGAAACAAAGTGCAACCCTAAAAAAGTACATATTGGATAGCATAAAGCAGCTGAACAAACTTTCTCCTGAGAAAAGAATTGATCAGAGAATCAAAAAGTTTACGGCTATGGGCGTCGTAAAATAGGGTATTCTCGGTAGATAATTCACCAATATGAAGATCGGTCTCGTACTATCGGGGGGAGGAGCAAGAGGCATTGCTCACTTAGGCATGATCAAAGCCTTGCAAGAGTACGAAGTTTCAGTAGATTATATTTCAGGAAGTAGCTCTGGAGCTATTGCCGGAGCTATGGTAAGCTACGGATATTCTCCGGATGAGACACTTAAAATTATTTCTGATCTTAGCCTGCTCAAATTGCTTAAACCTGCTATCAGTAAAACAGGTTTATTAAGAATAGATTCAGCGGTAAATCTTTTTAGCAAATACCTTCCAGATGATAACTTTTCATCTTTAAAGATACCACTTTTTGTATGTGCGACAGATTTGTGTAAAGGTAAGAGTGCCTATTTCAACGAAGGGCCTCTGTTAAAACCATTAATAGCTTCTTCCTGTCTACCAGTTATTTTTGATCCGGTTAATATTGATGGTAATCTGTATGTGGATGGGGGAGTGCTTAACAATTTTCCTACTCAACCTTTACTGGCAAAAAATGCCAAGATAATTGGCCTGCACTCTAATCCGGTAGATGAATCTTTTAAACTTACTAATATCAAAACCATGTTTGAAAGAACCTTTCTACTGGCCATCAATGCCAATAGTTATCATAATGTAGGAGACTGTGATTTGTTTCTGGAGCCGCCAGGACTAAAACAGATCAAAGTGTTTGACGTTAAAAAGTCAAAAGAGATTTTTAATATTGGATATCAATACGCCAAAACCAAAGAGGCTGAAATTAAAAACCTCCTTTCAAGTTAATGCTTGCAAGAGGTTTTTAGAAATTCTCAATTAATATCTCTTTACATTGGAGTCGTCAATGCCGAAGGTACTAACTACTTCTTCGTAATTACTATAATCAATTTCCTGGCGAGCATTAGGGTTGGAATAATCTGCTGGCAACACTACCACCCTGAATAATTGATTTTGTGTATCTCCCTCACTTAAAGTGCTGAAATCTACAGTGCCATCCAGAAAGATACTGACGTCTTCAAAAGTATGGTCAAAATTGTATTGCAAAGTCCCTCCATCTAAATAAATGGTTTGCGGCAGTAGACGCCAGATATTGATAGGGGGTTCATCTTCTACATCAATTTGCTCCCAGGATATGTACACCAGCACTACATCCGACTCAAAAACTTCTATTTCTTCAGGTGGGAATTCAAAGCCGAAGCGATAATCATTCTCGCTGGTAAAGTCTCCTTCAATTTCAAAAACAGTTCCCAGAATGTTTACTCCATCAATACCATCTTCACCGGGAGGGCCTTGCGGACCAATGGGACCTACCGGGCCGGTTGGTCCTTCGCAGGCAGAGAGAACATAAAGTGAGATACAAAAAAAGGAAAGAATGGATTTTTTCATAACTAAAAAATAAGTTAGTATAATTTCTATATGGTTAGAGAAATCAATTGCCTTGCCAAAAGTACAATACTTTTGAATATAAGTGAAATGAAGCTGAAAACAAGACCCTATAGTTAATTTTCAATGAAACTGATGTTAAGTTTACCCCAATGAAAACGAATTCAAGAATTACGATTAAACTTTTTATCTTTCGGCATGTGGAGAATTATTGCAATCATCATTTTCAAAATTACCGGATGGAAGGCCCGTTCTTACATCCCTACAGACATCAAAAAGGCGGTTATGGTAGCTGCCCCTCATACCAGTAACTGGGATTTTATCTACGCACGTGCAGCATTGTACATACTTCGCGTTCCCATTAAATTTACCATCAAGAAAGAATGGGTTAAGTTTCCCCTCAGCTTAATCCTGAATCCACTGGGAGCCATTCCGATTGACCGACAACGTAAAGGAATGAGCAGGACCAGTACGGTGGATAAAATGGTAGAGTTGTTTGACCATACAGATCACCTGATCATTTTGGTGACGCCGGAGGGAACACGGAAGTATGCTGAAAAATGGAAATCAGGCTTTTATTTTACTGCCCAAAGAGCAAATGTTCCAATTGTTTTGGGGTACTTAGATTACAAAGCTAAAGAAGCTGGAATCGGTGCAGTATTCCACCCTACAGGTGATAGGGACAAGGATATAGAAGAAATTAAAGCGTTTTACAGAACAAAAACAGCCAAATTTCCGGAAAATGGAGTGAGGTAACTACCTCAACTCCTTGATCCAGAATGTAAAAGTTTTAACAGTTTCTTCCTGCTGATCAATGTCTTTCCACTTCATGGTGGATTTGATCTGGGGTAGAGGAGTATAGCCTCTTTTCTTCCAGAATGCATAGAGAGGCTTGTAGTTATCTGGTCGTAATGGATGATCATCAGGGCGATCTACTGCACAAAAAGTAGCATATTTTTTGTATAACTGATGGGCATACCCTTCTCTTTGCCTAAAAAACTCAACGCCAATACCTCTTCCTCTAAAGCCTTCTTTCAGCACTGACTCGCCAAAATACATCACATCTTCAATCGGATATTCAGTGCCTTTCATAGCTTCTTGAATACTTTCCGTTTCTTCTGAAAGCGGTATGCAGGTAGATGCACCTACTACTTCCTCATGCTCAAGGGCAAGGATCACAGCACTGCCTTCAGCACGGATATAAGTAGAGAGATAATCTTTTTCGTAGGCTTCACTGCCATCATAGAGATAGGGGAAGCTCCGAAATACTTCTATCCTTAATGCTGCGAGATCATCAAGATATTGTAGTATCTCGGAACCTGTAAACTTCATAATCCTAACCCCAGCCATCAGTGGTTTACTTTTAAGAGATAGTAATTCTTTTTACCCCTTTGCACGATAAGGTATTTGTCCTGCAAAAGCTGATAGTTCGCTTCCTCGCTTTCATCCTCAACTTTTTGTTTATTGATGCTGACGCCTCCCTGCTTGATCATCCGGCGGGCTTCACCTTTGGAAGAGAAAACCAAATCCTGGGCAGCATCCGCCAGTAAGTCCAGTACATTTGTAGTAGCATCATAATCGGTGCGACTGATTTCTTTCTGAGGTACTCCTTCAAATACTTCCAGCAGTGTTTTTTCATCAATATCGTTGAGGTCTTCCAGTGTAGATTTACCGAATAGAATATTAGACGCTTTTACCGCTTTATCATATTCTTCTTCTGAATGAACGCGAATGGTAATATCTCTGGCCAGTTCTCTTTTGGCTTCATTAGGATTCGGATTGGCTTCCAATTCCTTGATTTTTTCTTCAGAAAACAAGGTAAAGACTCTCAGCAGGCGGGGAGTATCTTCATCGGATACATTAAGCCAGAACTGGTAAAATTTGTAAGGAGAAGTAAACTCAGGATCAAGCCATACATTACCTTCCTCAGATTTTCCAAACTTTGTTCCATCAGCTTTGGTAACCAAAGGAGCAGTCAAAGCAAAAGCATCTCCACCTTCTTTACGACGAATAAACTCTGTTCCGGTCGTAATATTACCCCACTGGTCAGAACCTCCCATTTGTAATTTTACCCCCTTGTTTTTGTACAGATGGTAAAAGTCGTAACCTTGGAGGAGTTGGTATGAGAATTCCGTAAAAGACAAGCCGGTTTCCAGTCTTTTCTTTACCGAGTCCTTAGCGATCATATAGTTGATCGTCAAGTGCTTACCGGCATCACGCAGAAATTCCAAGAAGCCAATACCTGCAAACCAGTCGTAGTTGTTCACGATTTCCGCGGCATTATCGCCTTCCTTAAAATCCAGAAATTTTTCCAGTTGTTTTTTGATACCCGCCTGGTTTTCTCTCAATGTTTCTTCATCCAGAAACTTTCGTTCAGCAGCTTTGAAGGAAGGGTCACCTATCATTCCCGTAGCACCACCGACGAGGGCAATAGGCTTATGACCAGCAAGTTGCAAATGCTTCAGCAGCATAATGGTAGCCAGATTACCAATGTGTAATGATCGGGCAGTGGGATCAAATCCGATATAGGCAGTGGTGACTTCTTTACTCAGTTGCTCTTCCGTGCCGGGCACCATGTCATGGATCATGCCCCTCCAGCGGAGTTCGTTTATAAATTGGCTCAGCGGTTCGCCGCGCGATTTTTTGCTCGCCATAGTTGTTTCGCTCATCTATTTCTACACTTATGATTCAGATAAGACGCAAATATAAAAACTTCGGCAGAGTTTCAGAACCCTTTCAGCATTAGTGAAGTGAATACAGGAGGCTAATTTCAATTCCTGCAGCGATCAGGCGACGCTGATGATTATCTTGCTGAAAAGGTATAAGTGAATGAATTTGCATTTGGGGAGCCAGGTTTAGAGCAAATGAGTCGTTTAGCTTTTGCTCCAGCCCCGGAGAAAACAGAATACTCACGCCACTATTATCATCCAGCCAGGAAGGGACATTACGCTCAAAATCAAAGCTACCGCCTAAGTCTAGGAAAAATCTGGTGTTGCTTTCTCCGAAGTATCTGCGAAAAACGACCGGTATAGAAATAAGATTTCTACTGTAATCCTGGTCGGCTACCATTTCTCCAGGGGGGAGGTTAGGGGTGATGGTATGTTTTGCATTTCGGTAAGTAAGCCCACTTTGTAATGTCCAATTTTGGTTTATAGAATAATAATAGGCCAGCGATAAACTATAGCCAGTACCACCATCAGAACCTCCGGCCCCGTCCAGGCTTTCAAAATAAACAGCATTGGTAGCATCTACTGAGCCGGAAATACCTATCTGGTGCTGGGCAAAGCCACTAGAAAAAAAGCAAGCACATAAGAAAGAGAGGATATACTGTTTCATAAGCTGAAGTATTGTGAATATTTCCTATAAAAATAGCGAAACATCACTCAATGTCAAGCCTGATGTACTGACCATTGACGAAAATAGATGTCTTCCCAGTCAATTGTTATTTCTCCGTTTTCTGCAATAGCGTGTTTGTTTTCTTCACTAAAGTTGATAAAATCTATCGGAGCAGAACGGCTTTTCTTCAGTTGATTCATCTTTTTCTCCAATATCCGCTCAAAGGGGAGAGGTTTGATGTTCCATTTGGCAAAGCAAAAGTGGGTGTTTCTGTATTTTGAAATAAGGTGATGGATTTTGGCTACGCTGACTTCTCCGCATTCGCCCCAGAAAAGTGCTTCTCCTCGCAGATCAGTTGCCAGCAAGTCGGGCTTATAACGTTTTTCTGCACTATAGCGGGTTTCAATTTTGATGTCTTCGTATTGGGAAGCATAGAGTTTAGCTAGGAAAATTTTCATGAACACGTGCGTGTCTTTCTCCTCTGCTCTTTTGATCAATATCTGCTTCAGACCATTGATTTTAAATGACCATTTTCTGCGTAACTTTTCTAGCATAGATTGAGACAAAGAAAACCGGCAGTTCTGCCGGTTATGCATAAAAATCTAGTTTGAAAAAACTATTCAGTAAGCTTCAGTGCGGGCTTAAGTTCGTCCTTAATTTCTTTAGGCAATTGGTCAATCACATGTTTGGCTTCGCCCTGTGTTAAGTATTTACGCAAAGCAACAAAAGTGCGCTTAATCAACTCTTCAGTGGATTCATTCCATTGAAAATCCTTTTCACCCATACGCGATTGTTCACTTTTGACATGCTCACAAAAATCGGCCATTGTATCAAACTTAAGGGGAGTTTCCCGATATTTCCATTGTTCTACATATACCGCTTTCAGGAACATGGGAAGTTGGGCCAACACATCCAATGACTCACTGATGGTGATTCTGTCTCTTAAGACATGCAGTACGGATCTGAGAAAACGGGAAGTAGCTTCGTCTTCTCCGGGGTGAATAGTCCTGGAATGGGTTTACAGAATTAAGGGATTTAAAGGTAATTGATTAATTGTACATTATTAAGAACTTGTCTTTTCTGTTTTACCATCATTTCAAAAATCTGCTCTTGTTACTCATTTTTCCCTCATCATACCCTCTGTTTCAAGTGGAGGGCAGCGACCGACGCCCGGTGGTTGAGGGAAAAATGCTTACTCTTATCTAAAGTGCATACTATGCTACCATTGCATCCATCACAGCCTGATTGGCTTTCCTAGCATATTTCTTCCATTTTTTCTTACCTGGTTTTCTACCTCTATGCACCTGGTTGGGAGTCAGATATCCTAAGCTACCATGTGGATATTTATGATTGTAGACATAGATTGTTCTGGCCACTGCTTGTAGAGCCAGCTCAAAGTTTGGAAACCCTCTTTCTAGCTTAAACTCCTCTTTCAGTGTTCTATGCATGCGTTCAGCTAAAGCATTCTCTAGCGGATCAGGAAAATTAGTCATAGAAACTAAGATTTTACTATCATTAAGCAGCTTTATATATTCATTACAACAGTATTGTATGCCCCGATCAGAGTGGTGAATTAGTTGATAGGGGGGATGCTCGCCTTTTTGATTTAAAGCCATATTAAGCGCTTTGATACTACCTATCGCATGAAGGCTTTTATGTAAATGCCATCCTACAATTTTGCGAGAATATGCGTCTGTAACCAGGCTTAGGTAAGCGAATCCATTACCTACTGGTATGT
>NZ_JBBPHP010000077.1:0-12445 GCF_038039535.1 Catalinimonas locisalis | reverse complement strand
GCATATTTAAAGGCAAATGCTTGCCTTGAAAATATGCAGCCCAAAGACACTCAGCTAGATTGGACAAAGTATATCCAGATATACCATAACCAAGACAAGGTAACTAATGAAGAAGATAACTTAAAGGATGCTTTGCAAGCTTTGCCAAAAGAGAAGAAGCGACTGCGCTCTAATAAGACGCATTATAGCCCTGCTGATACAGATGCTCGGATAGCTAAGAAAAAAGGAAAACCAAGCAACCTGTATCATTTAGCTAGTATGTCTGTTGACACGTTTAGGCATGTCATTACCGGGCCCCGGGGGCTCATATTCAGTCAGATTTTGCTGATGAAAAAGATTCTCGTCACTTAATAGATATTGTTAATAAAACCAAGCAAAACTTGAGAGGATTAGACCTGAAAATGTATAAGGTTTTGGCTGATGGTGGTTTTAGTTCGGGTTTCAATTATGCATTGTTAGAAGCTGATCATTTAGAAGGATATGTAGCCTTATATGGTAAATACAAAAGCCAAAGAGAAGGATTCACCTATAATGTTGACCAAGACCTTTATTTGTGTAAACAGGGAAAAAAGCTCGTAAACAAAGGAGTCAAAACATACGGAGGGTATTTTAACTATTATTATTTTAGTAGCGAGAGCGACTGTAGAAATTGTCCTATCGTCAGAGCATGTTGTGGCAAGAGTTCCCGTAAGAAGCTCACTGTAAGTGCCTTTCGTAATCATTTTGATCGCATGGGAAGTCGCTTAACAAGCTCATTAGGACAAAGAATGAAGAAATTACGAATGTCTACTGTTGAGCCTGTTTTCGGTAGTTTGATAAACTATTTTGGCTTGAAAAGGATTAATGCTAAAGGTAAAGTTGCAGCACATAAATGCATGCTAATGTCTGCTGCTGCCTATAATCTGAAGAAGTATGTGAAGTTCTTGAGGCCAAGAAAAGTAGAGGTCAATCAACTGGCAATGAGGGAATTTTTGCTCATGATTATAGACTTAAAACAGAGGAAATCTGGGATATTATTGAGGGGAGAGTAAAATCATTAATGTGGGCAAGCATAATTAAAGGCATAGTATGAGTTGTGCAACAGTCACGTCCCTTTTATACTACTATAATTATTTTAGTATGATATGAAAGGCAAAAAAACACTGGGCATTTTTCTAGTGAGCATAAATGATAATTACTGAATGTTTTACTCGTTGTTTCAATCTATCCTTCTACTGATCAGTGTTATTTTCTCCGCAATTCACAATTCTTGATCTTTTTTTAAAATAAGCTTCGTTGAGTTGTTGTGTATATTCATCCATTTCTTCTGCCACTTTTTTAATATAGTTTATGTAATCCATCAGGGTATCTTTCTCCAAGCAAAATTCTTCAATTGTAGCCGTCAAGCCTAACATCGTAGTTATGGGCCTGCGCATGGTGTGAGAAATATCAAACAAGACCTGTTCTAGGGTCTTTACATATTCTTTTTTTTGTGTCACATCTTGAAAAGTACCATACCAAACTACTGTTCCATCCTCTTGCTTTTCTGGTTTTGCATTAGCCCAATGCCAATGAATCTCACTTCCCTTACTAATTATTCTATATTCTACATTTAAATTCGTCAGCTTTACGAATGACTCTTGCAAGCCTTTCTGAAAGAGGCTTAAATCATCTGGATGGATGACTTTAAATCCTATTTCTGGTTGCTCTTTAAATGCCTCTATATCTAGATTGGGAAATATATTTGCAAACCCTTCACTAAGAAAAGGAAATGACATACTACCATCGGGTTTCATCGCCAATTGAAAGATAGCCCCAGGAGCCTGATCCGTCAACTTTTTTAGCCTGGCTGCACTCAATTCTATCTTATCCTCTTGCTCAAGAAGATGTTTCCGTGTTTCCAAGTAACTCATCACTTTCTTTGCTAAAAGTAATAAAGCCTTTTTTTGACTATCAGTAATCTTGTGAGGCTTATGATCAATAACACATAAGGTTCCCAGCACATTTCCTTGGAGAGATTCTAAAGGGGCACCCGCATAAAAACGAATGTAAGGCTGCCCCACAACAAAAGGATTATCTTTGAACCTATTGTCATGTAATGGATCATCCACTACCAGTACTTCCTTAGAGTTATGCAATGCATGCTGACAAAAGGTATAATCTATAGGGACTTCCTGAGCTTGTATCCCTTTTTTAGCTTTATACCATTGGCGTTTCTCATCGATAAAGGAAACTAATGAGATAGGGGTATCACAGATTGCTGAGGCTATTTCAGCTAGCTCATCTAACTCTTGTTCTGGTGAGGTATCTAGTATTTTATAAGAATTAAGATCCTGTAATCTTACTTTTTCACTCATCTAAATCTGGGCTATGTAAAGGGATAAACAAGTTCAGAAATTTCCCACTTTCTGGTTTTTAATCTCATTTTGACATTCTCAATAACTGGATTATCAATTGTTATTTGCGTCTGTATAATCAATGTTTGCCTTCGTACGGCACTACTAAGCATTATGCTAAACAAAGAAAATATTCAGAATAGATAATGTACTAAAAAATGCATCTAAATCATATGTTCAACATCCAAGCTCATGCTACTATTGTCCACGCCACTACATTGTATAACTGGTATGGAATGACAGGATGCAAATCTGAATTGCTTCAAGATCTATGGTAAATAACATAAAGGGTCTAGTTCTGGCATCCTAATATTTACTGTCATCCGAATAAAGACGGTTGTGGTTATTTACAATATAATTTTTCTTTCCTACTATCTTCGGTGTCTATGCAGGTGGTTGCTTAGATTCCATCAACTTACGCTAGAGTAACGCCTCCTTTACGCTATTGATCTGAACTTTTACGCAAGTTTTATGAATCTTCCTTGTGTGCCCTGCATGTAGCGCGAACAAACTTACCTAGCCACAATCCTCTGTGTAACATTGCTATTCCCTGGCTTGTAAATCTTCCCCCCCCTATTACACCGCTTTTTCTTTGGCAGCGAGTTTGGCACTTTTTTTTGCCAAAAAGTGCCAAAACCCGGTACAGCATTCATAGTGTGAAAAGGTAGAGATGATCATGACTTTTAATTCACATGAATTCTGAGGTAGCTAAAACTTCAAGATCAAAGCTTGTCACTTAGAGTGAAAAGTTATTATAAAATAAACCCTCCTTTATACGGTAATGATTAACTGTAAAAATTGATTGGATGTGTAGTTAGCAGGTCAAAAAAAGACTTTTTCTCTCACCTACTCCTTTTGGCTAGAAGTTATTCTCGCATCATGGAGGATATTTATGTCATTTTAGAGATATTCTCATAATATCACCCATTTTCTAAAAACACTCAATAATTCCATAAATAGTAATTCCTATTAGTAACAGGATAAAAAGTAAATTAACTATGTCAATCTCACGGGTAAAAATAACATCTTTACCCTGATTCATTATTTGGATGGAATTAATGAAGCACTAACCATAAATTTTTTCAAACACTCGCTTTTTCTAACCTTACTTTATCAAGATCGTATTCGGCTTGCAGTCGCACCCAAAAGCTGGCACTGATTTCTAGCAGAGTCTCTAATTTTAAAGCCATAGATGGGCTAATATTTCTTTTTCCGTGAATAATTTCATTGAGATGGGAAGCTTTCATGCCCAGTTCCTTCGCAAAAGCATTTTGAGGTATCTCACGTGCTTCCAGTTCATCCAAAAGAATTTCACCCGGATGAATAGGCTCTGCACTTTGAACCTCTACTCCATTTTTGTCTACTACTTTATAATCTGCCATTATTCGTAATGTTTACTGAGTTCTGTAATTGAAATCACTTTTTCAATTTGAAGCTGATCGTCTTTGATCCTAAAGAGGACTCGATATTGTTTATTGACCCTAACAGAAAATAGTCCTTGGAGATTACCACTTAAAGCTTCAAAATTTAGGCTCCTAAAACTTCTTAGCTCTTGAATACCATTTACCATCTGGAACACTCTTACAGTCTTCCGATATTGTTTGACTACAGTAGCCTGATATTTTGGTTTTCCCTTAGGTTTACCTCTGTAAAGATCCAGCAAATATTCATCTTCAAATTCAACAATCATCTATTCAAAATTATTCCCAACTTTAGGGAATTTCCGTTATATTACCAAACGTAGCAAATGCAGCATAGGTTATGATCGTGAATTAGTGAGAAAGTGTCTCACTGATTTACCAAGAGGAATGAGAAGTTTTACATAGACAAGAGATTAATGAAGATTGCTATTGGTTTCTGATCAAAGCAACCATCATACTGGACAATTCAATTAATACACTTAAACGTCGAAATTGTAATAGTTTGTCAGAAGTGTAGAATATTTCGCGTCGAATTTGTAATAAGTCAAAATCTATTAGCAGAAGAAATACGGTTTTTGAGCTAGAAAAGAACAATTGAGATCGAAAATGTAATAGACGTCGAATTTGTAATAGAATAAGTCGAAAATGTATTAGTAAAGCGTCGAATTCGTAATATTTCACGTCGAAAATGTAATGGAAATAATCGAAAATGTAATAGCAACACCACGTAAATTACTGTAAATCAGATACTTACCCAACCCCATAAACATATATAAATATTAATAAATTAAAATAAACTTTATTTATTTAGTATTAAATAAACAGTCTGAGAAGATATTAACTCTTGAAAAAAAAATTTATTATCAATTCTAACTATTACAATTTCGACGTAAAAACCCAAAATTAATCTTATAAGAAAAAAAATTGACTGAAATACTGTTTATTTAAATTTTGCGAACTATTACAAATTCGACGACAAATTACAGTGAACGTTAAACTTCGTATGTTGAAGTAGTCAAAATATTATAAATTGACCTTTAGAATTACATAAACTCTATGCTTGTAGAATATCATAATCCGCGAAAGCTAGTAGTACAACACAAAAAACTCATTAATGCCCGTTTTGACATGAGTTTAAACGAGCTAAGAATATTTGTTTATATGTTATTGCAGATTCGAAAGGACGATAAAGAGTTTAGAGATATTCGTATTCCCTGTCAAATGTTACAAAGTGCGAAGAAGTCAATTCACTATACAGAAATTAAGGCAGCGACACATGAACTTACTAGGAAGAGTTTACAGATAGAACAGACTATCAAGGGAGGTAGAAAAAAATGGGAGTCCATTCCTTTAATGAGCATCTGCTCATATACTGAGGGTGAAGGATATATTGTAGCATGTTTTAATGCCAAAGCGGCTCCATATCTATTGAATTTATCAGAGAATTTTAAAGCAGTAGAATATCAGAGGTGGAATAACCTGAATAGTGTCTACTCCTACCGATTCTTTTGGTTCCTGGTCCAGTTCGAAGATTCAGGGTATTTTGAGGTTAGAGTTGACGAATTAAAAGAGATGTTGCATTTGGAAAAAAAGTATAAACTTTATTCAAACTTCAAAAATAGAGTGCTGATACCTGTACAGGAAGACCTAGAAAAGAATAACTATCCTTTTACTTTCAGAGAAGATAAATGCGGGACGCGAAAAGTAGTCAAGCTAAAGTTTTTCTTTGGTAAGAAAATAGGATTCAATAAAAAGGAAAAAGCTAAAAGAGTACCTAAGTCACAGCAAAAAAATGGACAGCAAATTATAAATTTAGATAGCGGAATGCATTCTGATAATCACGCCTCTCGCAGAAAAGAAAAGGCTACAAACTTAGATCAATTAAGTAAATGGATGCTTCAATTAGGCTTTTCTATTGTAGAAGTTTCTCACTACAAAGAAAAAATTGAATATAAAGAGCTTAGAAAGAGTGTATATGGATTGCAAGCTAATTATGTAGGTAGCGAAAGGTCTTTACTTGAAGTATACAAGATAAGTAAAGAGTGCTTGGATAATCTATTAGGAAATGAGGAAAAGTGTAGCGAGACAAATTCTTAAGAGCATTAGACATGATATTCATGCTCCAAAGGCTGTAACATTTTAATTAATCATTTAGTATGGTCATCAAAAGTATAATTAATCATAAAGGAGGAGTTGGGAAAACTACCACCACTCTTAACTTGGGAAAAGGCCTTTCAATTGAAGGTTATAAAGTATTGATAGTTGATATTGATCCTCAAGCAAATTTATCACAATCAGTAGGAATTGAAGATCCAGAGCAAAGTATTTATCATACCTTTTGTGAAGATAAACCTCTTCCGATTGTACGACTTAGTGAAACACTTGATATTGTTCCTTCAGACCTAGATTTGACAGTAGCTGAAAGTAAATTACAAGCCTTACAAGTCAAGGGGTATCTTGCTTTAAAAAATGCACTGGCAGCTGTTAAAAGTGAGTATGATTATATTTTAATTGATTGTCCTCCCTCCTTGGGTATATTAACTAATAATGCTCTACTAGCCTCTACTGATGTAATGATTGTTTTACAAAGCCAATATCTGCCTACAAAAGGAATGGACACCATTATGGCAGCAGTAGAAAGTGCTAAAGGTCTTAATTCAACTCTCAATGTATCAGGTATACTAATTACACAAATTGATCATACGGTAATGAGTAAAAGCATTATCGATGCAGTTCGTGATACTTACGATGGTTTAGTATATCAATCTATGATACGAAGGAATATTTCTGTCGTAGAAGCAAGCTCACTAAAACAAGATATTTTTTCCTACGATAGTAAATGTGCAGCTGCTGAAGATTATAAATCACTAACCCAAGAGATGTTGGGTAAATTAGTATATCATGGCTAAGAGTAAGAGAGAAAAGTTGAGTGTTGCCCTGTTTAAGGGCGCAGAGAATGATATAAAAAACAATATTACTATTGATCCTGAACTGGATAATCTCATTCCTCCTCTTTCTGAAGATGAATTAGAACAACTTGAAGTAAGCCTCAAACAAGAAGGTTGTAGAGAGCCATTAATAGTATGGCAGTCTGGAGATAGCTTTATTTTGATAGACGGACACAACCGATATAGACTATGTCAAAAGAACAATATCAAATTTGATATCCGCCTTAAAAACTTCAATAATAAAGGGGAAGTTAAGGATTGGATGATAGGTAATCAGATGGCTCGTCGTAACCTTACTCCTTTACAAATGAGCTATTTAAGAGGAATTAGATATGAAAATGAGAAGCATACCTGGGGTGGAAATAGAGGACGAAAAGAAGCAAATGGACAAGATGTCCACTTGCCCACACCTACTGCTGCGAAACTATCCGAAGAGTATGGTGTAAACGAAAAAACCATTCGCAGAGATGGGCAGTTTGCATTAGCGCTGGAAAAATTGACTGGTAATGATCAGGATTTACGATGGAATATTCTTAATGGAAATATCAAAGCAGGTAAAAAAACCATTACAAGCTTAGTAGATAGTGAACCTAAATATCTCACTCAGATTCAGAAGAAAATTCGAGATACAGAAAGTTTAGAAAAGACTATCACCCTGCTGCAAAGTGAATCATTGGAAGATGAGGAAACTAATGAAAATGAACAGGTCAAGGTTTTAAAAAAATCATTAGCATTTCTTACCAATAAGGCACTAAAAATGAGTAAAAGTGACCCAAGACGTAAAGAAGTAATCAAAGAGTTAAGGCAGAATTTCAAAGAGTTTTTAAAGGCATTAGAGAGCTAATCTCTTTTATCTTTCAAAATATAGAAGAGATGAAAGCATACGAAGAAAGTCTTAAGACTTATAGAGATCAATACAGTGTGATTGAAACTGCTAAAAAAGAAGGTGCTAGTGAAAGAGAGATTGAGATAGCCAAATCAATGAAAAAGTATGGTGACCCCATTGAAAAAATATCAGCAATCACAGGTTTGACTAAAGAAGAAATAGAAAAACTGTAGTTCTATTTTTCACAGGCATCCATACTTTGTCGCCAGTATAAAAGGCCTTTAAAACGTTAAATTTAATTAATGTTAACGCTTTCAGGGGTAGGGCAGGGGTTGTTTAACATATAAGCGATTATTGCACTTTCAAGAAAAAGTACTCTATACCACTGGTTATTATTGATCATATGCAGGCAAAAGAAGCTTTCACAGTTCTAACCGGCTCAGAGAGTAGGGCTTCATGGCAACATGTTAGGAAGGTATGAATAGTTGTGATGTTCGCCCTTTTGTGGAGATGACTGCTATATTGGCTGAAGCTTTAAGGGTATCTTTGGATTACTTGGTAGGGGCAACAGAACTGGAAGTGGATACGAACATCCTAACAAAAATCCAGCAGATACAACAGCTGCCCGAGAAAGATTGGGAACATCTATTTTATCTGCTAGATAATATCATACAAAATGTTAAAGCCAAACTAGCTTTTGCTTCCTAAAGAGAACGAAGGCGTTGGGCAAAAGCTTAACGCACTAGAGAATGGAATAGTAAATTCAAACATTTACAATTTAATTGATTCCATACCTTCTTAAATTCTTCTTACGTATAGCCAACGTATAGAATATAGTTTGTACTACAATAAATATAATTGAAATTACAATGATTATCCTTTCTCTTCTTTGCATATTTGGTAACCCTTTAACTGTGCTCACAGAGGGGTATTTTTGGTTGTATTGAACAGTAACAGTATCTATATTGAACGAATCAAAGTAATTACTTGAAGTTTTGAATTCATTTTGAAATTTCTCGCCATTAACACTATATACATAACTAATATAGACCAAAGAAGAATCTCTTTGAACATTTAAATCTATGTCTCTAGGTTCAACATATTTAAACAAGCTTCCAAACCCATTATATGCAGTAAACATAAACAATGAATGTATTAAAAAACTACCCCAGAATAAAAGACCAACATAATAAAAGAATTTTACTACTTTTTTCATCATTATCTATTTTCCAATTCTTTTTGAATTGATTCAGTTACTACTCCTATGCCAGCTGCGGCCTTGTTAGTCTGTGATGGTACATTTCTATTGATTATGCCTATTGCTTTTCCTAATTCATTGGCGTAATTGTCTACATTCTGATTTATTACGCTTTGAGGTAGTCCTCCCTGGGCACCGTCTGCCCTTATTGTTTGGGCAGTGCTTTCAATTTTTTCCTGCACCATTTTAACTCCTGTACTTGTAGCCTTGGTTGTTATTGCTTTAAGAGCTATTCCTGTAGCACCTCCAACTGCGCCACCTATGGCTCCACTGACTGAACCAGAAATTGCTTTCTCTCCCATATTCTCCGTACTTATATTTAAAGCGGCTTCTTTAATGCTCATATCTTTACCTAGAATACTTTCAACCATTTGACCTGCTGCATCTCCAGCAACCGCACCAATTGCACCACCTGTAGCACCTGCAGCTGATACCATCGCAATACCTCCTGCTACTGCTGCAACTGTAGTTGTTCCTCCTGTACCAACTACAGAACCAGCAACTAATGCTACTGCACCATCAATAGCAGCTCCCGTAATTGCACCTGAAACACCTCCTTCAACAGCGCTAGCAAAAATAGCCGTTCTATCTCCTCCACTCTTATAAGCTTTATATGCTCCTGAAACTGCTCCTATGGTACCTCCAATAACAGTCCCAATCCACTCTCCATCTACATCTATATTTTTTATAGGATTTCCAGCACAATAACCATAAGTAGAGAGGGAATAGTATGTCTCATTCATTGGATCAATTACATGAAACCTTCCAATAGCTGGATCATACATTCTGGCACCATAGTCGTACCAGTCTAGCCCCATTTCATCCTGAAGTTCTTTTCCGTTGTAGAGGTACTTATTACTCAACTCCCTGCCACTACTCTGATTGTGAGATAAACCGAAGGGAGAGGAGTCAAGCTTATATTGGTTCTGTTCATACCATAAATAGCATACCGTTCAGCAGATGGATGAAGAGACCAAAACCGTGGTGCGCTGGTTCCTGGATTTAGCGGTCAGAGATTTTCAGGCTCGCAAAGCTTATGCTTCTTGACTACAGTGCCTAAAAATAGGTGCATTGCAAATGCACCTATGTGAGGTGATGTGTTATATCTTTAAGCTAAGCTTGACTAAGTAAAAGTCCATAAATCCCATTTTGTATTGCAAGTAGGTCTGATGTCAAGATGGCAATCGGTATTTTAGTCAGCCTTTTTTCATTGAAGTAGGGGTCTGTTGCATAAAAATGTTTAGCAAGCATATAGTCAATCATTTCTATTATTTGTTGGTTTTCCGGGAAATCTACTTTCAACTTCTTCATTTCTAGTTGAAGCTTCTCTGATAATCTACGATCGACGAACAGTTTTCTTGTATCATTTCCAGATCTACACCCGTTACCGAGAAGCATGGTTTCTGGATTTATCCCACCTGCCCGAATGATAAGTTCATCTGAAACCGCTTCTATGCTTTCAACCATGCTAATTACTCTATTGATGAATTCACTGTTGCGTGAAATTAGCATTGGCTTCAAATCAGATACAATAGTCGATTGAAGCATTAAAGCGGTGCGTCCTTCACACATGAACTTATTATTTGGATTTGTCTCAGAACAGGAAGCAAAACAAAGCAAAGCTATCAATATATTTATATGTGTTTTTACAGTCATCTTTTTATCAGGTTATATTTAATGCTATCTTCTCTATTTAATGGTTGTCCTTGAGAATAATTTCCATTATCTAAGCGGACTCCTTTTACAGGTCTACCATAAAAATCTTGATAAATAACTGAATCCCCTTCTATTTCTTTGGGATATTCATTTTTAAATAAGTTGCTAATCAAGTCATTGCCCTTGTTAAGAGCCTCAACAAAATCTAGATCTCCTTTACTAAATTTACTCATGGCACCATAGCCAATTAGCTCCAACAATCCGTTACCATCAATTGCTTCTTGTGTTTTATCAGCTTTCATTGCTTCCATAGGCCCACTACTTCCGTCTACTTCTATTGGCACACCACTTATTTGAGTTGGTTCAGAAGATCCGCTGGAGAGATCATTTTCGGTATTTAGTGATGTATTACTATTTTCACCCCATAATTCTGTAAAAATACTTTTAATTGAGTTGAAAGTTTCTTGTAATGAAGCCTCTTGTTGCTGGTAATAATCTTGTTCCACCTCCTGTGGAGATTTATTACACTCTGGACAATCAGGATCTTGAGGCATCATCCCATCGGGATCAATAAATCGGATCGGATTATCAAAGGCGTAATTGTAAGGAGAAAATCTTCTCATCTGATCAGCCAGCGGGTCCACGACATGCCACCTTCCTATGCTAGGATCATACATCCTTGCGCCGTAGTCATACCACCCCAAGCCCATTTCATCCTGGAGTTCTTTGCCATTGTAGAGGTACTTGTTGCTGAGATTTCTACCTGCTTTTTGGTTGTGAGTTAACCCGAACGGGTAGTAATCCTATTAAGAATTTAGTTCTTTAACATATACAAGCCTAGTACTGCCTTGCCATTTGTAACCCTATAAGAAGTATACTTCAAATGACTATACGCTTACAAACGTTTACAAACATTTAGTTTTTTCTAAACGACTACAATCGTTTGTTAACGTTTAAAGGACGAAAGTAGCAAATTTCGCATGTAACTTTGCCCTTATGGATATTATCGCACAAGTCAGGCAAAAACTTATTTTGAGAGGCTATAGCCCCAGTACCATCCGAGGCTACAGTCAGATGTTGAGCATCTTTGTGCGCTACTTTCCGGGAAGAGACCTTAGTACAGTTACCGAAGAAGAGGTCAAAGCCTTTATAATGCATCATATGGCAGTGAAGCAAAGGTCCCGCTCTTATCAAAACCAACTGATTAATTCCATCAAGTTTTACCTGGAGCATGTACTAGGTAGACCCCGTACCTACTATGATCTGGACAGACCCAAGAAAGTATATACCCTACCTATAGTGTTGTCCCAGGAAGAGGTGAAATCAATATTGGCCACAGTAGGCAATCTCAAGCACCAGGCAATCCTTCAAACTGTGTATGGTTGTGGCTTACGCCTCTCAGAGCTCATCCATCTCAGGATAAGAGATATAGATTCCAAACGTATGGTGGTGGTCATCAAACAAGGCAAAGGAGCCAAAGACCGTTTGGTTCCTCTATCGCCTAAGCTTCTAGAGCTACTGCGCAGGTATTTTAAAGAATACCAGCCAAAAGAATACCTTTTTGAAGGAGAAAAGGGAGGGAAATATGGTAGAAGGAGTGTGCAACAGATCTTTCAAAAAGCAAGGATATCAGCAGGGATCCAGAAAAAAGCAACCTTACATACTCTGCGGCATAGTTATGCCACGCATCTATTAGATGCAGGGGTTGACCTGAGGTATATTCAGGTATTGTTAGGGCATTTTAGTAGTAAAACTACTGAGATATACACACATGTAAGTAAAGCGCATATCAGAAAAATTACTTCTCCCTTAGATGCTATTACTTAGAATTCAATTATCTTAAGGGAGATATAAGTGAAACATGCGCAACGCGCATGTTCTAATGTTCTCGGCAATTGTAAGATGAAGAAAAATTTCAATACAATCCTTACCATTCTAGTTTTAATATTGGCAGTGCTTCA
>NZ_JBBPHP010000076.1:0-13081 GCF_038039535.1 Catalinimonas locisalis | reverse complement strand
GCATCAATTGACTGTGTGTCTCCGGGTGCCGGCCACCTTCCACCATTCCTGCCTCTGTACAGAGTTTTAATACTTGCAAAAAGCATTTTTCAAATATCTTTTCAGGTAAGCGTTGTCTAGTACGAGATAATGTGCTATGCCATGGCAAATCTTCATCTAAGTTGTAACCTAAAAAATAAAGAATATCTAATCTCAATTCACTAGTCCTAATAATTGCTCTATCAGAACTAAGATTTTCAAGGTGCCCAACAAGCATGAATTTGAAGAAAATCACTGGGTCTATAGATTGATGGCCACATATCCCGTAAAATGGAGCCAAAGTATCGTAAAGAAAGTCCCAATCTATTACATACTTTAGCTTTCTATAAAGATTATCTTTTGGAACCCGTTCCTCTAGAGAAAAAGAGAAATGAGTTTTTTCCTCATATGTCTTTTTTCCTATCATAAATAAAGATAAGAATCACTCACCTAAAATGGAATAGGTTGTGCAACAGCCACGGAAGTTTTTTTCCAGTTGGTTGATTTGGCTGATGGCTTCCTGGTCAAGAGCAACATTTTAAGCCCAATAGTTTTCCAGTATCCTACCGGCATGGGTAGATTTTGGTATGACGATATTTTCTCGCTGCAAGGCATAGGCAATCAGGATTTGAGCCGGGGCACAATCATTTGCCTGGGCCAATGCATGAATTACCGGGTCTTTGAGTAGCATCGGTTCATTCTGCCTTCTGATAAAGTCCGGTCTGTCTGATGATCCCAGCGGACTATAGGCAGTAATGCTAATGTCATTTTCCCGGCAAAAAGTCTGCAGGTCATTCTGCTGAAGATAAGGATGGGTTTCCACCTGGTTAACCACCGGTTGCATAGTGGCTTCATCAAGCAAAGAAGAAAGATTTTTGATGCCGAAGTTAGATACACCAATATGCCTGACCAGCCCCTCACCCACCACTGCTTCCATGCCCTGCCAGGTTTCCGCTAGAGGCACTTCTTCCAGGCTGAGCAGATCGTCAACCGAATCCGGGAAAGTAGAGCCCGCTCTTTGGGCTACCGGCCAGTGCACCAGGTAAAGATCAAGATAGTCCCGTTTGAGATCAATCAGTGATATTTCCAGGCCTTTGATCACATCATACCGGGCATGGTAGCTATTCCAGAGCTTGGACGTAATCCAGAGTTCTTCTCTTCTGACGAGTCCCTGCTTAATGGCTTGCTCGATGGCCGCGCCTACCTCTATTTCATTTTCGTAGATTGGCGCGCAATCAATGTGGCGATAGCCCACCCTGATGGCTTCCAGTACAGCTTCATACACTTTTCCAGGCTCAGATTTCCATGTGCCCAGCCCCAGGGAAGGCACTTTGTCTCCATTGTGTAGTTGGTTTGTTTTCATCATTTAGGTATTATTTGTTCAATTCTTCGCTATTGTACAGGCCGGTCAGTAAGCCACAGCAGGGCATTGCGGAATAGGGACTGAAAGCCAGGGTTCTGCTGCGAATAAGCATCATGACCCAGGGTGAGCACCAGCACCTTGCCTCGCCCCCAGGGCCGTACCCACATGATGGGATGTAGTTCGGCGCGTGCCAGCACTTCTATCTTATCGGTAATAGGTTGCATCAGGTAGAGTTCGTCTAGGATCGTAAATTCATCTATCCCCCTTGTGATAGGATGTCTTTTCCTGCCAGCCTGCTCCCAGCCATACCAGGCATCGTAAGGTTGTACGGTGAATGTTTTGATCTCATCATGGTGAATATATTGGGCACCAATCAACTGCTGGTAACGCGGATCATCGGAGAACTGTACCAGACCTGCATGCAGGGCCAGGTAAGGCACACCATCCTTTATGGCCTGTAGGAAATCTTCAAACTGTTGCTTACCGGGCGATTGAAACAGTCCATTGTTGATGATCAGGTCGTAGTGAGTAAACTGCTCAATTTCAGTCAGGTCTTCCACGACGGTAAAATCTGCGATGTCCTGGTTCACAAGTGTAAGCAGATGGTTAGGAAAATCATGCTTCCAGCTATGATATGGATGATCAGCTGATTTATTACCCTGGCCGGTAATAAAGAGTACATGGGCCTTGTGCTGACCCTTCGCTGTGTTTTTCAAGTTCAGTAAAAAGATAATGATCACCATCAGGACAATGAGCTGCCCCAGGTGTAAGATCGTCTTAAACATACGATTACAATTGACATACTACATCTGTTTCGCAAGGGTAAGCAGCGAAACTTTGCCTCCATATTTCTGGCTCATTTAATAGATAAGCCAGCTTTTACAAAGCAACAATGTATGCCTGATTGATGCTTTAAGAAAAAGCACCATGACTATCAAAAATCAAACATCCTGCTGGCGGAAGTCCTGTGGTGTGACACCAAACTGCTTTCTGAAGCAGTAAGAAAAATAGGAAGCGTCCCTGAAACCCAGGGAATAGGCCACCTCTGAAATGCTCCAGTCAGTGTGCAGGAGCAAGGCTTTGCTCTCCTCCAAAAACTTCTGTTGTATCAGTTGCCCGGTAGTACGTCCACTGATTTTTTTGACCACCCGATTGAGGTGATTGACATGTACTGAAAGGTGCTCAGCAAAATCAGAAGGTCTGAGCAGAAAAGGCGGCTCTCCGGCGGTGCGGCGGGGAAACTGCTGGTCCAGCTTTTCAATGAAGAGATGATAGATTCTCTGGGAAGAACTACTCTTGACCAGCGAATAGTCTCTTTCCGGCTGCAACCGCAGGGCTTCGTGGGTCAGGATATAGAGGTGGCTTCTGAGCAAATCGGCTTTATGTGCGTAATTGCCCTGGCACTCCTGCATCATTTTCTTGAAGATATGCAGCATGGTATCTTTTTCTTCTTCACCGAGAAAAAAGAAAGGATGCTCATCCTTCTTGTACAGCGGGGAGGAAAGTAAACTCTGCGGCCTGCCGCTATCCTGCAGAAACTCTTCCGTAAAAATGCAGAAATAGCCGCCCTGTTGAGAGCTATCTGCCTTCCAGGCATAGGGGATAAATGGGTTGGAAAAGAAGAGGGTGGGGCGGTCAATATTAATTTCCTTATCCAGGTAAATGAGCCTGCCTTTTCCGTCAATAAGTGATATTTTGTAAAATTCCCGCAAATGAGACGGCATATGCAAATGGCAACTGAAGGTGTCGCGGCGATAGACATTGAAAAAGCCCTTTACCTGTGATTCACCCACCCGCACGTGGGCGGGGGCGTGCTCTTTGAAAAAACCGGTAATGCTTTGGCGGTAGTTCATGGGATCAGAGATGTTATTGCTGTTTCTTAAAATAAGAAATAAGGATGTCTTTATTAAATATGTTCCTGCTTTTTCCTATACCTGCATGAACAAGCCGGAATACTCCATCACAAATCCATCTTTATCAAAAATAATATCAGACTCAAAACCGGAAGTAAGGTTCCGGTAACAGACTTCCTTATCCAGTAGCTGATAGCTTTGCCTGTGTGGTTGGGCTGAAAGGGATGGAAACCGGATCAGTAAAACCTCTTCCTCCAAATGCATTTGTTGGTGGTACTTCAGGAAGTTGACCGGTAAAGAATTGGTAAGGGGAGAGATTTCAAAGTCCACAAATTTTACCCCCGCATCTTCAGGGCTGAAAGACTGCTTTGCACTTCCATATACCTGGATATGCATCTCACTGACTGTCCAGTCCTCATGAAGTGCTAGCTGGTAGATAACCTGCTCTTTCTGATCTGAAAAGCTGATCGTGGAGTTAACGTGAATCTCTCGGGCATCAAAAATAATTCTGGCCTCTTCATGACTATTTTGCTGTAATCCTCTCCACTTTTTTAGCAGTATTTTTTTCATTGAGGCACATAAATTTCACCTTCCAGGTACAAATGGCAGCTTCCGCTCAGCAGCACCCGCTTCTCTTTCAGTTCACAATGGAGCACGCCTTCTCTTTCGGATACCTGATGAGCCAGGAGTTGATTCTTTCCCAATCGCTTCGCCCAGTAAGGCACCATGGTACAATGGGCCGAACCGGTAACGGGATCCTCCAGCCAGTCATACCTGGCATCAAAGACACGAGAAACAAAATCACAGTCATGTCCGGGAGCACTGAGGTTGATCCCCAGACAGTCTATTTCTGTGAAAGGAGTTTTGGGAGCTTTAAAGTTACGCACTTCCCTTTCACTATCCACGATGAGCAGCAAATCCCGGGAGAGGTAAGCCTCACGTATGTTCAATCCGGGCAATGCAGCCAGGCTTTCAGGCACCTCAATTCTTTGACTGCTCCAGGCAGGTAGATCTATGGTAACCATATCACCCACCTGTGCCCGGAGCTCTCCGCTCATGGATGAATAGAAGAGAATTTCCTCTCTAGTATCACCGAGCATGTTCCGAATTACCCAGGCAGAAGCCAAAGTGGCATGTCCGCAGAGGTTAATTTCATAGAAGGGGGTAAACCAGCGGATCAGGTAATGCTGCTGCTCAGGAAGCAGAAATGCCGTTTCAGCCAGGTTATTCTCAGCAGCGATTCGTTGCATCAGCTCATCTTCCGGCCACTGATCCAGCAGCACCACCGCTGCCGGATTCCCCCTGAAAAGCCCGGAGGCAAAAGCATCTACCTGGTAGATGGGATATTTTTTCATGTTCATTTAGGGTTTCATTGATTTAACCGGCACCTTAGCCGAAGCTGTTACATCACTACTGATGTGTTTTCTCTCCCAGTCCAGCAGCCATTGTTTTCTTTGCAGCCTACCACCGTAGCCGGTCAGGCTTCCGTCCTTGCCTATCACCCTGTGACAGGGGATGATGATAGCAACCCGGTTCATGCCATTGGCACGGGCTGCTGCCCTGACGGCATGGGGGTCGCCCATGAGCTGTGCCTGCTGCTGATAGGAAGAAGTACAACCATAAGGAATGGCGCTGAGAGCCTGCCATACTTTTTGCTGAAAAGCAGTACCGGGCGTATCCAGTGCTACTTCAAATTGCTTTCTTTTACCTTCAAAGTATTCCTGGACTTCTTTGATTGCCTGCCGGCTGTGCTGGTTTTCTCCGGCCAGCATCCGGGCTTTGAGCTTACTCTGCAGATCATCCAATTCTGTCTCCAGCATCCGGCGGTCAGTAAATTCCAGCAGGCAGATACCTGTATCGCTGGCACAGACAAACATAGGTCCCAAGGGTGTGGTGAAACGGCTTATCAGGAGGATGTTTTGATGCCCATTGGCATCGGGTGATGAACCCAGGAGTTTCTTGTAGGTGTAGTTAAAGCCGCTTAGGGATTCGTATCCGGCATCGTAGGCTGCCGCGGTACCTGAGCTGCCTGCTTTCAACTGGCGAAAAGCCTGGTTCACCCGCTGCATGCGCTGATACGCCTGGAAAGTAAGGCCATAATGCTGTTTGAACCACCTTCTGACCAGGCTTGGGCTGATTTGCTCCTCTCTGAGTCGGGTATCACTGATCTTTTCTTCCGGGGAGGCTTCCAGCAGACGAATTGCCAGTGCTACCTGTTCTGGCATGGCGTGCGCATGTGCGGTGGGACGGCAGATTTTGCAGGGACGAAAGCCGTTAGCCAGGGCATCTTTGAAGTGGGAGAAGAACTCTACATTTTCTTTTTTAGGCTTCCTTGCCCGGCAGCTGGCGATGCAGAATACGGAAGTGGTTTTCACGCCTACGAAAAAAATACCTACAAAGGAGGTGTCCCTGTCCAGTAAGGCCTGGTAGTAAAGCTGTATTTTCTGCGGGTCGGTAATTTTCATAATTGAAAAAGTGGCTGAGGTGACTGCTGTTGTTGCATGGCCAACAGGCTGCTCCTGAGTTGTGCATACATATTTTTGAAAGCAAAATCTCCCATAGAGATCCTTCTCACCCCTAAGTGACCCAGGACCCGAAAACCAGGCAGACCCGGCAGGCACATGAGGTTGAGCGGTAAAGGAGTGGCCGAGACAATTTCGCTGATTTCATCTTCCTTTACCAGTCCGGGAACGAATATAGCATCTGCTCCGGCATTTTCATAAAGCCTGATTCTTCTTTTGGTTTCTTCTAATGCCTGGGGGTGCCCGAGCAGGTAGGTATCTGTTCTGATGTTGAGAAACCTATCCTGACACTGGTTTTTGATCTGCTCAATAAGGTAAGCAAAAGGCTCTGCTTCCAGCAGTGTTCTTTCAGCTACCACCCTGCTGTCTTCCAGGTTAATCCCGGCCACACCCAGCCCGGTGAGCTGCCTGATATGCGAAACAATCGTGGGAGTATCCCTGGCATAGCCTGCTTCCAGGTCTACCGATAAAGGAAGAGAGGTATTTTTGGCTATACGCTTAAGTATAAAACAAAGCTCGTCAAAGCTCATGGCTTCCCCATCCTGATAGCCCATCGTGGCAGCGATAGCTGCGCTGGAAGTGCCCAGGGCCTGAAAACCCAGATCTTCAGCTACTTTGGCGCTGGCTACATCCCATACATTGCAGATCAGCAGGGGCTGCGCCTGCCTGTGTAGTTCTTGAAAAGTCATCATCGTTTTTTCTTCAAAGAACGGCAGGGCTTTTCCCTTGAGCAACCGAAAAATGAACAGGTATTTTTTTAAAACTGGCTTTTCAGATATCATTCTATTTATCTCACGAGAGAGATCTCAAACAGGCTTACCTGGGCATTATGATAATGTGCAGGTAATCCACTGGTATCGTGTAATGGGAAAAGTCCCAGAAATTGAAAGCCGCATTTGCTGTAATAATTGATTAAGCTGCTATTGTTACCTACCGTATCCATTCTGATGTACGCTTTTCCCAGAGCCTTAGCATATGCTTTACTCCATTCTACGATTTCCTTGACCAAAAAGCGCCCCCTGAAGTCAGGTGAAGTGGCAATGCGGTGGAGGTAGATGGCAGGCTCATCTTTTTTTTGTAACCATATCTTCGGATCTGAAAATGCGGTACTCCAGACACAGCCAATCCTATGGTTGATTAGTAACTTCCAGACCTGCTTTTCCTCAATTTCACTTTTGATAAAATCATCACTGAAGTGGGGCCATGCTACTGCATTATATCGTTTTTGTAATACCACTGCATGCTGGTACAGCCTTTTGATCTCTTCAATGTCGTCAGGAGTACAATTGATAATTTTCATAGCTTAAAGCAAAACAATTTATTTTTAAACAGACTTTCTCTCATTCCTTTTAGAAAAAGAAAGCATAACGCATTCGGGTCATAAGAATTTTTTCCGGTTTCGGTAATCTCAGGCATTTTTTGAATCAGCAGGGTGATTAGCCTACTCAATAGCATTGATGATGATGTTATTTATGAAAATAATAGTCCAGTCCACGCTTACTGGAAGACTTTTGCTTCATATCCAGGCTGCAGCGAATCGTATCACAGCACTTCTCCATATCCAGTTTTCTTTCAGCCTCTTGCATCAGTAGGTTGAGCCGGGCTACCCTGGCTTCCATTATCTGTTTCAATAAGGTTATGAGATAGCGTATCATATTGTATATCGTTTGAGGTGAAATTTATCCGCAAAATCAAAGGCTGTGCTGCCTGTTTTGGCAAGGAGCAGACAGGAAAACTACATATGCCTGAACTTGAGCCTTTCGATTTGAGATACCTGTAACAACGGGAATTGTACTTGAAAGGGGAAGTTTTCAGGCTGAAAAATACTCATGGTTTACCTGCATATTTTTCAATACCCTATTGAGATCGGCAGACGTAAAAGCACCTGATCACTCATTTCTAAAATTGCCAGACTATGAAACTATTGCGTTTCTCTTTCCATATTTTGCCAAGAACGGAAAGCAAAGAGATAAAATCCACCACTTCGGCGGTACCACTGGATTATGAATGGACAGTCAGCATTGCCGCTGCTTACCTTCCGGCAAAAAATCCGGATTCTGATCCTAAAATTCAGGAAAAGTAAAGGCCTGAAACTATATTTGACAGGCTACTATCTCAAAGCTGGGATTCAGTTTCAGATTCAATCCTTCTAAAATCAGGTAAAATATGACCTTAAGTTCAATTGCTGTTTTCTGCGCCTCCAGTCCTGGTTATGATGAAAAATACATGCAGGAGGCTTACCGCCTGGGGGCTTATCTTTCTGAGAAACACATCAGAGTCATCTACGGCGGAGCCCGCGTTGGACTGATGGGAGCTGTCGCCGATGGTGCACTTTCAGCGGGGGGTGAAGTAATTGGTGTTTTGCCAGTGTTTTTGCAGGATAAGGAAGTGGCACACCAAAACTTAAGTGAGTTGATCTGGGTAGAAAGCATGCATGAGCGCAAAATGAAAATGCACGCTCTTTCGGATGGCGTTATCTGCCTGCCGGGAGGTTTCGGCACGCTGGAAGTAACCTTTGAAATGCTGACCTGGGGGCAACTGGGCCTGCACCAGAAACCAGTAGGGCTGCTCAACATGAATGGCTTTTTTACCAGCCTGCTGGATTTCCTGGATCAGATGGTGGTTGCCGGCTTTCTTAAGCAGTCCAACCGCGATATGCTGCTGGAGGCTGGCGAGGCAGCTGCTTTACTTCAAACTATGTCAGACTACCAGCCGGTCAGGGTGGAGAAATGGATCAGCAAAGGCCGCACCTGAGCCCGGAATTTTTCATGCTGAATTATTTTCAACATGATGATGAGTTTTTTTCATCTATACCCTGGCAGGTTTTCATGATTCATGTCTATTTTAAGGCTTAACTTCATCCTCATGATTGAAATCAGACATTTGAAACTTTTAGACGCCGTAGCCGAAACCGGCAGCCTGAAGAATGCGGCTGAGAAGCTATTTCTCTCCCAGTCTGCGCTCAGCCACCAGTTACGCGAGCTGGAGTCTTACCTGGAAACCCCGGTATTTTACCGCCTCAACAAGCAACTGGTGCTTACGCCTTCCGGCAAAGTGCTTCTGGACAGCAGTCGTGAAATTCTGGCTAAACTCAGCCTGACTGAAAAGACCATCCGCGAGATCAGCGACGGCGACCGGGGTACGCTACGCATCATGATTGAATGCTTTACTGCCTACCACTGGCTGCCCCGCCTCATGCAGGACTTCAGCCGGGATTTTCCCAAAGTGGAGTTTTCTATTTCTTATGAATGTAACCGCTGCCCTACCAATCACCTCATCAGCGGCGAGCTGGATATTGCCATCATCTGCGATGAGGACGACAGCCCGCTCATCCACATGGAGAAAATTTTTGATGATGAGATCGTAGCAGTACTGCCCGAAGACCACCCGCTGGCAGATAAAGCCTATTTGCATGCTGAGGATTTTGAAAACCAGCATTTGCTGATCCACTCCTTTCCCCTGGAATCAGTGAGCCTGGCCAAAAAAGTACTGATTCCTGAAAAGATCAACTTAGGCAAAGTAACTCAGGTACCCATTACTGATGCTGCCCTGGAGATGGTGAAGTGTGGTATCGGCATCACTACCCTACCCATGTGGATACTGAATCATTACCTGCAAAACCAGCCTGTTGTAGGCGTTCCGGTGACCCGTGAGGGCATCAAGATCAGCTGGTATGCGGCCATGCTCAAAGATGCAGAGCGCCCGGCTTACTTTGATGTATTCGTCAGCAAAATGCACGAGTATGCCCGCCCGGGATGGCAGAACAGTCTGCATGAAAGTTTTTCATCAAAGCATTGAAAAGAATGCGTTTGCGCCATGAGGCTGAGCCTGCTAATATGCAGTCACTAATCAGTCTTAGGTATGAAAAACTTTTTACTTACGGCCGTTTTGCTCTGGCTGCTTTGTCCTGCCCTTGGGTCTCAGCCGCTGCGGAGCAAAGAGGTCAGCGGCGCCATTTATTTGCAGGATGGCACAGAAATCATCGCCCCCTTTATCTATCATGAGCAGGAACAGGTGATCGTGCAGAAGAATGTATCCGGGTTACAGGTGTATACCACCTTTCACGTAGATTCCTTCTTCTTTTATGACCCTGCGCTGATGTGGCAGCGGCGGTTCAGGAAGATAAATTACCGTAAAAGAGATCAGTTTTTTGAGGTAGTTACACCCGGCAAGGTAAGTATTGTAAGGCTTAAAATGGCGCAGAGCGCCCCCAAAGTATGGTAAAGAACAGCGAAGACCGGCATCGCCTGGACTACCAGTATTTTGTATTCCACAGTGGCAGTATTAGCCGCCTCAGGGATTATGGTCTAAAGCACCTTTACGCCACTCATCCTGAGTTTAGGAAAGAAATGAAAAAATTCGCCCGGCACAGGCACCTTGATTTTTACAAAATGAGCGATAAGATTCAGCTGATCCGCAGGCTTAATCAGCTTATAAATCAGCGGGATACATTTAGCCAAAAACAGTAAGAAGATGAAACAGTCAATCATCAATCAGCTCATCAGCGAGTCGGACAGTATTCTTTATGGAGAGAACTGGCTGGATGCGACTTTTGAAGAAAAACTCCATTTCATTGACAGTGAAAACGCCTTTACACAGCCATATCAGCTGAAAAGTGTGGCTGAACTGCTGCATCACCTGCTGGTGTGGCGGGAAGAACTTCTTGGGCGGCTCTCCGGCGAGCCTACCGTGAGGCTTAAGATGAGCGATGAAAACAACTGGCTGCCCCTAACAAAGCTGCAGGCTATCGGATGGGAATCTATCCGGCTGGAATTTTTCCAGAGCCAGGACAAATTCAAAGCCATCCTTTCCGAGCAGGCAGATGATTTTCTACTCAACTTTCATGAGGGCAGCGGCTATGGCTACGAGCAGATGTGCCGCTCGCTCATTCATCACGATATCTACCATCTAGGGCAGATTGGTATTACTATAAAATTTTTGAGACTATGAAAGAACTACAGTATCCCATAGGAAAATTTAAGATGCCGGCGACCGTAAGCACAAAGCTAAAAGAAGCATGGATATTAGATTTACATACTTTTCCCGCACAACTACGTGAACTGCTTGAGCCGCTGAACCAAAGCGCGCTGCTGTCCGGCTACCGCCCGGGTGGCTGGCGTATCACCCAGATCGTGCATCACTGTGCTGATAGTCATATGAACGCATTTATCCGGTGCAAGCTCGCCCTTACCGAGGATAAGCCGGTCATCAAAGATTACCAGGAAACAGATTGGGCAGAATTGCCGGATGCTACATTGCCAGCACCTGAAGTTTCCCTGCAACTGCTTACTGCCCTGCACCAGCGATGGGTCGTATTATTTGAAAATCTCAGCGAAGCACAATTTCAGCGGACCTATTTTCATCCCGGTCATCAGCGGGAATTCAGCCTGCTGGAAGTGCTGGGCCTGTACAGCTGGCATAGCCGGCATCATTTGTCACACATCAGGCTGGCTATTGAACAGCCAGTCTAAATCAACTTTTATGGATAAAAATATATTGTATGCCCGGCTTGCAGTGGCATTTTTGTGCCTACTCTGGGGCACTACCTACATCGCGATCAAATTTGGTTTAGAAGACATTCCTCCTTACCTGTTTGGGGCTATCAGGCAACTCATCGCCGGAGTTTTACTTATCCTGTGGGGCCTGATCCGGAAGGGTTTTCGCTTTCCTTCTGTTTCCGAAGTAGCCGAACAAATCATCCCCGGTTTACTGCTGATCAGTTGCGGGCAGGGCTTTATGTACTGGGCTTTGCTTTACATTCCCAGTGGGCTGGCGGCGCTGATCGCTTCCATGATCCCCATGTATGCTGTTATTTTCAGCCTCTTCATACCTTCTGATAAGCAGCTCAACCTGCATGGATGGCTGGGGTTTGCACTGGGAGCCGTAGGCATGATGATCGTGTTCAGCGAAAATATCAGCTATTTTCTCAAACCTGAGTACCTGATCGGTATACTGATTACTTTTCTGGGAGCCTTCTGCTGGGCAGGAGGAAGCTTTCTGGTGCAAGCTAAATCAAAAAACAATGTCAGTCCCTACTACAAAGCCGGGTTCCAGCTTTTTTTTGGCAGTGGCGGCTTGTTTGTCTTTGCCTATTTTGCCTCAGATTTCACCAACTTTCATGGCTTTACCTTATCTTCCTTCCTGGCTTTGGCTTACCTGGTCATTCTGGGTTCACTGGCCGGTTACCTGGCCTTTCTTTTCGCCATCAAGCACCTGCCGGTGGCCCAGGCAACCCTTTATTCCTACGTCAATCCACTGGTAGCGGTGTTTTTAGGATGGGTCATATTCAATGAGCCACTGGGCTGGCAATTGGGAGCGGGTTTCCTGGTCACACTAAGCGGAGTATATTTACTAAGCAGAGGATTTGTTAAGAGAACTACATAAAGACCCTAAAAATGAATGATATTCTAGACAATAAAAGCTTCCGCTCTGCTGAAAACTCAGACACTGGTGCGGTGAGCAGTGAAACCATTTTTCATTACCGCCAGGAGCAAAATCTGGTCTGGGCCGAATATGCTGGCGGTGAGATCAATCGCGGCCACCTGATTGGCTTTATCAATGATTTTGGTCAGCTAGACATGGTTTATCACCATATCAATGTCGCCGGAAAGTTAAAAACTGAATAGTCCTGGAATGGGTTTACAGATTTGCTGGATTTAAAGGTAATTGATTAATTGTACATTATTAAGAACTTGTCTTTTCTAGTCATACAACATTTCAGGTTTTTTACTTTTGTTGCCCATTTTCCCCTCAACCATACCCTCAGTTTCAGGTGGAGGGCAGCGACCGACGCCCGGTGGTTGAGGGAATTATGTTTACTCTTATTTGGCGGATTATCAAGCCACCATGGCATCCAATACTGCTTGATTAGCCTTTCTACTGTACTTTGGCCCGGCCACCCGGTTCCATTTTTTCTTGCCTGGTTTTCTACCTTTATGTACCTGGTTAGGGGTTAAGTAACCTAGGCTACCATGCGGATATTTATGGTTGTAGATGTAGATTGTCCTGGCCACTGTTTGTAGCGCTAAAGCAAAGGTTGGAAAACCCCTTTCAAGCTTAAATTCCTCTTTGAGTGTTCTATGCATCCGTTCAGCAAGAGCGTTCTCTAAAGGATCTGGGAAATTGGTCACGCTCCACGTCGGATGGAGATCAAGATTTTGTTGTCATGAAGCAGCTTGATATAATCATTACAACAGTATTGTATGCCCCGATCAGAGTGATGAATCAATTGGTAGGGGGGTGGCTCCCCAATGCCGTTTAGTTAAGCGTCACATAGCCCTTCTGTAGTTGTGCCAAGTTTGATATTTACCTCGTCGTTTGTTCCT
>NZ_JBBPHP010000075.1:0-13202 GCF_038039535.1 Catalinimonas locisalis | reverse complement strand
TTGTGTTAGAGATAACCGGAAATATGAAAAAAACTATATACCGGTGCTTGCTTAATCCATAGAAATCGCCCAGCGTGGAACACACGCCAGTTCAAACGGGATAAACCACTAGACATAAAAAAAGCCACAACCCATGGCTGCGGCTTTCCTTTACTGTAAATTATATTGCTCAGTCAAGCTAGTCTGACGGCTTACTTACCGTAAGCAGAATAATCAAATTCACTTAGTATTTCAGATACTGCTGATTTAATACTCTCTTCGTTTTTAGCGGTCTCGGTATTTAAAGCACCGGGAGCATATCCCTGCCAGGCTACTTTACCTGATTCTTTATCTGTAATATTGATGATCAGTGTTCCGGGACCTACGGTTACTGTTTCAGCATTATCTTCGGCACGTACCGTATCCAGTCCCATATATATGGTCTCGTAACCCGTATAGGTTTTAAAATCTGCTTCCTGTTCCAGCACCTGAAACCCAAGCAGCATATCCGCATCACTTTCAGATTGCGTATATCCTTTGGATTGCAGATTGGTGACAATCGCTTCTTTAATCATACTCCGGGTGCTTTCATTATTATAGATCAGTACTCCTTCCGGTCCTACAAAAGCTTTATCACTGGGAATATCCTCTATATCAGAAACCCAGTCAAAAGTACTATAACTTTTGAGGGCTGCGTCCAGATTTTGTACACTTTCTGCATCCTGCGCGAAAGCCGATGTTGAGAAAAATATCAGACTACAAATAATTGTTAACTTCTTCATGTTTCGTTTTTTAAGTTCAAAAAATAATTAATGATGCGACAGATACTCTGCCTGACCATCTTAAATGAGTACAAACAATATTGGTTAACCCCAACGGTTTTGAGGTTTATACCTTTTTTACCCATTACTTACTCTGATCAACAGATTGCTTAGGACATTGTTCACTTATTATACTTATTATAAAATAGTATTTTGACAAATGATTATTCGGCAGGACCTGTATAGACATAAAGTGCAATTATATGAAGGCTGAACTACTGTGCTATGCTTTAACATTGGCTCCCTGAGTGATCCTGATATCGCTTTTCAGTTCCAGCAATTTGTTGATGAATATATCATTGTTCTCCGGACTGATATAGATTTCGTCGTACTGATTGAATTTGATGATCAGCCCCTTACGGGCGGTAGCCGGCTTATAGAATCCCACCCACAGGGTAGTATCTCTGACCACCTCTCTGATCTGCTCAAGGGGGATTGTACCTCTTAAAGGACCACTTTTGTATTGGAAAGCTTGGGCATTCAGTTCGTAGCGGGTACCGAAATAAATCCAGAAAAGCAGCACCACTACTCCCAGGATCAGCAGATCTACCCAAAACAGTTTAAAAAAGCCAGCGGCAGTGTTGATATGGTAATATCCCATGCAGGCCAGGAGGAGAAGGCAGGTGCCCAAAATCACGCTGCTGAACAATGTGTCTTTTCTACTGCTGAATGTCATGAAATAGACTTTATCAATCAGAATGAAAATAAGCAGATGAATTTATTACTGTTTACCTCCCCCCGCTCATAGGGAGGTCTCACTTACAATTTTGATCGCTTATTCTTCGGTAAATCCTGCTTCCACTAATGTATCGTAATATTTTTTGTTCAACTTAGCTATTCTTGTCAGCTCATCTGAAGTTTCATAATATTTAGGCGTACTTTCTGCCATCATCTGAACAGTCTGCACAAACATTTTTTTCATAGCCGGATTGTCAAAGCCTGACTGATAAGTATCCGGAGCGTTGTTTTGATTTTGCTGCTCTTGATTTTGGGCTTGCACTTCTAAAAGGCCAAACAGGCAAAAAAGTAACACAGTTAGGAAAGCGTATTTCATGGTGATAGTATTGTGTATGAATAAAACTGAGCTGAAAATAGTAAAACCCATGAGGTAATCACAAAATTCACAATATTTTCTCAAAGCAAACGCTATTGTCCACATTGACATATTGGCCATAGTTAGGAATCTGTCGGTAGCCATTTTTTTCATACAGGCGGATGGCTTCCGGCTGTCTTTTGCCGGTTTCCAGTACGCAGCTCGTGTAGCCTAATTCTCCGGCCCATTTTTCCAGTTCGGCAAGGATAAGACTGGCCACTCCCTTTCCGCGGGCCGCTGGCAGGGTATACATACGTTTCACTTCCATAGCCTGGGGACTGTATGCTTTGATCGCTCCGCAGCCTACTGGCTGGCTCTTATCATAGGCCATCACTACGTACTTAATACTGCTGAGTGTATTGTACTGAGCATAAAAGTTATGTTCCTTTCCGTCTCTCCCGAGCAGTTCATTATCCAGCATTTTTACCAGACTGATGAAGTCCTGATCTTGAGCATTTTTTCTGAGGAGTGTAATCTTCATAAAAAGATAAATCAAGCTTTACATAATGTTAAAATCAAGACTATCCTAATGGACAAAATAAGTCAGATAGATACTTTATTGAGATACTATTTTGCAAGTAAAAATAGTGAGTACTTGTGAAATAAGTAATATTTTAAGTGCAACAAAATGGCAATCTGAGTTTGGAAAGTGCTTTTGTATCAGACTATGGTTGTTAATTGAATGGTTTTCTTATATTGAACCCCGAATATTTACCCTCGTATATGAAGCTTATTGTACTTACGCTTATCCTTTTTCCATTAAGTTTATGTGCGCAGATCAAATTTAATCATATTTCAGTAGAAGAGGGCTTAAGTCAATCCGCCATATATTCTTTCACCCAGGATACTCAGGGCTATCTGTGGATAGCTACCCGTGATGGCCTTAATCAGTACGATGGAGCCAACTTTCAGATATACCGTCATGCAGAGCGTGACTCCGGCAGTATCGCCAATAATATTATCTGGGCCGTATGTAATGACCCAGAGGGGGGTATCTGGGCCGCTACGGCCTCAGGAATAAGCTATTTTGACCCAATCCAGGAGAGGTTCTACAATTACTCTCCTCCCAATCTCAGGCAGGAGTTTCCTACAAGCAACCACTTACAACTTAAGGATGATCGCTTACTGATCGCTACCCAGGATGGGCTGTGGATATTTCATACATCCACTCAGGAGTGGACAAAACCTTCTCCTATGGATGAAACCGCAATCGCTTTTGCAGAAAGTTTAGCTGACAACAGCATTCTGCTAGGTACGAAGAAAGGCTTGTTTAAATATAGCGAAGCGGAGGATACACTAACTCCCCTACTCAGTGATACCCTCAAAGACTGCAAAGCCTTTTACCAGACTTCTCAGGATTTGCTTTTTGTTACCAAGACTGAGCTATTTGTTTTAGGGCAGGATCTATCCCTCAAAAAAGTGGTTCAATTTACTGAAAAGCCTATCTACTTCAATGTAGACATTACCGAGGATCAGGAAGGAAGAATCTGGATAAGTGGTGATGGCATTTACCTTCTAAACCCGGATTATAGCCTGCACAGGGTTTTACAAAACGATCGCTTTGACGAATATTCATTATCAACTGCTTACACTACCGATGTATACACCACTGATGATGGCACCGTCTGGGTAGGTACTAATGGACTGGGGATAGATAAGTACAACAAATACCTTTCTTCTATCACTACCATATCCTATAACCCTTACAATGCAAACTCGCTGAGTGATCACTATGCTTCTGGCATGTATGTAGAAGATGAGCTGTTGTATGCCGGAACCCGTAACACCGTAGACATTTTTGACTTTACCACCTACCCTCCCCAAAAATTAAGGGCAATTGACCTGTCAGAAATCAAAACCGGACTGGTCAATAAATTTCTTCGCTTAGGAGATGGCAAAATTCTTTTGGGTACAGAAGAAGGTTTGCTGGAACTGGATAAGACCGTGAAGATGAGAGTAGAGAGGTTTCGGATTTTTGATATGGCCTTGCTACCAGACGGCAAAGTACTGGTGGCTACTGCCTATGGAAACAAAGGGTTGCTTGTTTACAACCCTGAAGATTATACCTACAGACGCCTGCAATTACTTCCTGAAAATGAACCCTTAAGATGCATACTGGTAGAAAAGGACCAAATCTGGGTAGGGTCAGACCGAGTATTGTATAAAGTATCTCCTACTTTGGACAGCTACGAAGTAGTAGAGAAAAATGAAACACCCTATCCCACCCAGATCAAATGTATTTTCAAAGATTCACAGGGTGTGTTGTGGGTAGGAACCTGGGGTAATGGATTGTATAAATACGATGAGGAGAGGAAGGTCTTTGATTTGTTTAAACTGAATGAGCAGCTACCCAACAAGACAATTTACGGTATATTAGAAGACGACTCCAATAATTTATGGATGTCCACCAATAATGGACTCGTTTGCTACCAGAGGGAAAAAGAGCAGCTTATCCGTTTTTCCGCTGACCAGGGCCTGCAAAGCAATGAGTTTAATACCGGATCATATGTTAAATCAGGGAATGAAACAATGTTTTTCGGTGGGATTAATGGCATTAGCTATTTCTCTCCCCAGGACTTACTTACAGCACCAAATTCATCCAGGTTATTCATTACCAATGTTTGGATAAACCAGGCACGTCTGGAAAAATCAGACTGGGTCAACGAAAGCCTCTTACTTAAGCCTGATCAGCAAAACTTAAGAATAGAGTTTACCTCAGTATCTTTTAATACTTCGTCTGCCGTACGCTATCGCTACAAACTGGGAGCGCAGGAAGATTTCATTGACAATGGTAATATCAATCATATCAACTTAACCAATCTGAGTTCGGGAAAGTATGAGATCTTCATCAACTGCACTGATCCTTACGGAAGATGGAAAGAGGATATGGCTGTGCTGAGTTTTACTATACGTCCTCCTCTCTGGCAAAGAGCCTGGTTTCTCGCCAGCTTGTTATTGGGGTTGGTAGCTCTAGGCTTAGGATATAACCATCTGCGGGTACGCAACTACCGGAAAAAAAATGAAAAACTAGAACAGGCAGTTCAAGATAGAACTGTAAAAATCAGAGAACAAAACAATGAAATTCTGGCTCAAAACGAGGAGCTTCTGGCTCAGGGGAATTTACTATCAGAACAAAACAATCAGCTAGAAACACAAAGATCAGAACTGCTGGAACTGAAAAAATCACTGGAAAAAAGGGTTGAAGCAAGAACAGCAGACCTGAACCAGAAAAATGAAGAGTTACGGCAGCAGTATCAGCAGATGGAACAGTTTAGTTACATTACCAGCCACAATCTGAAAGGACCTGTCGCCAGTTTGAAAGGTTTACTTGGTTTATTGCCAGAGCAGGAGAATGATAAAGATAAGCTGATCATTGAGAATATTCACCAGAGTGTACTGAAACTAGACTCTATTATTAATGATTTGGCAGGTATCATGGAAATGCGAAAGAACAAAGATACCCTCAAAGCCATCAGTCTCACCCAGACTTTAAAACAGGTAGTCAGTGATTTGGCTGAAGAATGTCAGCAAAGAAAAGTTAAACTTATGGTAGTTCAGCCTTTACAGGAAGTGATCATCCTGGGAGTTAAGGCTTACTTATACAGTATTATTTATAATCTTATCCATAATGGAATAAAGTACCGAAAAGAAAAAGCAGAGCAAGATTATGTACATGTCAACTGTACACTGGTAGATAAAAGGGTAGTGATTGAAGTATCTGATAACGGAATTGGCATAGATATGCAGTATGCAGAAAAAAAGCTATTCCGACTATTTCAGCGGTTCAACAACAGGTATGAGGGTAAAGGCATCGGGCTTTACATGACTAAGATACAGGTAGAGGCAATGAAGGGCTCCATCTCCCTGAAAAGTAAAAAAGGAGAAGGCACCACTGTCTCAGTAAGCTTTCCTGTAGAAAAAATGATCACTCAAGAAGCTATTTAATTCAGGCTTGCTCACTACTCATAACCTCGGCAAATTCTTCTATGATCTGTTGCACCCATACTTCTACACGCTCTACGGTCATTTCCGGCTGGTTATCTTCGTCTATGGCTAAGCCTAAGAACCAGCCTTCCTGAAATTCTGCTTTGGAAACTTCAAAGTCATAACCGTCCGTAGGCCACACCCCAACAATTTGTCCGCCATTGTCATAGACTACATCTCCCAGAATACCTACACCGTCAATAAAGTATTCTGCGTAACCGATCTGGTCGCCCAACCCAAAAAAAGCTACTGTCTTGCCGTTAAAATCTATGGTTTTGAAATTTTCATAGAAGGCATCCCAGTCACTTTGCAGTTCACCATCATGCCAGGTAGACAGACCGATGATGATGCGCTGAAACGGGGCAAAATCTTCGGGTTTGGCCCGATTGATATCGTGTACTTCTATATTGGATGCTCCTACAAGTTCCTGAATCTGATTGGCTACCCCTTCGGTATAACCAGTGTCAGAACCATAGAATAAACCAATTTTTTCATTTGTCATGCTTATTATTGTTTTTCTTATTTAAAACTACTTTCGGTCTTTCTTTTTTCAGAACCACTTTTGGTCTCTCTGCTTTCGGATTTGACTGTACCAATCTATGGTTTTGAAATTTTCATAGAAGGCATCCCAGTCACTTTGCAGTTCACCATCATGCCAGGTAGACAGACCGATGATGATGCGCTGAAACGGGGCAAAATCTTCGGGTTTGGCCCGATTGATATCGTGTACTTCTATATTCCTACAAGTTCCTGAATCTGATTGGCTACCCCTTCGGTATAACCAGTGTCAGAACCATAGAATAAACCAATTTTATCATTTGTCATGCTTATTATTGTTTTTCTTATTTAAATCTACTTTCGGTCTTTCTTTTTTCAGAACCACTTTTGGTCTCTCTGCTTTCGGGTTTGCCTGTACCGATGCTTTGGTTTCCACCTGTTTTGCAGGTCTGACTTCCACTTTCATTTTGTAAACAAAAACATAATGTCCTAAGCCGTACAAAATGATACAAAAAAGACTGGCAAGCACGTAAACATGCCAGGGAGGCTGATAGTAAGTAGCAAAGTGCAGGTACATAAACACCAGACTCACCAGCAGTAAGAGTATATTGATGTATAACCATTTACCCATGTGTCAGCCTCCTTTCTTTCTGTAGTCTTGATTGTTTCATCCGCTTCTTCAGATATAACCAGGGGCCTGTTAATATGAGAGAAGAAAGGCCTAGCCCTAATACAAACCAGATCAGTTTGGTCAGCAAGCCACCCCAATAGCCAAAGTGCAGCGGGTCCGCAATGTCGTTGAGCCAGGTGATGGTGTTAATTTCTTCAGCCCTTTGCACCTTCATTACTTCATAAGTATAGGGGTTGATGTACACCCGATTGGCCCGGTAACGCACCAGGGGTACATCAGAAGTCCCTGACAAATACACTGCCTGCCGGGGATTGGCAGGTACCTGAATGCCTTTTACTTTCAAACCGGGTATGGTTTGCTGGGCAATAGCCACACAGCGATCATAGTCAATGCGGGCCGTGGTGTCATATTGAGCCAATGCAGCTTCAGGAATAGCAGGCCGTTCTTCATCCATATGTTCAGATACATTGGCCACATCAGCTCTTTCAATAAAATACCAGATGCCAGTAGCCGAGATCAGTATCATAAAGGGGATAGACCAGGCTCCTGTCAGCTTATGCAGACTGCTGTAAAAGACTCTGCTTCCTTTCCCGGTCTTGAGTACAAATAGTTTTTTATACCAGTCATGATAATAAAACATACCCGTCAGCAGGGAGATGAGGATGACGAAGCCAAAAAATAGCACAATAAAGTGCCCAATTTGATTGGGAATAAAAAGATAGTAATGCAGATCGCGAAAGAAGCGCTGAAAGGTCACATCGGCGCTACCCTGCACTTCGCCGGTATATGGGTTGGCAAAGGTATACTTCAGATCACCTTCCTGCACAACATAAATCAAATCCGTCAGATAGGGCTCTCGGGCTCGCTGCCAGTAGGTGATCTTTCCGCCAGGAAAAGCTTCTTCTATGTTGCTGACAATTTTATTCCAGGAAGCATATTCCTGAGAGGGCGTCGCTCTCATGTCAGGGTTGAACAGCCAGTCCATCTCATGACTCAGCACTGCCAATGTACCGGAAAAGCATACTACAAAAAGTAGTATGCTCAGCTTCATTCCCACCCAGCCGTGGATTTTGAATAAGGTATCTTTATTAAAAATCTTTTTACGCTTCATCTAAAATGTATAAGCTACATTTACCAAAAAGTTGCGAGGCGCTCCCGGATACAAACGAGTATAGCTGTATCCTCCTACCCAGTGAGTCTTGTCCAGCACATTATTTAAGTTAGCGGAAATCTTAAACTTATTCACTTCATAATAAATAGCTGCGTCAAAAACTGTGTAGCCTGGCAGCGTAAGTGTAGCATCAAAAGTTCTGCGCTCGGTTACAAAATTACCTCCCAGAGCAAATCCAACTCCCTGCAAATTTCCTTTGGCGATGGTATAGCGTGCCCAAAAACCACCCTGATGCTTGGGAGCGTTTTCCTTCACCAGACCGATCAGCTCTTCATTATCGCTTTCAGTAATCTCAGCGTCATTGAATGCATAGTTGGCAATGACAGAGAAGTTGGGCAGAATGTTGCCAATCACATCCAACTCAACGCCTTTGGCCACTTCCTGTCCGCGCTGCTCAAGCAGCTCAGGATTACCAGCATCATTGGCATTGACCAGAATATTGTTTTGCTCAATACGATAGACTGCCAGATTAGTAGTAAGCCGGTCATCAAACCATGTGCTTTTGGCACCCACTTCTATCATATCACTGGTAAGAGGATCAAATGGACCTCCAAAAATATCAGGACTACCAATCACCCCTGCACTCTGGGGCTGAAAGCCTTCCACATAGGTACCATATAGATTGACCTGAGGGGTAAGGGTATAGACAATGCCTACCCTGGGGATTAGCGCCTGCTGATCTACCTGCTCTTCATCATTCTGTTTGAAGTTCAGGTAATCCTGATAAAACTCCTGACGAAGTCCCAGCAGTAGCTGCACCTTTCTCCAGCTGATCTGATCCTGCACATAAATACCGTTAGAATAGTAGCGGGTGGGTGCTACGGGAGTGGAAGTAGTGAAATAGTTACTGGTATTCCCAATGGTATAGCTGGGATTGACCAGATCAAAGTGAGGCACATTGGGCACCGGATTTCCGTTGGCATCCAGCAGATACAGCTCTTTGTTAGCAGGATCATAATTATTGATCGCACCGGTATTGGAAGCATTTCTGTAACCACGGGCATTCTCAGAAGCCCCACCTACTGGCACAGATTGTTGAATAAAGTCATAACCAGCCAGCAATTTATGGGTTAGCTCACCGGTCATGAGATCAAAAGTTAAGTAGGTGGTAAGGTTATCATTATAACTTTTGCGTTCTCTGCGTATGGTCTGCATACCCATCAGGGTAGGAATCTGATTGCCTTCCCCATCTACTGCAAAGCTGTTAGAAGTACGATGCTCAAGCAGGTCTTCTTCATAGCCATACTTCAGATAAGAAGCATTGATGGATATGTTATTGGTCAGTTCATGGGTGACAGAGGTGGTCAGGTAAAAATTCTTTTCGTTGTGGAAATCATTGGCCTGACCGATCGCAAAAGATATAGGGGTAGAATTGAGGTCTGTACCCGCTGTAGCACCGAAAATGGGTTGTCCTCTGTCTAATTTTCCCAATGTTGCGCTGTACACAAAATCAAAATTGACGCGGGTTTTGTCATTGGGGAGAAAGGATACTGAAGGCGCTACCAGTACATCCGTTTTTCCCTGTAGGTCGCGGAAGGTCTCTGTACTTTGATAGGCTAAGTTCAGTCGATACAATAAACTTCCATCTTCATTCATAGGACCCGTAAAATCTGAGGCAGCCCTAAGGGTATTGAAACTTCCGGTAGAAAAACTTACCGACTTACGCGCCACATCCAATGGCTTTTTTGTTACCCTATTGATCGTTCCTCCCGGATCGGTATTGCCAAACAATGCTGAAGCAGGTCCCTTGATCACTTCTACCCTTTCCAGATTACTCACCAGCGGTGCATTCCAGAAACCACCGGAAACTCTTAATCCGTTGATCAGCTGGTTATCACCCATTCTGAAACCTCTCAGGGTAAAATCATCGTAACCCGAGAACTGGTTGACTCCACTGATATTTTTGACTGTTTCGCTGGTACGGAAAGCCTGCTGGTCCTGTATTACTTCTTTGGTGACATAGCTTACCGCCTGAGGTACATCCTTCAGGGCAGTCGCAGTTTTGGAGGCTACAAAGGAAACTTCGTTTTGATAAGAAGTCTCTTTTCGCCCGATGATCTCTACCTCTTGTAGTTGGGTAGAACTTGAAGGGAGGGTGAAGTTGACTTCAAGGGTTTGGCCGGCAGTAAGCTGAATCTGCCGGGACTTTTTTTCATAGCCTACAGAAGTGGAAATGATGGTATAGTTGCCAGGAGCAACATTATTGATACTAAATTCACCTTGCGCATCGGTAGTGGCTCCGTACGAAGTTCCGGAAAGTCCAACATTGACTGCTTCCAGCGGTTGACCTGATTGTGCATCATACACTTTGCCACGGATTTGAGTATTGTGCTGGGCTATAGCCAAGTGACAAAGTATAAAAAGGATTAGGGAGAGTATATATTGCTTCATCAAACTTTATTTAGACTTATTTAAAATAAAGTTCAAAGGTATAAGGTACTTCCTCTTTTGTCAATTGCTTAAACTAGTATTTATAACTAGCTAGTAATAGTTAGTAAAGGAGGCGATAGTGCGGTATTTTATTGCTCTACTAGATCTGTCTCTCTCTCTAAAGCCAGAAAATGGGTAAGACAATTTTTATAATTAAAGAGTGGATGAATCTCTACATGGCAAAGGTATTCTTCTCCGTTTTTGCGATAGTTGATAATCTCTGCGGAGAAGGGTTTTTTCTCAGCCAAATTTTTCCTGATAAGCTGTTTAGTTTGTAGAGATGTATTTTTTCCCTGAAGAAAAACAGGACGTCTTCCCAAAGCAAAGTTAGCTGGATAGCCTGTCATTTGTGCAAAGCCATCGTTGACCCAACGAATTATTTGTTGCGTATCAGTCACCACCAATGCTTCGTAGGGCATAGCCAATAAGGGCTCTAACTCAGTTCGCCAGTGAAATTGCTGATGCAGCTTTTCCAGAGAGCGCAAATCATCATTTTTTCGGGCTTCACTTTTTCTTTCTGATAAAAACATTGAATATACATCCCAGCAAAGTATAGGAGATAATACTTTTTCGGGTACATTTTTGCTAGCACTCATTTCTTTATATTTTCTACAAACCGATTAATTCTACATTGATGTAGCTATGACTTTATTTAATAAATACAATTAGGCAGAATTGTTCAATATACTATGCTGATTTTAGAAAAGTTATATATTTTCTGTAAAAAAATGCAGGCATAGATGTGCTGATACGTTAGCATCCACTAATACCTGCATTTCACTTATCACTTAAAAAATTTAGCTGACTAAAACTTCACATTGACGAAAGCCTTAGGTTTATACAAATATTAATTTATTCACCAAGTCTATTTCCTGCTGGCTGATGGTGTGGCCCCGATCTTTGTAAACTTTTACAGTTACATCCGCATTCATATTCTTCAAAATTTCAGCAGAAGCATGTACTCTCTCTACAGGTATGTGCGGATCAGGATCACTGCTTCCGACAAATACTGGTGCTTGTTCAAAATTTCCCTGGTAATTTTCTGTATAAAGCTTATCTCCTATCAGTCCACCGGTGAAAGCCACTATACCTCCGTACTTTTTCGCATTACGTGCAGCATATTCAAGACTAAGGCATGCTCCCTGTGAGAAGCCCGCAAAATAAATATCTTCTGAGTCAAACCCCTTTGTACTCAGATCCTGCTCAATCTCGGATAACCATTGTAATGCTGAAGACAAACCGGGTTCATTTTGGACAGGCGGCATCAAAAAGGAATAAGGATACCAGGTATGATTGCTTGCCTGTGGAGCTAATAGGGCAAAACTATCTACTTTCAGATAAGATGAAAGGGAAAGAATATCATCCGCTGACCCACCTCTCCCATGGATCATGACCAATACTTTGTCAGCTTCTGCTAATTTTTTTCCTGCTTTTACAATTTTATCTCCATGCATAATATTCTTATTTTAAGGTTTCAAAAATCTGTTTTGATCAAAGCTGAGGTGGATACCTGCTGAGAAAATTTATTTCTTAGTGATAACCACCTTTTCTATATTTTACCTTAACTGTTAGTCAAGTTTAGGTAATCTTGCTTCAATCTCGGCTCTGCGTGCTTCATATTGTGGTGGTAAAAGTAAACCTGAACCCAACTGATCCAATGGTTCATCCACTCCAAAGCCAGGATTATCGGTGGCAATCTCAAAGAGAACACCGCCTGGCTCACGGAAGTAAAGCGAATAGAAGTAATTTCGGTCAATTTTTTGGGTGATATGCAGGCCTTTTTCTACTACCCTTTCACGAAGCTTCATTTGGGCTTCTTCATCTTTTACCCTGAAAGCAACATGATGATTAGTGCCAGATCCACCCAGCCCACTTGGTTCATTAGGTGATTCTATCAAATCCACAATGGCTGCATGCTCTACTGCATCTGTTACATAGCGGTACAGGTTGTCTTCCTGCTCCTGCAGTTGGTAATCAAATATATCAGTGAGTACCCTTGCAGTAGCATGCACATTTTGTAAGCTTAGACTTACCCCATGAAAACCACGAATCGCTACCTCAGCACCTATCTCTTCTGTAACCCATGGCTTACGTTTATCTTCATTTTTGGAAATGACCAGTTCAATCTGTAAACCATCGGGGTCTTCAAAAACAATAATAGGCTCACCAAACTTTTCAGCAGGTGAATTGTATGAGACATTATATTTTTCAAAACGTTGTACCCAGAAATCAAAACTTCCTTCAGGTACAGCATAAGCAATGCGCGTAGCCATACCACTTCCATTTCTACCTTTCCGACTTCCTTCGTAAGGAAAAAAAGTTAGTATAGTACCAGCGTGACCGATTTCATCACCGTAATAGAGGTGATAAGTACCGGGATCATCAAAGTTTACAGTTTTTTTGAGTAACCGTAAGCCGAGTACTTTGGTGTAAAAATCCAGATTACTTTTGGCTGAAGCGGCGATTGCTGTGATGTGGTGCAAACCCAAGATTCTATCTTCCATGGCTTTAATAATTTATATTTTGGTGGTGTTTTAAAAAGTATGATGCTCTAAATAATTGACAGCCAGAGACATTAGCGGTAGATTAGTATGT
>NZ_JBBPHP010000074.1:0-15903 GCF_038039535.1 Catalinimonas locisalis | reverse complement strand
GGCCATCAATCATAAAAACATCAGGGATCTATACCCTCAGAACTTCAAAAACAATATGTAGACCGCCGGACGGATACGAACGCTGATCGTTCGCTTGCTTACCCCTTCGGTGTAGAGTTTGAATAATCGTTTTATTTTTCGCATTTCTATTCGTTGGTTAGCCATGATCTTTTTTTCGCTAAAAAGATCACTTTTAACTCACAAATAGAACCGATCTATGCGTGGTGCACTTTGCTCCGCCCAGGGTGGTTCACTTTCATCCGACTCCAACTGCTCAACTTATCCGACGTTTCCAATATATCCATAGGAATAATGATAATGACCAAAAATTAAATGGGATTGATAACTGAGAAAATATATCAATGATCCTTTTTATGATACTTTCTTTTTCTTCATCTGAATACTTGACAAGTAATTTGTTTGTCTGTGTTCTAATAGTGCTCCTGGAAATAGGATGAATATAGGCTTTGGAAATAGGCTCTTCCTTAATTTTGAAGTTATCAAAGTAACTGGCTTGTGTTTCATCAGAAGATAAAAGAAAATAGTTTACTGCTCCTTGCTCCTTTAACTGATCTAGTAACTTAATATGAAAAGAGTTATCAGGATTAAAGTCATCAATAATAAATTGAATTTTTGATCTCATGATCAAAGAAGCGGCTTTAGAAGTATTCACATCAAACATTTTCCTGAATACTTCGATCAAATTGAATGAAGTTTGGTTACTAAATTGGTGTAACTGCAGATAAATAGGTATAACCTTGTAATCTTTGAAATTTCTTAACAGTTCTAGTCTAATTTTATGAAGTAGGGTTGATTTTCCTGATTTATCTTTGCCATACAATACAGTATTACTTTGAATGAGTTGAAGGAGTTCAACTTTGTTTGCTTCATTCTTTTTCTTTATATATTCAGTTGCAGATTTGTCATACATTACAGGATCTGTAAAAAGATCATTAAAATCATTTGACTCTGATTCATCATGTATTAGTAGATTATTAGCTTCAAATAGGCATTCATTGTAATATCTTCTGGTTTCTTTAAGAATCTTGATTTGTTCCGATTTTTCTTCTTCTACAGGAATGCTAATTTTTTTATTTGATGTGTTAGTGAATATGTTATCACTTTTTGCATAGGTAAAGTTCTGAATATTCACATCAAAAGTATCTGTTTCTATTTCAACAACTGAAAACCCAATAGTACTACCATCATCACCAGACATAGTTGCTGCAGAAGAAAGCGAAAGCATTCCATAATCATGGGTAATATCTATTGATTGTTTTCTTTTATGATAGTGGCCTGAGAAGCAAAGATGAAAATTTTCAAGAATTGTATCTTCTATCAAATACTTATTAAAGCTTTTCAAATCTTCTAGTGGGTGATGAATTATCACAATCTTAAAACCACAGTCTCTCAACTCATCTATAGCTTTATTTACAACACGACTTGGAATTAGAAGATGACCAGAATGATTTCCAATAAAAGACCTCCACGATGTGTTAAAAGATACGAAACCTATCTTTTCAGTTTGATGGGTTCTTTTAAATACGTGATAAAGTTCTGATACTACATCTGAATCATTGTTATAATAAGCATTTACGAATTGATGATAATTTTTAGAATTAGCATAACTGAGATTGAATTGAATATTGTCCTCGACAAAGTCATCTAATGTTTCATTATTATTAATTTTGTCCACATACTCTTTAATAGCAGTAATCTCTTTACCAGCCTCCATATCATGATTACCAGCGCAAATTAAAATATCTCTTTCATCAATATTTAGTGTTCTGCATATTTCATATAAGAACAAGTTTTGGACTTCTTTGAAATCCTCAATCTCTTTACCTGAGTACACCAAATCACCAGAAAAAACCACATAGTCTATTTTTTTTTCTTTAGATATCTCTCCCAATTTTTTAAGTAGTGAAGGGAACATTCTATCAACCTTGCTTTTATATTTTTTTCCATAATGAAAGTCAGTTAAATGGAGTATTCTCATATTATAAGCAGTTAGAGAGAAAGTATTTAATTTTTTTATATCTACTGTTGTGGCACTACTTTTTCACAAGCAAATATTGATGAAGTTATATATGTTACACTGTCTATTTATCAAAATTCAAATTTGTTAAAAAGGCTGTTCTTATTATATCACTTTATTAGCTTACCTGTTTCTGATAATTAGAAAAAGGAAGATTTTAAATACCCTTGAGATACATAGTATTACCCTCTAAATTTCTTCGTATTGCCTCCTAATATAGTAAAGAAATTGTTTTAAAAAATCTGAGTAAAGTTAATTTCTATAAATCACGGTTGATTTACCCTTGTGTTATGAAAGTAGGTAAGGTCATAAGATGAGACAGGTAATAAAAATCAAAAGTTATACTTTAAATCACAGTGAAGCGAAAAACTTATCATTTCAAACATTGAGTCCAAGCCTCGATAGGTAACATTCCTACTGCGTCCGTCAAACCAAAGGTCATGAGCGGTAGTCCGGTGAAGTGCAGGCGGGATTGAAAAAGATTGGCCTATACTTGTTAATGGGCGTTTCGTTATCTAAGGTTTAACCCATCTTCTACTAAAGTTTTTACCCACTCAAAAGCTTTGTCTGCATCGTAAGTTATACCAGGACGCAAAAGCCCTTCCAGGTCACCGGTGAAATCAGGATTTTCTTGTTTTTCTTCCAGATTAAGCAGGAATTGTTTTGCGGTAGGTGGCTTACCTACTACAAATGCCATATACTCCTGATAACAATGTATAAGCTGATCTCTGTCAAAGGCAATATGCTGATCTGCATAGAATAAGTCAAAGAGATCTCTGCCTTTGCTTCGCTGGTATAATGCCCTGAGTTTGGTGCCTAATAATTCGTTAATGTGATAGGTAGTAATTTCAGCTTTTCCGGTGAACCAATCACTGTTGACCTCAAAAGGAAAAGATTGCCACTCTAATACATTGAAATGCTCCCTGCAATTGATCTCTATTTTTAAGCGCAGCCGTATGTCCGGTGCATACTCAGCATAAAAGCGGTAGAGCAAAGTATTGTTATTGGCTTTCACTTTCACCACTCTTTCTTCTTCAAAAAAGTCGATAACCTCTCCAATCCGCTTCAAGATAGGCTTGATGGGGCCTTCTTTGATCTGCACCAGATCAATATCTTCGGAATACCTTGGGGCAGGGTTCAGGTACAATTTATGCAGGGCGGTACCTCCTCTGAAGGCCAGGTTTTCCCTAAGGAAATCATCTGAAAATAAAGCGACCAGTGTCCGGGAGATGATCAGGTCCTGCTCTACCTGTTCATTAATACTCCAGGGAGCATGATCTTTCCATTGGGCTATGTATGGTTTAGGAATCATAAATCACTTTCAAGTACTATGTTTGCATCTATTTTCCAGCGGTTACCTGTGCTGCCGGCTTTCTGCCCTTTACGTGGACTTAGCAGGGTAGAAAAAAAGTTTTCTCTACTAAGGTGATCAAAAATCACCTGTGCTAATTCTTTGCTCAATTCTATTTCCTCCAACAGAAAGCCCATACGCTGTAACACACTTTTATTATGGTACCAAGTAAGCAGCTCTTCTACGTCCTTTTTCTCTAAAGATTCTGAAAGTTCTTCTAAAATAGCCAGCATCCGGTTTAAGCCACCTAACTGATGTTGGTTTTCAATTAAGTCCGCAAAGGTGAGTGCCGGAGAGGAAAGCTTGAAATATCCTGCATCCGATTTCTTTTGTATGATGTTTTTATTCGGCCAGTTCAGGCTATTGAAGAATCTGATCTTGATATTTCCTTTATTAATATTTCTCAATGCCGGGGGCACGGTAATAATATAATCCTGCTGAACCCTTTGGTGTGCTGCACCTAGATAGGCTGCTGCTGAATAGAAGCCGATATAATAGGGTTTCTTTAGAAATTTGAAGAGCTTCTCTACATATAGTTCAAGGGGTAATTTGCCGTAATGCTGATAACGCGGAGGAATGATCAGATAAAATCCTTTCCGGAGGTTGATGACCTGCTGGTCAGAGGAAAGCCTGGCGAGCTCTTTTCTGACCGAAGATTCTGGAGCAGCCGTCTTTTGCAGCAATTCCTCTGTGGAGAAAGCAAATTCCTCATAAGATTGTAGTTCTCTGATAAATGCTGCTACGCTGCCCATAGTTTGGTTTTTCGTTGCGAAACATACCTATTTTTGGCGTATTTCGCAACGCAAGACTAATAATGTTTATTTTAGCATAACATACCTATGAATTTTCAGATGTTGTTTAAGTATACTTCATAAAAAAATAATTGTACTTTTAAAATATTACTCTACAGAATTGCTTAGAAAGAAAAGTAATTTTTTGCCCTATTATTTGCTATAAAAAAGAATATTTTTACTATAATTATCTATTAATCAACAATTTATAAATAATCACTTTAAGTTATTTATCCATATTTAAAGCTATTTGATACTTTGGTGATAATTATACTTTTAAGAGAAACATCAAAATGACACAAAGTCTATCAAACTTAATGAACTCACCCCTAGCCTTGGTTGCCCTTCTGTTGTGGGTATTGTTGCTATTTCTGACGCTCCAGCAATGCCAGAAGTGGGCAAAGACCAGTCAACGTGAAAAAATTTTCTATCAAAATCACTCTTCTATTCCCATTAAAGAATATAAACTTTCTGAGTTTGTGGTACATGATGTAGTAGATGATAAGCCAAAGCTGATCCTGAATAAAAAGCACATGAAGCCTAAGCTTGATCCGGAAAAGCAGATAGAGCGCTTAGCTACCCTTAAAAATGCATGGGATATATGATCATCAAATAAAGCTTTTACTCATTCATTTTTATACACCAAACCCTTTTTACTTATGCAAAACTTGTATGTTGTTGTCAAAGCTCGTGTTACACGATTTGCCGCACATTTGTTCCGGAGCAGGCCGCTGATGCTGCTCATGTTATTTGTCTTTCTCTCTGTGCAGCAGTCCTTTGGACAGGCCATGGTTGAGAATGCCATGAACAGCATCAAAAGCTGGATTGTGATTATTCTAAATGTCGCATTTCTGATTGGTATTGCGATTGGGATATTCAAAGCTGCCATGAAGTTCTTTACCGGTTCTCCCGACAAGGTGGAGTTCATGATCGGGATTGTGATTGCCATTGCCCTTTTCGGTGGTTTTCAGTTCATCGTAGATGACCTGGCCGCATTCTTAGGAGGAGATATTTTACTGGATGACACCCAAGGCTAATGAAAACATTCAAATCCATTGAAAAGAAAGCCCAGATTTTAGGACTACCCATGCAGGATTTGTTTGCCCTGCTTTTTGGTTTGTCCATTGCGATGGTGCTGGGTATTATGATCAACTTTTTTCTGCCGGTATCCAAGTACTATTTCTTCGCGGTACTTGCGGTGACCATAGTAACTTTCTTTCTTTTAAAACCCATCAACTTGCGAAATCATCCCAGTTTTCTTTTTTCCCTGCTCTCCTATCGCTTTTTTCAACCCAAGCAGTTGGAGGTATGGGAGAAAGGGAACGGAAGACCGTGGACCGGATACCGGAGGTAAACTATTTTCATGATTCATTCACTAATCAAAAATGATTATCAAACCTATTAAGAAAAAATCTAACTATCTACGAGATAGGCTGCCCATCTTTGCTTTGGAAGAAGATAAGGTCATCTTCAAAGACGGAAGAGTAGGCATTGGCTTTCTTGTTTCCGGGGCTCCATTGGAGTCCTGGACCGAAAGTCAGTACAGCCAGGCAAATGATGTGCTCAGCCAGCAGCTTAAAATGCTGCCAGTAGGCACTGTAGTACAAAAGACTGATATCTACTTTGACAAAGAATATAAAGTAGATAACATCCAGAAATCCGCTTATTACGAAGCCAAACTGCATGAGCATTTCTTTGCTCGTCTTACACTGCTGCATGAGAGTTATTTGTTCCTTTCTTTTCCCAGCAGGGCTAAAGGTAAACTAAACACTACCTCCTCCCACAGGATCAACCCAGTCAGTAGTATGTTTGCTTATGGAGGTTCAATTCTCAAAAACCCTTTTAGTAGCATAGAGGACTTACTCAAAGAAGCTGAAAGCCTGGCAGCCTCCTTTATCAAAGGACTGTATAGCTTGAAAGACGTATCATTTAGCAGATTAAAAGAAGAAGAGCTCAATACACTCTATCTGCGCTACATCAACCTTTCTTTTGATACGCCCTGTACTTCGCTCAACCGGGTGATCTACAATGACTTTTCAGCACTGGCAGTAGGAGAAAAGAAAGCCAATGTTATTACGATGTGCGGGCAGGGCAGTGAAGTCTTTGCCAGTGTCAAGAATCACTACGGCGTGAGTAGTCCGTATACTTATCAACTATCGCAGTACATGCAGTTTCCACATGTGGTAACGCAATGTCTGCTGGTGGAAGATACGGAGAGAGAACTCAAGAACCTGGACTTTGAACGAAAACTCAATGACTCTTTAGAGTGGCTGACTACCCAGGATCATGAGCTCAAAGCCAGGGAACTGGAGGAGTTCACTGCTTATGTCCGCTCAGGCAATACTGGTTTGGTAAGCCTTCATCAATCCGTGATGGTTTTTGAAAGTGATGAGCAGTTGAGAAAGTCTTATGTGGAGCGGACAGTTTCAGCCATTCGTCAGCTTTATGGCGCAGAAGCTGTTGTAGAGAGTTATGACACCGCTAACCTTTTCTTCGCTTCACTTCCAGGAAATGGTTTTCAACATTATCGTTGGTTGATTACCTCCGCTGATCTTGCTGCATGCTACCTGCACTTTATGAGTAACTGGAATGGAAATAATTCAGGTGATTACTTGTGTGACAGATTCGGCAATCTTTTGCAGGTGAATCTTTTCAACACCCGGCAAGCCAACCAGAACTGTGTAGTCATTGGCCCATCCGGATCAGGCAAGTCTTATACCATGGGAAACTTCATTGCCCAAAGACTAGAGCGAGGAGCAAGACAGATCATCATTGACAAAGGTGGTACTTACCGCAATGTGATGTATGCGCTGAACCTGCCTACCGGACAGGCAGGTGGTAAACAGTTTGACGAGACTTACTTTGAATATAGCGCTGAAAAGCCACTGGTTTTTAATCCTTTTTTATTAGAAAAAGACAATGAAGGAAAATATTTGCTTACTGCTGAGAAGAGTAACTTTTTGATTGCGGTACTGAGTACCATCTGGAAAGGAGGAAGTACAGATGGATCAGGAAAGCAGGATCTTACGCCTGCTGAAAGAGCGATCTTCAAGATGATTCTTCCCCGCTACTACCAACATCTGGATGAGAACCCTTCATCCTATCCGGGGATCAATTCTTTCTTTCATTTCCTTCGGCAGTACCATAGACTGCATGAACAGGAAGAAGAGTACCGCTCAGAAATCAGGTACTTTGATATGGAGCAGTTCTTAACCGTCTTGAGACCTTTTGTTTCAGGAGAATACCGGCAGGTGCTCAATGCAGTGCAGGAGATCAGCATCAGTGAGCACAACTTAGTCTGTTTTGATATGGACAAGATCAATACTGATCCTGTCTTGTATCCGTTGATAACACTTTTGATTACAGAACTGGCACTGGATCAGATCCGAAAATATCCTGAAGAGATCAAGTACCTCTACCTGGATGAAGCCTGGTCCATGCTTTCAGGCAGTTTACAGGAATTTATCAATGAACTCTTTAGAACCATTAGAAAGAACAACGGTTCAGTATGCATCATAACGCAAGGGTTGGGGGAGATCAAAAAGTCCAGCGTAGGAGAAGCAGTGCTCGTCAATGCCGATACCAAGATCATCCTGAAGCATCAGGACAAAAGGTTAGTGAGTGAACTGGCATCACATCTTGGCTTTATTGATCACGAGATAGAGCTGATCCACTCCATGCGGGTAGAGAAGACATTTAGGGAACTCTTCATCAAGCAGGGAGAAGAAGCCAGGGTCTTTAGGTTAGAAACCTCTCCTCATCTGGATGCAGTACTTTCTTCCAAACCCGAAGAGCGGAATTTTCTCAAAAAGCTCATTGAGCGCTATCAGGGGAATCTGCCTTTTGCGGTCAATCAATTTGTAGAAAACGCTCAATCACAATGAATAATCTATCTGCAAGCACTGAGTTTTTAGCAGCGGTCAATACTTTGCTGGAAAGAACCTTAGGTATTGGGCTGGCGATGATTCCGGTCTTTCTGTTGATTGTGATGTTTAATCAGGTCTTTTCTGCACTGGTGTTCTCCCAGCGTTTTCGGCTGGGCTTTCAGCCTATAGTCAGAGGTGTGGTGCTGTGGATTGGGCTTGCTTTCTACTCAGATTTTCTGGATGTGATCAGTGCTACGATTCAAGCGATTTCAGATTACATCGGACCGGACAGAACCTTTATGCAGAAGCTTGCTGAGATGTGGAACCTGCTCTTGCCGGGAAGCCAGAACGGAGAACTGCCCAGCAATATGGAAGAGTTGTATGCATCCTTCACCCGCCTCATGCAGTTTGACCTGGTCAACTGGCTCCTGGCTTTGCTGGAAGGCTCTTTTGTGCATATCGTAAGAAAGGGCATTGAGCTGATCCGTCTAGTGCTGCTGGCTTTTCTCTACATCGTAGGGCCACTAGCGATTGGATTGTCAGTCATACCTGGCCTGAATAGCCTTGCCATGAAGTGGCTGCAAAGTTATCTAACCGTGCAGTTCTGGAGTGTTACCCTTATCATTCTGGATACACTGGTATCGGAATTCAACAGCCTTTACTTCAATGGCTATTTGTTTGCTGATGAGTTAAGCACCACCAACTTTGTGCTGGTCAGTCTGGTGATAGTCATTCTCTACTTTATGGTACCCCATCTGACAAGTTACATCATCGGTCATTCACATGCGGCTGTCTTTCAGAGCAGGGTCTTTAGCACTGCTATGTTAGGCGCAGGTTTAGCGTATCAGAAGGGAAAGGCCGTGATGTCTTCCAGTAAAGTGGTAGTCGGCACAGGAGCAGCCGGTAGTGCATCTGCCAACGCAGGTGCACAAGCAGCCAGATACGCTCATCGCAGAAAACACTGATTTACTAAAACCTAATATCCAAATTTCTAACCCCTAACCAACATGTCAAGCGTAAAAGACTTTAATAAAACCTTCAAGACCATGCAGATGCTAGCGGCTGTCAGTATCCTGGGCTTTATGATTTCTACTGTGATCTATATTATACAATACAGAAAAGTAGAAGAGTATTACCAGCAGCAGACTTATGTCATTACCTCCTGGGGCACTTTTCCTGCCAGCTACTATGACGGAAGAAAAGTATCCCGTATTGAAACCCAGAATCATGTGGAAACCTTTGTCAAGCATATGTTCGCCCATAGTGCAGAAACTTATTATGAACATATCAACTATGCTTTGAACCTCATTGATGAAGAATCCGGCAAGCGGATCTATCATGACTTTGAAGAAGGAGAAGTACAGAAAAACTACGTCCGCTATGGTTCTCACACGGAGGTCAAGCTGGACTCTGTGGTACTGGATATGAACACCCTACCCATTGAAGGAAAGTTCTATGCGCTACAAGAGGTGCATATTGGAGACAATGTCCGGACGCTACCTATAGCAGCAAGCTTCAAGGTAGTCCAAGCCTACCGTCATGAGAAGAACCCTTATGGCCTTTTGCTCACTGATTTTGACTTTATCGCCTACTCTCGTAAAGAAGAAAAGCAACCATGATCAAATTCAGTTTAGTATTCGTTTTGTTATTGGCAACTACTTTAAGTTATAGTCAGGATACCATTTATGTATCTGATCAGGCGAAGTCCTATCTGCTCTTTGATGAAGCAGTAAGCCTGGCAGATATTGGTAACCCTATGCGTTTTCAAGCGGGTATAGAAGGTAATGCGGTGATGTTAATCGCAAAAAAAGATAGCGTCCCTCCTACGCCATTCTATGCAGTAGTAGGAGATCAACCTTTTCAAGGAGTGCTTATTTTTCAATCTCATCCCCAGGCCTTCTATGACTTTAGAAAGAAGTCATCAAATCATGAAAAGAGGATAGCTTTTGAGAAAGAAGAAAGATTAGAGTTTCTCCAAGAACAGACAGATCTTCATTATACTGGCAATAAAGAGCACGGTATTAGTTTTAGGCTGGTAGGCATATTGCATGATCATCAGGATACTTATCTCAAGTTCAGGGTGAAGAACCATACTTCGGTGGTATATCAAACTGAGTTTATTGGTTTTGAAAGACTCAAGAAGTATAAGAAAGGCTTCTTTGCCAAAACGCAAGTAGCCCACTTTCCGATTACGGAGGCTGAAGCTTGGCAGATCCAAGATATTCTGCCCTATTCCTCGGGTCATCTCTTCTATGTACTGCCGCTACAGGCACTGGAAAGAAGGGAATCTATCATCGCTACTTTAAGAGAAAAAGGCGCTCGCCGCAGTATCTCGCTCAAGCTTCCGTATCAATCATTCAAACGGGCGGATTTGTATTAGTGGATGGGAGTTGGGGATTAGGACTTGGCCTTTAGTGTGAAGCTAATCTTTAGAACTGTAAAGTTTCTTTCAATCTCTAATCCCTAACCACCAATCTCCAAACTCCAAAAACACTATGGACTTTAAAGACAATATTGATGAAGCGCATATCAATGCTGAAAAGCTTCGCTTTGAGGCTCCCAAGCCTGCCAAAAGCTGGAAGGACAAAGTATTGCGATTCCTCTCAAAAACCTGGCTGCTTTTCATTGTTGGAGCAGTAGCAATATCAATTACAGTACTTCACTTTAAGGGTAAGGATATTTTACAGGCAATACGACTTACTCCCCTGCCTATCTTTGGTTGGGAAGAAAGTATTCAACCCAAAGCATTACCTGACAAAACCGAGGTCTACAAAGAAGCCCTTAAACAAGAAGAAAAAGAAAGAAGGGAGGATATCTCCCAACAAGCCAAAGGTTCAGTCAAGTCCAAAATAACAAAGCCTGACTGGAAGATGATTAAGCAAAGATCATCGCTTAAAACTGATTCTGTTCAAGCCATTGATACAACTAAAAAGGATAGCATCCAGCCAAAGTCTCCAGAAGCTGATTCATTCAATAATGGGAACGCTACATCAAAGAAAGTTGAGGTAATGAGAAAAAGAAAAGTAGCCACTACAGCAACTCACGAAAAAAAACCTGAAGGGCTGACTGCTGAATACCAGAGCAAATCAGACAGCCAGGATTTCTTTCAAGCTGTAAAAGTGAACCTGGCCAATACTTCTATCCAAAGCTTTACTGCTTGTGTTATACATGGAGATCAGGAGTTGGGTAACAACGATATGTTAAGCCTGCGCTTAACAGAAAGCTTGTCCATCAATGAGCAGCATTTTCCGGCAGGAACAATCATGTACGGCTCAGCAAGAATCGCCCAAAACCGAATCCTGGTGAGGATTTCCAGGATATTGCAGACACCAGTACAACTTCAGGTGCATCATCATACTTTTCATGAAGGTATTCAATTGGACGAATCACAAAGTGTGCTGGAAGAAGCAGGCCAACAAAGCCTTTACCGGGAGGGACAGCGGTCGGTAAGAGATATTCCTTTGGATATTGCCGCTGAACTGGGACGCAGTGTCCTTCAGAAAAGTAGAAGAAGGCAAACTACAGTATTCCTGCCTGATGGTCTTCCTCTTTTTGTTGCTCAAACTATAAACGATCAATAGCATGAAAACTTCTAAGTTTTACCTCCTCCTCTTAATATGGTTTTGCTTGAGTACCGAGGTTTTTGCTCAGGGTATTCCGGTGATGGATGTCACGCATATCGCGATGACAGTAGCCAATAGTCAAATCCTGAATGATCAACTGGATAAACTCAACGAACAGGTCATGATATCCTACCGCATTGAAGAAAAGGTCGGTGAAATCTACGACCTACAATACAACTACCAGGAATTCCTCAAGCAGGCCGAAAGCATACAGGAGCTTCAATGGGCCAATTTGGAAAACAGTGAAGCCCAGGCTTTATCCATAGCCACCTCCATGGATGCTTATGTACCAGGCTTTGATGGCATTGAGAGACTCAAAGATGCTTATCAAAACCCTGAAAACGAAAATGGTGCTATGGGCTTATACCAGGAGTTAGATGGTTTTGGCGCAGACAATCTACTACCTGCTAGCCTGGATGCCCTGCAAACCAGCCTCTCGACGCTCTCGGTGAATCGTGCTGCCTTTGACGAGATGGCTTACAAAAAGAAATTACAAGTGGCCTTATCTTATCATGAGATGGCCCAGGACCTCCTGGAAAAAGCTGAGGAACTCAGTCAGGCGCTGCTGGTCAACGAACGCTTTTCCATGACAGAAGGAGAAAGGCTCAGCAGCATCAAACAGGCCCATGACTATATCCTGCAAAGCATAGACTTGAAGCTTCAATCCGATCAACTGATCCTGGAGGTGATGGAGGCGGCAAAACAAAGCAAGACTGGCCCCATCAAACAGTACGAACAGCAGTTGGAACGAGAGGTACTTGCCAATACCCCACTTTATTAAAACTCATGTCAATAAATTTCATTTCATATGAAGCTCATCATCTTACTTAGCCTCATGCTGTTGCCGATTCATATTATCTATGCTCAAATCTCAGTGAGTGATCATCTCTTACAAGATGAATTGGCTGAACAGGTAAACCATGATACCAAACAGGCAGCCATACTGGGACTTATCCAACAGCTGACTGAGCAAAGCATGGATACGGTTTCAGCGACTTATCAGTTACAGGCTTTTTATCAGGCTTACTTAAAGCAGGCTGTAAGTACTGCTTTACTGCGGATTTCTGACTTGGATGAAGAAAGTGAAAATACACTTCAGGTATTGCAGGCTTCTTCTTACTTAGAGGAGTATTCTTTTGCCAATACACTTGCTGAAATTTACCATGCCCAGATAGAACCCGCTCACAAAAGTCAGCTCCTTTTTGAGGAGCTTATTCCCTACGATGAGTCATTGATGCTGCCTGAGCTTAGTAGTTTTGATGCGGATCAAGAGCAAAGAAAGCTGAATCAATTCGCACTTGAAGAAATGAGCTATAAACGAAAGCTGCTCCTGGCTAAAACCTATCAGGATCTGGCAGAAAGTAGACTTGAAAAAGCCCAGGAGTTACAAGTTCTGTTGAAGAGCGATGACGCTTTTTCAATGACTGAAAACAAAAGACTAGAGACTTTGAAAAGGATGCAGGAGTACTTTCAAAGTAGCTTAAAGCTAAAAACCAAAGCGGATCAACTGATACAAAAATCCGCATCTAACTCTTTTTCAAAGGCTTACTCAATAGAAGTATTTGAGCATCAATTGGAGCGAAAAATTCTTGAAAAAAGTACTTTGTTTCAGTAGTAAATATTACTATCATGCACTTGAAATTCAGATTTTTCACGCTACTTTTTATACTGCCTTTTGCCCTCCGGGCCCAGCTTATCATGGTCTATGATAGCAAGGCTTTAGGCAAAAGTGTGCAGGATTTTGCCATGAATGTAGTCAAGCAACAACAGTATCAAAAAACGCTGCAGCACAGCGAGAGTATGCTCACACAATACAGCAGTATTGAGGCTTTACAAAAGGAAGTACTCCATCAATGGAAGCAGGCTGAATCAGTGAGAGACCTGCATTGGAGTGACCTTACTAAGTCTATCTATTTGGCTGATGAACTGGTCAATGGGATCAGTCAGTCAGACATTGAAATAGACATCATCATAGGAGAGCATCCTGTTTTAAACAGATCAATAGATGAAACTTATGCTGATTTATTTATGGCTAGTTCTGCTGAAGCTTTGGCAGTTGACTTCAATAATTTTCAAGAGGACAGTAAATCCTCAGATGAGCTTATCAGCAGTTTTTCCTATTATGCTGCCCAAAGAATAACCTATGCAGCGGTAGCTTTTCAGTACCTGGCAGACGACTTTATACGCAAAGCGTCTGAAATGAATGAAGTATTAAAACAAGCAGATCGCTTTTCCATGACTGAGGCTGAAAGAATAGCACTGCAAGCGTATAGCGAGGAATATCTTTTGACTGCTGAAACAATGCTAGAGCGATCTGATGAATTTCTCTTGCAAGTCACTAAAGATCCTGAAGCTATTAATGATGCTGTCCGGCAAAGAAAAAGCCTGGAAAGAACTCTAATATCTGATACATCAATTTTTTAACCCTTTACCTAACCTTCGCTATGAAACCCAACTATGCTTTTTATCTACTAGCTTTTACTACAATTGCCTCATGCCAGTCCCCTGAGATGATCATTCCTCCTGAAAATGAAATGAAAATCCTGCTGCATCAGAAAAGATGGAAGGTGGTCTCCATGCAGGCGGAAAGAAAGAGTGACGGCAAAATACTGGATTGGTACAGTCAACTCCCTGCCTGTGTTAAAGACAACATCTTCATCACCGAAGCTCCTGGTACAGGAGCAGTAGGGCAATTGAATGGTGAAGAAGGAAACACAGTATGTCAGGAAAATGACCTCACCTACATTCCACTCATCGCTGGATGGAAGCTTAACGATCAGCACACCATTTTCGCAGTATCTCTTTTTGCCTCCGGCCACCGCATGCTCTATGGTTATGAAATGGAAGAATCCTATGCTGATGAAAACTGGATGGTGGATGAGCTTAATAATGAGTTTATGCAGATCAAGGTAGACAAAATATTTGATGAAAAGGCTTATACTTTTGTGTTTAGGCTTGCTGTAATGCATTGATGGTACCTTAGGATGTTAACCTAAATCGTAATTATTTGACTTTAAATTTTTATTGGCATAATGATAAATATTTAGCAATTACATCTATTAGTCTTAGTAATAAGCTTTTGCTCGGAATTAGGCTGATATTGATGCAGTGGTGTGCAATGTTCTTTAACTGAAAAGCTTAGCGGAACTCCCTGGTGGTCAAGTTCAAGATATAGACATTCAAAAAATAAGTTCCTCAACTTTTCTCTACCACGCTGAATACGTGACTTAGCTCCTGACAAAGAAAGTCCAAGTTTGTTAGCCACTTCCTGTTGTGGTATTTCTTCAATATCGCTCATCATTAAGGGCTCTGCATATTTAGCAGGAAGCATACGAATCATTCTGGGGATTAGTGGAGCAAGGAGTTGAGAGAGTTCTTCTCCAGTCTGTTGTTCGGCCTCAAATGGTAGTTCCTCCAGACTTGTGTTTTTCCTATTTTCGCGGAAATAGTCATTCACGGCATTTCTAGTAATTTGAAATAGCCAGGCTCGGTTGTTCTTTATTTTAGGCAACTTTTCACAATGCCGATGTACCTTTAAAAATATCCCATGCAAAACATCTTCACTCTGTTGCCTGTCTTTAATCCGCTTATTAATAAAGCCTAGCAGTTCTTTTTCGTATTCCTGAAATACAGGAGCGACTAATTCACACGACATATGTTCTATAATTAATTTGGAGAGGAAGACTACCCTAAGCAGGCTTCCTGTAATAGTTATACATTTTCTGACACCGGGATACAGCAAGACTTACTTTCATTGGTATTTGTTTGGGAAGTACCATAGGTTTGAAAAATTTCCCATTCTACGCCTTGTGGATCTTCAATCCAGGATTTATGTGATTTGGCATAGCAGCAAACCGTATCCCCTTCTTCAAACTTTTTACCCTCTATTTGATCCAATCTACTGTAGAGTTCTCCCAGTTCTTCTTCAGTATCAACCTGAATACCCAAATGCTCAATACCTTCATTGGTATCGGATAGAGAAAGAGCAAAGTTTACTTTTGGATCTTCCAGCATCCACTTAGCATAATCTTTTTTTATCACTGTAGGTTCTCCTTTAAAAAGCTGGCTATAGAAGTTGATAGATTGCTCTAAGTCTTTCACTTGAATGTTAACGTGTAATCTTTTCATGATCATTTTATTTGTTTCTATAGCGAAGACTTAGAGCATGTTTAAATTTTGAAAAGAGCGGGTCAATGAATAAACTTTAGGTTGACCAAAACTTAAAGATTTATGC